>JAFZJI010000064.1 GCA_017552105.1 Bacteroidales bacterium | reverse complement strand
CGAGCGCGCCCTCTCCACCCTGACGGACCGCGAGCGCGAGATCGTCAAGTCCTTCTTCGGCATCGGCTGCCAGGAGATGACCCTCGAGGAGATCGGCGAGCGCTTCGGCCTCACCCGCGAGCGTGTCCGCCAGATCAAGGAAAAGGCGATCCGCCGCCTCAAGAGCCCGTCCCGGAGCAAGCTGCTCAAAGGCTATCTCGGATAGTTAGGACAGCCGGCCCCCGTGGCCGGCTTTTGCGGTTTAAAATACTGGATACAAACAACTTGACAAATACGAATCCTATGCAAAAGCGGCAAAGCGCAAACCTGCGTTTCCCCTATGAAGCCCCCGAAGCTGAACAGCTCTTCCTCCGTCTCGAGGAGCAATTCATGAACACGACGTTCAACTCGGACAACAACGAGAATCCTAATCTCGATGGGGAACTCGATCCTTAATCTGTGTCTGTCATGAAGAGGTTTTACTTGATGCTGATGGCGGCGATTGCTGCTATTCCAGCCTTCCATTCCTGCGCAGAGAAAGAACCGGTAGCCCCCGTTGAGCAAACCGAGTACACGTATCGTTTTGAGCTTGCCGATTCAGAAACCCGGGCAACCCTGGGCGAAGAGGGTGTATTCTGGGAAAGCGGGGACCAGGTGGGCGTGTTCATGGGAAGTGCCGCATCCGTGGCCGCGATTGTGAACATGTCGTCCACGCCGAAAACCATCGATTTGTCCACGGAGACTCCGCTTGCGGAAGGTACTGCCATCCATGCCTATTATCCCTTCCAGGGGAGCAATACGGACGTTACGGCCGTCGATGTCGTCTTCCCCTCGACCCAACAGGGCGGTTCCGTGTCGGCTATGCCCATGGCGGGCGTCCCGACCGAGTTCCATGAAGGTGCCACCAACGGTTCCATTTTCTTTCTGAACCTAGGTTCCATCCTTGATTTCCGGGTTTTTTCCTCCACCCTGTACCACGGCGAGCAGATTCAATCCATTACCTTTTCGGCGTCTGCCGGTGGTTATCTCTCCGGTGTCGCAACATTGGATCTTACCGGTGTGAGTCGGACTGGGGATGGCCCTCAGGTCCCCGATCTGGGTTGGTCGAACGGCAAAACTTCCGTGACCTTGAAGCCCCAGGCCGCCACCGTCGCTGAAAGCAAGGATGCTGCGGCAGTGGACCATCTCTACATGGTTATTGCCCCTGGCACTTATTCCGGGGCCTTCGAGGTCGTCACCAATGTGGCTACCTACTCTTTCTCTATCTCGAACATTACGTTCAATCGCAACGGTCTGAAGCGAGTCAATTTGGATTTGGAGAAGGAATCAGCGATGCGGGGCGGCGTTTTCAGTATCGAGAACGACAAAATGAAGGCTTATCTCGACAAGGTAGATGCCAATCCGTACAATCCGCCGACGGATTACGATATGACTCACATGACTGAGGATATCTATGGAGGCAACCAGAGTACGACTAACCGTACCGATTGGCCGAAGCCCGTGCCTGTTTCGTGGACCAATCCTACCTCTGGTAATACTACCAAGGTGGTGTATGTCTACAACGACGCTGCGATGACCGATTTGGAGCTATCCGTTTCCGTTAGCAACAAGAGCGTTACTTCTGCTGATGTATACAACCTCATCCCGAATCGTACCTACTACTACAAAGTGATCAATGGGGATAGTACCGTGCCTGTAACCAAGGGCGTTTTCAGCACGACCGGCCGGAGACGCATGATCAATGTGTGCAACAGCCAGTACGGAAAGATGTATGCCAATAACTGCCGTGACTTTGGCGGGCAGGTTACCCAGGATGGTCGGATGATCAAGTACGGTAAGCTTTTCCGCGGCAGTAATATGGACAAAACGACCGACGCGCAAAAGCAGGTTCTGCTGAACTATATGCACATCGGTTTAGACGTGGATCTTCGCTTTGGCTATTATGGAACGGCAGGTGCTGGTGAAAACCGGTTATATGATGCTTTACATTTGGGCACTGAATGGCATACATCTCGGTCTTTCAACAGTTGGTCGGATTTGACCAACACGGAAAAGATGGAACAGATTCTGTCAAAGGTATTCAGCGCCGTTGAACTGAACAAGGGGGTCTATATCCATTGTAAGGTTGGCGCAGACCGCACAGGGTATGTGTGTATGCTTCTGGAGGCTATTTTGGGCGTCGAACAAGGCTGGTGCGATGTGGACTATGAATTGACTTCGTTATCGGGTGCTGTTGATAGTGGGAAACCTCGTATTCGCACTGGCTCCCCTGTGAATTATTACTACCGCACAGTGGATAACGAACTTAGGGGCGTGGATTTCATCTATTCCTTGTCCGGCGGATCTTATGGTAACACCTTCCAGGCGAAGGCCGTCAATTATGTCGTGAATACCCTGGGCGTCCCTTATGAGAAGGTCCAGGCTTTCCAGAACAATATGCTTGAGAATTTAAACTAGAATAACTGTGACACCGGAAAAATTCATCCAGAATAAGGCCGCTGAGGCCATCAGGGCCCTGTATGGGGCCGAGGTGCCGGCCGACAGCCTGCAGGTTGCCGTGACCCGGAAGGAGTTCGAGGGAGACTACACGCTCGTGACTTTCCCGCTGCTGAAGATCACCCACAGCGCCCCGGATGCGACGGGGAACGCGATCGGGCAGTGGCTCGTGGACAATGTGCCCGAGATTGCGGCGTTCAACTCCGTGAAGGGCTTCCTGAACCTCTCGTTCTCCGCCGTGTACTGGGACGAGACGTTCGCCGAGATCGCGGCGGACGAGAACTTCGGCCAGCTTCCGCCCACGGGCAAGCGCATCATGGTGGAGTTCTCCTCCCCGAACACGAACAAGCCCCTGCACCTGGGCCATATCCGCAACAACCTCCTGGGTGACAGCGTTTCCCGCCTGCTGAAGGCCTGCGGCAACGAGGTCATCAAGTCCACGATCGTCAACGACCGCGGCGTCCACATCTGCAAGTCCAT
>JAFZJI010000063.1 GCA_017552105.1 Bacteroidales bacterium | reverse complement strand
CCCTGGGCACGCATCATCTGGATTTCGTTTTCGAGGTCGGATACGGTGATAAGTTCGTTGCCGACGACCGCGACGCTCTTGTCGATGGTCTTGTATCTCTGTGCTCCGGCGCAGATGCTGCCGAGGGCTGCGATTGCTGCTATTACGTACTTAATTTTCATTCGTGTAAATGATGAAATCTTTCTTGTCCTGCGCGTTCTTTAGCAAGTCTTGTTCCAAATTGTTCAGGAGTTCCCGTTTTCTTTCGCTCAGGATATTGTCGCGGATGGAGGCCTCGCAGAATTCGATAGGGGCCTGCCCCTTGTACTGTATGGCGAAAACGTATGCGGCGCGGGTCTCTCCACGGTCCTCGTAATCGAAGATGATGTAGCGGTTCTTGAGTTTGGAGAGCATGGTGGAATAGTCGGTGCCGAACTCGCGGGCGAGCACGGCGGCATCCATCCACTTGTTGGAACTGTCGAAGAAGCGGGGGGCCGACACGTAGGCGAGGCTGTCCAGGTCTTTCAGGGCCTGGCCTCCCTCGGAAGGGAGTTTCTCCATTATCTCCCCGAAGTTGGGAGAATCGGACATTATATCCACGAAACGCACTTTAAGTATGGGGCGCTGGAGTTCCAGCGAGGCCGCATGGTCCTTGTAATACTGTTCGAGCTGGGCGGTGGTGATGAGGGTGTCCAGCCTGTCGTTTATGTAGTGCTGCTCGTAGCGGTAGCGCAATAGCGAACGGCGGTAGGCCTCCAGTTCCTTGTCTACGTTCTTCTGCTCTTTGCTGAGGCGGGACTCGGCGGTCTTGAGGTAGAGGTGCTCCATGGCCCAGGAGTTGATGAACTGCATGGCGAAGGATGCGGAGTCTTCGGGGGATGCGCCCTGGGGTATGTAGCTGGCAAGTTCCGAGCGGTACAGGCGCTCGCCGCCGACCTTGGCCACCACCTGGTCGTCGTGCACGATGGAGCTGATCAAGTTGCAGCTGCAGAGCAGCGTGCAGATGGCAGCGCATACGATGTGTCTTGCTTTCATATCTTACAAAGATAAGAATTATTCTTCTGCTACGTCAAAAAAAGCGCCGGGCGAAACCGGCGCTTAATCATTTACGCTCAATACCGATTACTCGGCCTTAGCTTCTTTCTTGGGAGCGGCCTTCTTGGCAGCAGGCTTCTTCTCGGCGGCTGCCTTCTTGGCAGGGGCCTTCTTCTCGGCCTTGGGAGCCTCTTCAGCCTCGGCCTTGGGGGCGGCCTTCTTGGCAGGAGCCTTCTTGGCAGGAGCCTTCTTCTCGGCCTTGGGAGCCTCTTCAGCCTCAACCTTGCCACCCTTGGCGACAGCCTCGCTCAACTTGGTGTAGAGAGCATCGGTACGCTCGAGGATCTCCTTGCGAAGGTTGTTGTAGTATACCTTCTTGGATCCTTCGATCTTCACGGTGACTTTGTCGCGGAGCTCGTTGTAGAGGTCCACGGCATCCTCCATAAGGCCTGCGATAGCCTTGTCGTTGGACTTGGGGTTTGCTGCTACGCAAACGGTGCAATCCTCAATGAAAGCGCTGAGAACGTAGTCGATGTCTTTCTTGATGTCTCTGAGATTCATGTCTTTCTGAATTAATTCGGTGCAAAGATAGTGAATTAATTTGAATAATGCATTTCTATTCTTTGCGGGGCTCAGGGCCTTTACTGGTGGTGGCGGGTAATGTGTTGATTTACAGCAAGATGGACACATCCTTCCCCCCGCCAAAGCCAGGGGAGGACACCCATCATTTTACTGATTATCAATTAGTTACGCGCCACGCAAAAATACATGGGGCTGTCCTTGATGGGGATGGCCTTGAGCTCTCCGTCGGAAAGGTGGCCTATGATGCGGCGGATGTGCAGTATGTTGCGACCATAGTAGTCGGGTTCGCCGGGGATGAGGGAGTTGATGCGGACAAGCTGCGAGGCGTGGATTATCTTATGGCCGCCTATGCAGAGGGCCACGTGGCCGACGGAGCTGTCGCCGAAGAAGACCAGGTCGCCGGCCTGCATCTGCCCGAAGGGGATTTCTACCCCGCATTTCACCTGCTGGGAGGCGTCGCGGGGAAGAAGTATGCCGTTCATGAAATAGCAGAATCCGGTGAGGCCGCTGCAGTCGAAGTGCCCCGGGGACATCCCTCCCCAGAGATAGGGGCAACCGAGGAAGCTTTTTGCGAGTTCCGTTATGTCCCGGACCTTGGCCTCGTCCGTTTCGATAGTCTATATGGCGTTTACATATGGCTCATATTTTCACCAAGAATAGCATTACCCGTCCAGAGACAGCACGCTGCCAGAACCGTATTCCAGCGTTTTTGGCCCCCGCAACGTGCTCCAGCACGGCTCCATTGCCGTTTTCCCATGTATTTGGCTCTGGCATCGTGCCACGGAAGTAGATTTGTCCTGCAAAACAAATTGCCGATCTGGATTTCACGGCAGCCGCCAAATATCGCGACGAAATGTGGGCCCTCGAGCAGCACCTTAAGGTGTGGAAAGATTAATTGTTCAGATGGACGCTTTAATGCATCCATTGCCTGCCGCATTCAATGGGTGATAGTTCTTATAGTTTTATCGGACGGACTGACAACTTTTTTGTTTTCTCTTGATGGAGATAATCTCCAATATGAGGCGCAGTCCAGGCATCTGAAGATAGATATACTCCATTCGAACCATCGTACTCAGTAGAGGACCAATAGTAGCCTACTTTGTGCACATCCTTTCCCTCATTCCTACCGGACATAGGAAGGAACAAATATCCTTTAGTCCCGGTATCATATAACAGATATCCGACTACGCCTCCTGCCATTATTCGAAACTTGACTGAAACTGAACAGAGGGCTTCCAACTGCGATGCCGTGGGAACGGCCTCTCCCCGCCCGGCAAGCTGGGTAAGACCAGTGTTCTCCCATTCACTACTTGTCGAACCGGGCCATTCATATTGGGTCGATTCATACTCCCATGGTTTACTTGCGCCATAGTTCACCGTAGCCCATGTATAGCCACCAAGCGTATTATTTGAATAATACCCAACACCAACCCTATTCATGGAAGGTAATTTTACGGCGGACTTGTCACTAATCTCTGATGTTCCTATCTTCAGATAGTCATAGTATACCCCGTCTTTCTCGAAAGTAAAGTAATAGTATAATTTGTATAATTTTGGAGCATCGTTATAAGGGGTTCCATAAAAATAGTACCCTTTTTCTCCGCCAATCGTACCGGCATATCCGGTAATCAGTTCGCCGGAGTTCGCAGTATCATTTAGATTGTTACAGGAACCTGAAGATGAAACCGACCCCAGACCCTGCGGACGGATGTTATTGCACGAAAAAAGAGCTGTCCCTGTAGCGCTCTCATCCGGCACGAAAAACTGGCAGAAACGACCAGGTTGTGCCATAGCAAGAGTGGCAGTGAGGGTTGTTATTCCATTGACTTTCGTTAAGGTATAACTTTGTTTTGCTGCTCTTAGATAATATGTATCAAAGCCTTTATCGAAAACCCACTTAGTTGTGTAAGTTGGAACCGCATCATTTCCAAAGGGAAGAAATATGGCGGTAAGAGTGCTACCACTCTCCGACAATTCATCAATGGTGAGACCATTCAAGGCGGCGTCATCCCAATTCATGCCATCATAAGTAATAGTAAGATAACCCGACGTTACACCGTTGAAAAAGAGAAAAATCTTATCTCCGCTCTCCCACCCAGCCTTCTTTCCTTTGGTTTCCGAATCAGACTCGTACTTAATGGTTAAGTTCAGCTTAAGGGATTCCTTTTGGTTAAGATTCGAAGAGATGTTGGAATCTTTATAACAGGCAGTAATGGTTATGAGGGAAAAACCAATAATACCAAGATAATAATAAAACCTTTTCATCGCTTTTGTCTCCTTTTACCAAATAGTTTCATCCCTAAAAGGATCATCATATGTAATACTCATGTTATCCATCGGACTTGATGAAATAACTCCCTCAGTGGTAAACTCCAGAACAACCGTGCTTGGAGCATCATACAACTCTTTTTGTATCATACACACTGTTTTATTGATGTCTCTGAGATTCATAATGTTCTTTTTAATTCGCCTGCTAAGATAGCAATTTTTCCGGAACTAGCACGCGATGATTACAGTGATCTCTTCGCCTTCCCAGCCAATGACCACGGGATCGACTCCGCTGCCCTTGTAGTCGTCGCCCGGTATTTCCATGGTTTCGTCGAAAATGAGCCGGTGTGCCGAATTGTCCGGATTGAGCCACTGGTCCGCGGCATTGTAGGAAAACAGGCAGCGGGCGCCGCTGTTTGTGGTTACGAGCACCATCACCAGGACATCGCTGCCCGGTTGCGGATATCTGCCGAAAGAATTGAATACCGCATCAATCCGTCCGCCCTGGGCGTCGATCTCGCTTTTGAGGCCGATCGCACAAGGACGGCCCGTCGTCCGCCCGTCCCAAAGGAAACGGCCGTCGGCAAGGCCGGTGACAAAGACTTCGGCGGTCCGGATGCGCTCCGCGCCCTCGATGTACGGAATCTCTATCGACCAGCTCTCGGAAATGCTGGTCAGGACCGCCGACAAGACCACGGGATCGGCATCGTCCGGCCGTACAGGCACTACCGCCCCGGCTATCTTACCAACGAACAGATGGTCCGGTTCGAAGACGACCGGCTGCTCCGCGGAAGTGATGGGGTTGTCGATCTCGTCGCCCATTGCATGCGCAGACTGCGGCCTGACGCGGACACCCGTAGGGTCCGTGAAAGCATAGGCGCCGGCGCGCTTTGCCGAGCCGGACACCTGGGTTGCTTCCGTACCCATACTGTATATGACCACGTCGTATATTCCGTCCCGGATACTTACGAATCCGCCTGTGGGCGGAAGGAAATCCTCCGACACCAGGTCGTGGCTGACGGCATCGTAGAAACATGCGCGGACCATTTCCGGCATCTTGCCGACAAACTTTTCGCGCAAGGACGGATGGGCGTCAAGATACGCTTCCATCAACGGGTCCTGGGACCGGTCCACCGTGAGGTGGAGATACACGCCCGAACCCTGCTCATGCAAGGGGATGCGGCTGCATCCTGCCGCGAGCGCAAGAAGGACTATGCCAAAGATGGCGAGACGTATCCCTTTCATCGCGCACCTCCTTTCTTGAACAGGCAGATGGGGACCGCCAGCGACACTTGCGCCCGGGTAGGCCCGAACCACCTGATATACTTGGTTACGCCCTTGCGGTGATAGATAGGGCCTCCCGGTTCCGGGCAGTCATAAGGAAGCGCCGCCGACCATATGTAACCGAGGCCGAGCTCCAGTTCCAGATGCAGCCTGCCTTTGAATACCGGGACGGCATAAAGGAAGTCCACGCCGGCGTTGTAGAATCTACCCTGATAGCCGGACCAGTCGCGTTCGAAATCATACAGTCCGGCCGCTCCGTAAATGCCGACGGAGTAGCCCAGCAGGCGTTGCCCGCCGCTCGGGTTCCCGTTTTCGAACCAGTATCTGAGTTCGAGATCCGCTGCCATCAATTCGTTGCAGACTCCGCTCTTGTCGACACCCGCATCGCGGCCGGGACGCCCCAGCCATGGATAATAGATGTCGGAACCGATGCTCCAACGGGGGCCAAGCGGGACCTCGGCACCGAGGTTCATGAACGGTACCGCCAGGACGTTGGTCCGGATTATTTGTGCGTATGACCGACCCTCCCCCAACAGCTCAAGGAGCAGGAGGAGGGATACGGTGCACAGGACTCTTAGGATGGGATTCCTCATCGGACCGGAAAGCCGCTAACCAATCTCTTCGTGATCGACGATGTCGGCCCATTCATCGACCGAAGCGGTGAGCGTAACCTCGGCAGCGGAGAACTCCAGGTTGAAGGTGTACTTCTTTCCCATCTCCCAACGCGTGCGGGGGATGTTGAGTTCATAGTCGAAGGTCTTGCCGCCCATCGTATAGTTGATCACTATCTGCTTGGAGGACTGCTCGGGGATGAGCAGGTTCGTGGTGATCTGGGTGGCCGTGCTGTTCAGCGTATACGGGAAATCTGCTATACCCTCGGCCGAGCTCAGATCCTTGTCGCCGTGGGCGGTAATGGTCCAGGCGGCCTTCAGGTTAGCACGGTAGTTGTCGACCTTAAGCGTGCCTGCGTATTCCAGATCTTTGACCGTAACCTTGTTGATTGTCAAGTCTACCGTCGTCGTGGCACTCTTCTTGGCAGTGAAGGCCAGGAGGGCCTGGGCGTGCCTGAAAGCCAGGGCGACGTTGCCGTCCGAGCCGGGCACACAGCCATTTGCCACGGCGAACATCACGTCAAACTGATTGGCGAAGGTATCCCAGTCGGAAATCGTGAACTCGCGTGCATGCGTTTCGTTATGGAAAGTCGGAGCAAGGGCGTCCTTGGCTGCCGGCGTCAAAGTATAGGCCAGGAAATCCACTTTCACGGGGCCGAAAGGCCAGTAGATATGTTGCTTGGTATAAGGGCCGTAACCGGAAGCCGGGAACCACTTGGCACCGTCCGTGAAATAGGCGAACAACTGGCCGCCATAGCTGGTTGCGGAAGGGTCGAAATACTTGGGAGAGCCATCTGCGGAGGCGGCCACATAGATGACATAGTCGTTGTCCGTGCCCAGAGAGGTACCACACAGTTCCGGATCCGCCTTGGTCGGAACATTAGCCACAGCTTTGAAACCAATCTCGATTGGTGTCTCATCCTGTACTGTCTCCGTCTTTAAACAGGAAACGGCGGCCAGCAGTACGGTTGCGCCCGCAAAAAGAGAAATAAAGGAACGTTTCATAATGGTTGATTAATATTAAAGGAGATACCCGATTAAAAGTATTGAGGGCTGTCCTTGATGGGGACGGCCTTCAGTCCGCCGTCGGCAAGATGCCCGAGGATGCGGCGGATGTGGAGGATGTTGCGCCCGTAGTACGCCTCTTCGCCGGGGATGAGGGAGTTGATACGCACCAGCTGGGAGGCGTGGATTATCTTATGGTCCCCTATGCAGAGGGCCACGTGCCCGACGGAAGTATCCCCGAAGAAGACCAGATCTCCCGCCTGCATCTCCTCGAAAGGGATTTCCACCCCGCATTTGACCTGCTGGGAGGCGTCGCGGGGGAGAAGTATGCCGTTCATGAAATAGCAGAATCCCGTGAGGCCGCTGCAGTCGAAGTGCCCCGGGGACATCCCTCCCCAGAGATAGGGGCAGCCCAGGAAGCTCTTTGCCAAGTTGATTATATCCTTGATTTTGGCGTCGTCCGCCTCCTCTGCCTCTTTTTCTGCCCATTCGCGGAAATCTACCATGGCAGAGCCGGGCACGTAGCCCTTCTTTTCCACCATGTTCCCCATAAGCAGGTGCTGCTCGGGGATGTTCTGCAGGCAGATATATTTCGGTGCTTTCAGATATTTCCGGGCCTCTTTCCGCGTCATGGGTTCAAGGGTGGCGCCGTACATCTTGCTGGCTTTCTGTTCTTCGGGACTGAGTTCGCGGGTGGGGGCCAGGGCGAGTTCGTTAACCCATCCCTCGTAGGGTTCGGGTGTCTGGATGCGGACCCAGTAGCCCTTGCGCTCCAGCACCTGGACGAGGGTTCCCATGCGGGTCTGGCTCACGCATTCGCTGGTGTAGCGCGGCTCTGCGCGCAAGAATGCATCGCTTACGTTTACTACTGCCCATCGGCTGTTGTCGTTCTGCGCCTGCATCTTGCAAGATATCAGCAGAATCGCTGCAGCACTTAAAATGCTGATTATCAGTACTTTCCTCATAACAAAATCGGCAAAATCCGACGATTCTCCT
>JAFZJI010000062.1 GCA_017552105.1 Bacteroidales bacterium | reverse complement strand
GTGCCGGAGAAGAGCGGCCTGATGGGGCACTTCAGCCCGGCGCTCCCCTACGCCACGGGCGAACTGGAGGCGATGCGCCTGCCGAAGGAGCTCTTCCTGCAGGACCCGCACCGCACCGGACGCTGGCACCCGCGCATCAACGGGCGCAAGACGGCCGCCTACGCCGCCCTGGACGAGGACCGCAAACGCGCCTTCGACGCGCTCTACGACGACTTCTTCTACCGCCGCAACAACCACTACTGGAAGATGCAGGCCCTGCGCAAGCTGCCCGAACTGCTCGGCGCGACGGGCATGCTCGCCTGCGGGGAAGACCTCGGCATGATCCCGGCCTGCGTGCCGGAGGTGATGGACGCGCAGAAGATCCTCTCGCTGGAGATCCAGCGCATGCCCAAGGATCCGGGCCAGACCTTCGCCGATCCGGCGAGATACCCCTACCTGTGCGTGTGTACGACTTCCACGCACGACATGACCCCGCTGCGGGCCTGGTGGGAGGAAGAGGATCCGGTCCTCGTCCAGCGCTATTTCCGCGAAGTGCTGGGCCAGAACGGCCCCGTACCCGCCTCGCTCACGCCCGAGCTCAGCGAACCTCAGCTCCGCGTCCATGCCCAGCCAGTCCTGCAGAGGCAGAATGGTGAACATGGCCGGCGAAGCCAGGTGCTGCGCGATGATCTGCTCGCAGATATCGGGCTCGCAGTAGGCCGGGGCCTCGCCCGCCCTGCCCAACACCTCGTTGTAGTAGCGCTGGATCAGGCCGCGGTCTTCCTCCTCCCACCAGGCCCTGAGCGGGCTCATGTCATGGGTGGAAGTCGTACAGACGCTCATGTAAGGATATTCCGAAGGAATGGCGAAGGTCTGGTTCGGGTCCTTCGGCATGCGCTGGATCTCGAGGGAAAGTATCCTCTGCGAATCCATCACCTCCGGCACGCAGGCCGGGATCATGCCGAGATCCTCGCCGCAGGCGAGCATACCGGTCGAACCCAGCAGCTCAGGCAGCTTGCGCATGGCCTGATGCTTCCAGAACTCGTTGTGACGGCGGTAGAAGAAGTCGTCGTACAGCTCGTTGAACGACCATTTCTGCCAGTCGTTGAGATGCTTGAACGCCTCCGTGTCACGGCCGTTGATGCGCGGGTGCCAGAGGCCCTTGTGGTGCGGATCCTCCAGGAACAGGCCGTCCACGGCCAGTCCCCTGTCGGCAATCTCCTGCAAGGTATACGGCATCGCCGGGCTGAAATGCCCCATCAGGCCGCTCTTCTCCGGCACGGGAATCTCCCAGATGCGGAAGAATCCCAGGATATGGTCGATGCGGAATGCGTCGAAGTACTCCGCCATCTTGCCCAGGCGGCTCTTCCACCACGCATAGTTATCCTCGGCCATCTTGTCCCAGTTGTAGGTCGGGAATCCCCAGTTCTGCCCGTCCACGGCAAACGCATCCGGCGGTGCGCCGCACTGCGAATCCATGTTGAACAGGTCGGGATGGCACCATGCATCCACGCTCGTGCGGCTGATGCCGATGGGCAGGTCGCCCTTGAACACCACGCCCTTGCCGTGCGCATAGGCGCAGACCTCCTTGAGCTGCTTGTCGAGGTGGTACTGCACGAAGCAATGGTAATCCACCTCGGCCTTGTGCCCGGCGTAGTAGTCCTTCGCCTTCTTCAGGCTGTACTTGGCGTAAGGACCCCACTTCGAGAAGTCCGGCGTGCCGGTCTCATCGCGCAGCGCGCAGAAAACGGCATACGGCAGCAGCCAGTGGGCATTGGCCGCGAAGAAGTCGCGGTAATTCTCGCTCGCGAGCACCTTCTCCCCCTCCGGACCTGCGAAGACCGCCTTCAGAAGCTTCGTCTTCGCCTGGTTGACTTTCACATAGTCAATCTTCTGCAGGGCATTGAGCTCCGCCCGCTGCTTCTTGAACGCGGCCGTCACCTTCACCCCCGCCGCCGGCAGGTTGATGAACTGCGGATGCAGCGCAAAAGTGGAATTGGCATTGTACGGATACGAATCCATCCACTCGTGCGTCATCGTCGTATCGTTGATCGGCAGCAGCTGCAGCACGGTCTGGCCGGTCATCGCCGCCCAGTCCGCCATCTGCTTCAGGTCGTAGAACTCGCCCACTCCGAACCCGTCGTTGCTCCGCAGTGCGAATACCGGAATCGCAGTGCCCGCTCCGCGGAATCCCGCGCGGTCGAAGATCGCGGTCGAGTGCTCCCGCAGGAAGCCGTTGCCGCCCGCCGGCACATCGTTCCACGCATCGCGGAACGAAGTCTCGCCCCGCGCGGCCTTGCGGCTGTGATGCCGCCACTCCTGCCGCACGACGATCCCGTCGCGGATCACTTCATACGTATAGTCCAACAGCATGGCGCCCGTGAAC
The DNA here is from genome assembly GCA_017552105.1 of Bacteroidales bacterium. GTDB lineage: Bacteria > Bacteroidota > Bacteroidia > Bacteroidales > UBA932 > Cryptobacteroides. Next base: position 880 of record JAFZJI010000062.1, on the reverse strand, counting down.
TTGTCGATCTCGACAGTCCAGAAGCCGCCCTGGCAGTACTCCATGGGGTATTTCCTGCCCTGGCACACCAGAAACAGATTCTCTCCCCACTGAGTGTGGTATTCAATAGTGAATCTTGCTTTCATAACAGAATGCGGTTAGTTCGAAGCAAATATAGTAAGAATGTAGGTGAAAAGGATTCCCGCACCCCCGTTTTTCCGACGAACTCACGGAATAACCCGCCGAAATGCATTCCCGGCGCTACCAACGGAAAAATCCCCTCCACCCGAACGAAGAAAAAATTGCATTAATGGTTTTTCTTCGTATATTTGCAGTCCCGACCGGAATCTCCGCCGCGTGGAACTGGAGAGGTGGGTGAGTGGCTGAAACCACCGGTTTGCTAAACCGACGTACGGGTAATTCTGTACCACGAGTTCGAATCTCGTCCTCTCCGCCGAAATCCCTTACAGAGTACTCTGTGAGGGATTTTTCGTTTCTAGTGTGACAAAAAGTGTATCAAAATCGCCTTTTCGAGGCCTTCTAACATGTACGTGGAGATTGATACATTTATTACTCTACTTTTATCTCACCTCTTCGATACTTCTCAACGAGATAGTTCCGGAGACAAGCGTGCGCGTTTGTCAAAAAATGGTTAACTGCAAATAAAGCATCGTAAAGACGAAGGGTTTCCATCATTTCTTTGCTCTCTTCGATCTCTACCATCCGTGAATCATAGAGCCTTTCAGAATCAATATGTGTTTCATAGTCGCGCTCATCTTTCCACCAAGACGAAATCTTTGATTGATTCTCTAGCTGATAAGTCAGATCTTGATACTGTCGGTTTATGATCTCCGGGAAGAATTTCATAAGGTCAAGAAGTCGAAACCATTCTGACTTTTTC
>JAFZJI010000061.1 GCA_017552105.1 Bacteroidales bacterium | reverse complement strand
GGCGTGGCCCGTACCAAGGACCTCGAGAACTGGGAGCGTCTCCCCGACATACAGTCGCCCAGCCACCAGCGCAACGTGGTGCTGCATCCCGAGTTCGTGGACGGCAAGTACGCCCTCTACACCAGGCCTCAGGACGGATTCATCGACGCCGGCAGCGGCGGCGGCATAAGCTGGGCCCTGGTCGATACTATGGATGGCGCCGTAATCCGCGAGGAGAAGGTGATCAACACCCGCATCTACCATACCATCAAGGAAGCCAAGAACGGAGAAGGCCCCGCCCCTGTCAAGACCTCCAAAGGATGGCTGCATCTGGCCCACGGAGTGCGTTACTGCGCTTCCGGCCTGCGCTATGTGCTCTATATGTATATGACCGCCCTCGACGACCCTACCAGGGTGATTGCCGAGCCTGCCGGATTCTTCATGGCCCCCGAAGGGGATGAATACATAGGGGACGTGATGAACGTGCTCTTCTCCAATGGCTGGATAGCCGACGAGGATGGCAAGGTATTCATCTACTATGCCTCCAGCGACACCCGCATGCACGTGGCAACCTCCAGCATCGACCGCCTGGTGGATTACTGCCTGAATACCGCTCCGGACGGATACCGTACTGGCCTGAGCGTGGAACGCCTGAACCGTCTTATCGATAAAAACAGCAAACAGATCTGATTATGGCCAAACTGTCCGAAAAGATAGGATATGCTCTGGGCGATGCCGCCGCCGGCGGAATCACCTGGAAGGTAATGTCCATAGCATTTCCCCTGTTTTTTACCAACATCTTCGGCTTGACCGTAGCCGATGCGGCCGCGCTAATGCTGGTCGCTCGTCTGTTCGACGTGATAACCGATCCCTTGATGGGTGCCATTGCCGACCGTACGCAGTCGAGGTGGGGTACTTACAGGCCGTGGATCATCTTCGGGGCAATTCCTCTGGGTGTGATCTTCGCGCTGCTGCTTCATACGCCCGACCTCGGGCCTGCAGGCAAACGCATCTACGCATACTCGATGTATCTTCTGATGATGGTGGCCTACACAGCGGTAAACGTTCCTTACGGTTCCCTGCTGGGTGTAATGACGCCAGACGACAACGAGAAGAACGAGTTCTCGTCGTTTCGCATGGTGGGAGCCTATGCCATGGGCTTCGTTACCCTGCTTTCGTTCCCTTACCTGCAGAAGCTGGTAGGCGGCACGCCGGCCCATCAGTATTCCGTACTTGGCGCGATCCTGGGCGGCTTGGCTGCCCTTGGCACCCTGGCATGCGGCCTGCTTACCAAAGAGCGGCTGAAACCCGTCCGTGCCGAGAAATTCTCTTTCAAGCCTTTTGCCGACCTGTTCCGCAACAAACCTTGGATATATCTCACGCTCGTCGGCATCTGCACGAACTTCTTCAACGGATTCCGCTACGCCGTGGCCGGTTATCTGCTGGAGTATTGCCTTCATGGCGATGTCACCGTGTCGGGCCTTATCATCAACTACACCGTCTTCATGACTTTCGGTGAAGTTACGTGCATGGTCTTCGGAGGCCTGAGCCCCGCATTCACCAGGTGGGTAGGGGCCAAGCACCGCGCATTCAGCATCGCGGCACTGATCTGTGCCGTCACTTCCATACTGTTCTTCTTCATACCTATGGATCCTAAGTTCATCTGGCTGATGGTAGCCATGGTGATCCTGACATCCGTAGGCATTGGACTGTATTCTCCGCTCCTCTGGTCGATGTATGCAGACGTGGCCGATTACGCCACCGAAAAGAACGGCACCTCGTCCACGGGGCTTATTTTCTCTTCCGGAACTATGGCGCAGAAGTTCGGCTCTGCCATTTCCGGAGCCCTCGTGGCCACCTTCCTCGGCCTTGCGGGCTTCATCTCCGGCAGCGATCCCGTTACGGGACAGACCGTGGTGACCATCACCAACGAGCCTGCCGTGCAGAAGATGATATGGAGCATTTTCTCGCTGTTCCCTGCTGCCATAGCCCTGCTTATCATGCTTCTTCTCCGTCTTTATCCAATCAAGAAATGACCATGCGCAATTATTCAAGAATACTCATCGCCTCCTGTATGACACTTGCTATCGGGTGTGCATCCCATAAAGCTCCGAAGCTTCCTGCCCTCTATGTCGAGGGTACCCAGCTGATGGCCGACGGCAAAGCCGTGACCATGCGCGGCGTAAGTTTCGGCTGGCACAACATCTGGCCCCGTTTCTACAACAAGGAGGCCGTCAAGCATCTGCACGACGACTGGGGCGTTCCCGTTTTCCGCGCCGCAATCGGGGCGGACGATCATGCCAAGGCCGATAATCCCGGCATCCGGGGCGGATATATGGGCGAGCCCGAGTTTGCACTCGAATGCCTGTACAACGTCGTGGACGGAGCGATAGAATGCGGCGCCTACGTTATCGTGGACTGGCATTCCCACATCCTGCATACCGCCGAAGCAAAAGAGTTCTTCACCAAGGTTGCCACCCGCTATGCCGACAGCCCCAACGTGATTTACGAGCTTTACAACGAGCCCGTGAACGACAGCTGGCCCGAGCTTAAGGCCTATGCCGAAGAACTGATTCCCGTCATCGACAGCATCTCCACCGTGCATCCTCTCATTTTGATGGGATGCCCGCACTGGGACCAGGACATACATCTCCCCGCCGAAGACCCCATCACCAGCTACGACAATCTGATGTACACCGTACATTTCTACGCAGCTACCCACAAGGACTATCTGCGTGAACGCAGCGACGCGGCCCTCGCCGCCGGCATACCCATCTACCTTTCGGAGTGTGCCGCCTGCGAAGCCACAGGTGACGGCCCCGTCGACGCGGAATCCTGGCAGGCCTGGAGCGACTGGGCCACATCCAGAGGCATATCCATGCTTACCTGGAGTATATCCGACAAGGCTGAAACCTGTTCCATGTTTACCCCCGAAGCAAGTTCCGAAGGGCCTTGGGCGGATGATGTAATAAAACCCTGGGGGATTATTGTGAAAGACTGGCTATGAAAGACTATGGACATTTCGACGACGCGTCCCGCGAATATGTGATAAGCAAGGCTGCAACACCGTGGCCTTGGATAAACTATATGGGCAACGGGGACTTCTTCTCTCTGATTTCCAATACCGCAGGCGGATACTGCTTCTGCAAGGATGCAAAGTTCCGCAGGATACTCCGCTACCGTTATAATGGAGTGCCTATGGATGCGGGAGGACGCTATTTTTACATCAAGGATGGCTCCACTGTGTGGAATCCCGGATGGAAGCCTTGCAAGACGGAACTCGACAGTTACGAGTGCCGTCATGGCATGGGATACACCCGTATCACCGGGCAGAAAGACGGGCTGAAGGCGGAACTGCTTTTCTTCGTTCCCCTCGGCCGCCGCTGCGAACTGCAGCGCGTCCGCCTCACCAACACTGGCAACACTGTTAAGAACATAAAACTTTATTCTTTCGTTGAATGGTGCCTCTGGAATGCTTCTACCGACATGGAGAACTTCCAGCGCAACCTCTCCACCGGCGAAGTCGAGATCGAACCCGACGCCATCTACCATAAGACAGAGTATCGCGAAAGACGCAACCACTTCGCTTTTCTCGGGGTAAACCGCCCCTTCGACGGATACGATACCGATAGGGAAGCCTTCATAGGCATGTATAATGGTTTCGACGCCCCTCAGCAAGTGCTCGCAGGCACTTCGGGCAATTCCGTCGCACATGGGTGGAGCCCGGTAGCAGCTCAGCGCTTCGACCTCTCCATAGCTCCCGGAGCTACCGAAGAACTCATCTTCGTGCTCGGCTATGTAGAGAACGCCCCCGAATCTAAATTCGTTTCCCCTGGTATCATTAACAAGAGCCTGGCTAGGGAGATGATGCGCGACTTCGCAAGCTCCTCCCAGTTCGATGCGGCATTCGCCGAACTGGGGGAGTGGTGGGAGGATTTGCTCGGTCGATTCCGCATCGAGTCATCCGTGCCCGAACTCGACCGTACGGTGAATATCTGGAACCAGTACCAGTGCATGATAACCTACTTCATGAGCCGGAGCGCCAGCTATTTCGAGAGCGGAATCGGACGTGGAATGGGTTTCCGCGATTCCAACCAGGACCTGGCCGGCATAGTGCACATGGTGCCTGACCGTGCCCGCCAGCGTATACTGGACATCGCCGCTACCCAGTTCCCCGACGGAGGCTGCTACCATCAGTACCAGCCTCTCACCAAGCGTGGAAACAATGATATCGGCGGCGGCTTCGGTGACGACCCTCTCTGGCTGATATTCGGCACCGTCGCCTATGTCAAGGAGACGGGCGATTTCGGCATACTCGACGAAGCTGTACCCTTCGACAACAAGCCCGGCAGCGAAGTGTCGTTGCTGGAGCATCTGAAGATAAGTTTCGCCCGCGTGGCCGGGAACCTCGGACCTCACGGCCTGCCGCTGATAGGCAGGGCGGATTGGAACGACTGCCTGAACCTGAACTGCTTCTCGCTGGATCCCGACGAATCCTTCCAGACCACCGGGAACGTTTCCGGCGGGCAGGCGGAATCGCTGATGATAGCAGGGCTTTTCGTGGCGGAAGGCAAGGACTTCGCCGAACTGCTCTCCCATCCCAAGGTGGCAGCTCCTGCCGCTTATGTGGCCGAGGTGCGTGCCGCAGTGGAAGCCATGGAAGAGTCGGTGAAGAAACATGGTTGGGACGGCGAGTGGTATCTGCGCGCCTACGATTACTACGGACGCAAGATCGGATCTTCCGAAAACGAAGAAGGAAAGATATTCATCGAGAGCCAGGGATGGTGCGGAATGGCCCGCATCGGCGCTGCCGAGGGCCTCTGCGACAAGGCCCTGGATTCGGCGGTGAAACTGCTGGAATGCGAGCACGGAATGGTGCTGAACACCCCGGCATACTCGGAATTCATCCCGGATTACGGCGAAATCAGTTCCTATCCCATGGGATACAAGGAGAACGCCGGCATATTCTGCCACAATAACCCTTGGGTTATCATCGCCGAGGCCATGGCAGGCAGGGCGGAGGATGCATGGAGACATTACTGCAAGATTACTCCCGCCTTCCCCAAGGACCAGGATCTCCGCAAGGTGGAACCCTATGTGTTCTGCCAGATGGTGGCCGGAAAAGACGCTGCCCGCCCCGGCGAGGGAAAGAACAGCTGGCTTACCGGTACAGCCGCCTGGACCTGGAAATGTGTCAGCGAATTCATCCTCGGCATCAAACCTCAGTACGACGGCCTGCTCATCGAGCCCTGCATCCCCCTGCGCTACGGCAGCTACAAGCTGCACCGCCGCTTCCGCGATGCCGAATATGAGCTGACCATCCACTGTACTGGGAAATCTGCAAAAGAATTCTTACCTTACAAGCCTGGAAAACACTATTTGGAAATCACATTATGATGACTCTTATCGCTCTTCTGGCGAGCGTCGCCGTCCTGCACACGGCAAACACTACCATGGTCCTGGAAACGGAACCCGGGCAGGAAGTCAGAACAGTTTATTACGGCACCCGTCTGAATGATGCCGAGACAGCTATGTTGCAGGGCACCAAAGCCCAGCGCAGCTATCCCTGTTACGGCCTGATTGCCACCGAAGAGGCCGCCTTCGCCGCCATTCAGGCGGACGGCAACCGCACGGTGCAGCTGCGCATCGAAAAATCCGGCTTGAGCGACTGGGAGGGAGGAAAGATACTTTGCATCGACTGCAAGGATGCTTATTACCCCCTCCGCGTCAAGATTTTCTTCAAGACCTTTACGGACCAGGATATGATAGAAACCTGGACCGAAACCTTGAACGAAGGCAAGAAGCCCGTCACCCTGACCCGCTTCGACTCGGGGCATCTTCCCATACGGGTGGATGATGTGTGGATATCCACGCTCTACGGCACCTGGGCCAACGAGGGCCGGGTGAATACCGAGCCCCTGACCCGCGGCTGGAAGGTCATACGCAACATAGACGGCACCCGCAACTCCCATACTTCCCATGGAGAGGTGATGATATCGCTCGACGGCAGGCCCAGGGAGGATGCCGGCCGGGTGATAGGCGCCGCCCTTTGCTGGGGAGGCAATTATGAGCTGCGCTTCCAGACCAATGACAGCGACTACCATCATTTCTTTGCAGGAATACTCCCGGAGCACGACAATGTGGTGCTCGCCAAGGGGAAGTCTTTCGCTACTCCCCACCTGGCGCTTTCCTTCAGTTCGGAAGGCCTCGGCGGAGTAAGCCGCAATTTCCATCGCTGGGGCCGCAAATATATGCTGCGGCACGGCGACAAGGAGCGCGACATACTTCTGAACAGCTGGGAGGGCGTGTATTTCAACATCAACGAAGAGGGGATGAAGCAGATGATGGACGACATCGCCTCGATGGGAGGAGAACTGTTCGTGATGGACGACGGCTGGTTCGGAGCCAAATATCCCCGCAAGAACGACCATTCTTCCCTCGGCGACTGGACCACCGATACGGCCAAGCTCCCCAACGGAATCCCCGGACTTGTGAAGGCTGCCACCGAGCGCGGGATCAAGTTCGGCATCTGGATAGAGCCCGAGATGACCAATACCATAAGCGAACTCTACGAGTCGCATCCCGACTGGATAATCAAATCTGCCAACCGTGACATAGTGCAGGGCCGCGGCGGCACCCAGGTGGTGCTGGATATGTCGAAGAGGGAAGTCCAGGACTTCGCCTTCAGAGTGGTGGACAATATAATGAAAGAGAATCCCGACATAGCCTACATCAAGTGGGACGCCAACTGCCCCATAGCAATGGACTTCTCCAATATCGCTTACTGGCAGGGCTTCTATGCTATGGTGGAGCGCGTCCGCGAGGCTTATCCCGACCTGGTGATACAGTGCTGCGCATCGGGCGGCGGCCGTGCCAACTGGGGCGTGCTGCCCTGGTTCGACGAGTTCTGGGTTTCGGACAATACCGACGCGCTGCAGCGCATCTATATGCAGTGGGGTACCTCCTACTTCTTCCCTGCTATCGCGATGGCTTCTCACATAAGCGCTACTCCCAACCATACGGTCTATCGCACCACTTCCCTGAAATACAGGATAGACGTGGCTATGAGCGGGCGTCTCGGGATGGAAATCCAGCCTAAGAATATGACTGCCAAGGAGAAAGATATATGCCGCAAGGCCATTGCGGACTACAAGCGCATACGCCCCATAGTGCAGTTCGGCGACATCTACCGTCTGGTTTCTCCCTACGACGACAGGGGATTCGCTTCGCTGATGTATGTTTCGGAAAACGACGACAAGGCCGTGGCTTTCTGGTGGAAGATAGCAAACTTCTATGACGAGCACTTCCCGCGCCTGCGCCTCGCCGGCCTGGACCCTTCCCGCAGCTACAAGGTGAGCGAGCTGGACCGCCTGGACCTCGAAGCTCTCCCTTACGAGGGCAAGTGCTTCACCGGCCGCTTCCTTATGGACGTCGGCCTGGAAATCCCCCCGACCAACAAGGTCGAGAGGGCTATGCGCAGCGACTGGTCTTCCAGGGTGCTGCTGATAGAGGCTCAGTAAAGCTGGAGATAGCTGAAATCGTGGACGCCGCGGCCGATTCTGACCGTGGCGTTTCCTTTTGCGCCTTCTATGCTGCGGATCAGAATCTGGGCCCTGTTAGCGAACGGCTTTATCTGCAGCGCTGCGGCAAGGGGCCGCTCGATTTCCTTGAAGGCGGGATCGCCGTTGCCCCAGCCCAGGAACTCGGCATTTTCCACCGTTACATCCAGCAGCTCTTCGGGTGAAGTGATGTCCAGGACGATAATATCCTGGCCGTCGGGCTTCAGGGCCGTCTTGGAAGCAATGACGCTGGTGCCGCTGACGGTTTCCGGCCACGAATCTTCCGCCGCGCGCTTGCCGCGGATGAATCCCCGGGCGCTGAATCTCCGGGCAGAAGCGGGAACTTTCCAGACCAGGTGGCCGTCTTCCGGCATCTCCTTGGTCCCCAGCGACCTGCCGTCGGCGTAGAGCCGTACGGAGCTGCAGTTGGAATACACCCACACCTCCCCCTCGCAGGGGCCGCAGATGTGCACCATAGGCTCGTCGGTCCAGACGGATTGCAGGTAGAAGGCCTCGTCTTTGGGGAAGCAGCAGTAATCCAGTATGCCGAACTGCGAACCGGTGGCGGGCCATACCATAGGATTGGGCTCCCCGCGGTAGTCCTGCCCCGTCCAGTAGAACAATCCGGCCCTCCAGGGCTCAGCCTTGTAGTACTTCCATCCGTGCTCTATCACGTTGATGCGCCCTACGGTATCCCGGCGGTTAAGCGGGGCCATCCATCCTTCGGAGGGAACTGTCCCGTATTTGCCGCGGGTGCCTGCGCCGGAGGTCTCCTCCGTGCCGACCGCCATTTTCTCCGGCCATTTCCCGTGATATTCGTCGATGGGATTCTGCACTATGTAGTTGTACCCGAACACGTCCACACCCTTTACCAGTGTGCGCCCGCCGGCATTGCCGTAGGTGCAGGGGCGGGTGGGATCCAGACGGTGCGCTTCCTGGCACATCAGCTTAGCCAGCTTTTCGCCTTTGGGGCTGTGCTCGATGGCCCATTCCTCGTTTCCTATGCTCCAGAGAATTATGGAAGGATGGTTGAGGTCGCGCGCAATCATCTTCTGCAACTGGCCGAGCTGTTCGTTGATGCCCATCTGACGGTTTTCGTCAATTACCAGCATGCCGAGTTCGTCGCAGAGATCCAGCATCGCGGGGGATGCGGGGTTATGCGAGCTGCGAATGGCGTTGAAGCCGTATTTCTTCAGCTGGAGGATGCG
>JAFZJI010000060.1 GCA_017552105.1 Bacteroidales bacterium | reverse complement strand
TATAACTATCCTGCGCAGGGCAAAGCCTTCGTCAAGGTGATGAATGCCGCCGGCTACGGAGTCCATCTTCTGGAAAAGGAAAAGTGCTGCGGCGTCGCCCTGATGAGCAACGGATTCGCCGACCAGGCCCGCAAGCAAGGCAAGGTTAACCTGGCGTCCATGCGCAAGGCGGTCTCTGCTGGGGAGCCGGTGCTTACAACGTCTTCGACCTGTACCTTCACCATGAGGGACGAGTATCCCGACGTGCTCGGCCTTCCCAACTCCGACGTACGCGAATCCTTGATGCTCAGCACCAAGTGGATTTACGAAAAGGTATCTTCAGGAGAACTTAAGCTGAAATTCCGTAAGGACTTCAAAAAGAATGTGATATACCATACCGCCTGCCATATGCAGAAGATGGGCTGGCAGGTCTATTCCATAGCCTTGCTTAGCATGATTCCGGGAGTGGAACTGACCGTCCTCGACCAGAACTGCTGCGGTATCGCCGGCACCTTCGGATTCAAGAAAGAGAACTATCCTTTCTCCCAGCAGATAGGTTCCAAGCTCTTCGACGACATCAAGAAATCGGCCACCCCCGATTCGGTGGTGTCCACCGATTGCGAAACCTGCAAGTGGCAAATAGAAATGAGCACCGGTATGAAGGTGCTCAATCCTATAGAGATTATTGCGGAAGCGCTCGACTGCTAGGCGAATTCTATCCTTTCCACGAAACATACAAGCCCGCCGGATTTTCCGGTGATGTACCAGATATCGCCTTCCTGCGCAAGCTCGAAGGCGACTTCTTCTCCGTAGTGGACCTCGCGGTGATAGTTCACCTGCACGTCCTTGACTACGTGGCTCTTGATGTACTCTACGGGGATAAGGTCCAGTGCCCACTGGGTGTAGGCGCAGTTGTTGGCGTGCCCGTTGGTGTCGATGTCGGACCATACGACCTTGTGCGTGCCGGCATCGGCCCGGGTAAGCTCGCGGGGGATGATAAGCTTCGGGCAGAAGGGGAGAGTGTCTTCGCTGTAATGGAAGGAAGCGTCGAATCCTAATTCGCCCCTGAAAAGGCTGCGCTCGCCGGCATCGACGACGGTCCAGGCAGATGTTCCCAGCATGATGGGAGTATCCGGGGCCGACTCGCGCACCATACGGAAATTACGGTGCCAAAGAGGACCGACCTGCCCGCGGGACCAGGTCTGGAGTACCACTTCGTCACCCCAGGAAGGGCAGTCGATGATGTTGAAGTGGATGCGGTTGAGAGCCCAGAAAAGATTCCTGGAACGCATCACGTCCGGGCCGCACTGGCAGAAGTCGGAGCCTTTGTAGGCGATTTCCTGGAGCAGGTGCTGCAGGCTGACCACCTTGAGCCTGGCGTTCATGTCGGCTTCGTAGCTGTTGATCACCAGCTTGCGTGAAACTATAGGGGCTTTATCCATGATTGCTATTTGATTCCTTTGAGGTTCTCCTTGGGTACGAGGAAGAACTTGAGAGTGCCTTTGGTGCAGAGCTTGCCGTTCACCTTGGCAGTGGATTCCACCACTACGAGCGGGGGACGCAGGTCCACCAGCTTGGAGCTGACGCAGACAGTGTCGCCGGGGAAAGCGGAATTCTTGAACTTGACATCATCCAGCCCCGCATACATGGCCGTGTTGTCCTTAAGCATTTCACGGGGGATAAGCAGCACGCTGCCCTGGGCCATGATCTCGCACATGACCACTCCGGGAACTACCGGATAGCCGGGAAAATGCCCTTGTACGAACCAGGCGTCCTGGGGAATTGTGTAGTTGGATTCGACGTGTCCGTCCTCGAATAAAGAGCTTTCATCGACCAGAAGCATCGGCGCTCTGTGAGGGATGATGGTTTGAATTTCTTCTTTGTTCATTGATTTAGGTTTTTAGTAAATGTCTGCAAAAATAATTAAATTTGCTTGATTTAAAACACATCGTATGCAAACCATGGACCAAAAGGACTACGGTTTTATCCGGGTTGCGGCAGCTACGCCGCGGGTTTTCCTTGCGGATACGCAGAAGAACACGGCAGAGATCATAAGGCTCGCCAGGGAGGCGGCCGACGGCGGGGCCTCCGTCGTTGTATTCCCCGAATTATGCACTACAGGATACAGCTGCGCTGACCTTTTCGGCCAGACGACCCTTCTCGAAGGGGCCGAAAAAGCCGTGGAGGAAATCGCCTCCGCTGCCATCCATTCCGGGGTGATGATCATCGTAGGCGCTCCCGTGCGCTGCGCGGGCAGGCTTTACAACTGTGCCGTCGTCCTCAAGGGCGGGAAGATACTTGGAATAGTTCCCAAGACCTATCTCCCCAATGCTGCGGAGTTCTATGAGGTCCGTTGGTTCGAAAGCGGTGCCGCGGTGGACAGGCAGCTGAACTACGCCGGCCAGTCTTCCAGGCTCTGCGCCAGGCAGCTCTTCTCGGTAGGGAAGGCCGTCGTAGGCGTGGAGATATGCCAGGACCTTTGGGTTCCCGTGCCGCCCTGCAGCTATGCGGCCGTGGCCGGAGCCAACATAATCGCGAATCTCTCCGCATCCAACGAATCCATACTCAAGCACGATTATAGGAAGATGCTGGTATCTTCCACCTCCGCCAGGCTGAACGCCGGCTATATCTACGCCAGCTGCGGTTACGGGGAGTCCACCACCGACCTGGTGTGGGCCGGATCCACCCTTATCTACGAGAACGGATCACTGCTTGCCGAGAACGAGCGCTTCTCCCACGGATCTTCCGTCATCTATGCGGATATCGACGTGGAGAGGCTGGATACCGTGCGGGCCAAGAACCCGAACTTCCGCGACGCCCTCTGCGCCAGGTTGGAATCCTATTCAACTACGGATGGCGGTCCTGCATTCCCTACGGACTTCGGAAAGAAGCTCTTCAAGGCCGTCGAGGCCCATCCCTTCGTGCCGGCCGGAAACGGGCTGGAGGAGCGCTGCAAGGAGATACTCTCCATCCAGGTCACCGGCCTTTGCTCCCGCCTGGACCATATAGGCTGCAAGAAAGCCGTAGTAGGCATCTCGGGAGGCCTGGATTCGACCCTGGCCCTGCTGGTGACCGCCCTGGCCTTCGACCGCCTCGGACTGGACCGCAAGGGAATCATAGGCATAACCATGCCCGGCTTCGGTACCAGCAAGCGTACCAAGGGCAATGCGGACGTACTGATGGAAAAACTCGGGATAGAGTCCAGGGAAGTGTCCATCGTGCCTTCCGTGACCCGCCATCTCGAAGATATAGGCCATTCCCTCGACAAGCACGACGTGACCTACGAGAATGCGCAGGCGCGCGAGCGCACGCAGATACTCATGGACATCGCAGGGCAGGAGGGCGGAATAGTGATAGGCACCGGGGATCTTTCCGAGCTTGCGCTCGGCTGGTGCACCTACAACGGTGACCATATGTCCATGTACGGCGTGAATGCATCCATCCCCAAGACTTTGGTGCGCACTCTGGTGGCATTCGCGGCATCCCAGCACTTCGACGGTGCCCAAGATGTGCTGTCGGACATCATCGACACGCCCATATCGCCGGAACT
>JAFZJI010000059.1 GCA_017552105.1 Bacteroidales bacterium | reverse complement strand
GGAACCGGTGCTGATACCGTCGTATGAATAGTCGCGGGGATCGGTTCCGGCAACCGCCTTTGAGCGGGCGGCTGCATCCAACATATACTGCAGGCCGTTGACTCCGGCCATGTCATAGGCCTTCGCCATGTTTTCGAAAGACATCATACCGTTGTAAGACACGGTAACCTTGTCGGTCTTTGCACCTTTCTTGGTAGTGATGAGGATGACGCCGAAAGCAGCTTTCGCACCATAAATGGAGGTGGAAGCGGCATCCTTGAGGATGGAGATGGATTCGACGTCGTCGGTATTGACAACTTGAAGGGAAGGAACTTCAACGTTGTCCACCAAGATAAGAGGGCTGGTGCCGCCTTCTATGGAAGCGATGGCTCCATGGATACGGATGCGTGCATCCGAACCGACCTCGGCGTCAGGCAGGGTAACGGAAAGACCTGCTGCTGCACCTTGGAGGCCACGTCCCACATCGGGAATCGAACGTCCGGCCAGGGCCGTACCCACATCGACGGTTGCCACAGCACCGGTCAGGTTTGCTCTTGACTGTACTGCGTAACCAACCACAACAGCATCTTCGAGAAGCGTGTCGTCTTCTTCGAGGATGATCGTAACATTCTGCCCGGCCTTGACGGTAAGGGTCTTGGTCTTGTAACCAAGGCAGGTAACCGTAATGCGGGGAGTCGTAGGAGCAAAAGAGAATGCACCGCCCAAGTCGGCTACCGTGTAGGCCTTTTGGGCCTCGTCGCTTACGATAGCACCGGGAACGGGGTTCCCCTTCACATCCTTCACCACACCTGTAACAACCTCACCAGGTGCGCCTGATGCCGTTGCCTGGGCAAGGAAACCCGCTAGGAGCAGCATCGAGAGAAGAATCTTAGAAAACTTTTTCATTTCCTCTGGTTTATTAGTTAGCTTTAGTTAGTAGTTATATATTGAACGTTTCCTTTCTTACGTATCATTACTTCGGGGCTGTTGCGCAGCGGGTTCCATCCTCCGCGGACATTGAAGATGTAGAGCACGCGTACGCTGTGTTCTCCCTCGGCAAGGGCCAACTCGATGTCGTGACGGGAGAATCTCTTGGCCTCTTCCTCGGAATTGTCGATTATCAGGCGTCCGTCTATCCATACCCGGTCGCAGTCGGACGAGAAACGGTAGATATCGGTTCCGTCAACGGAGAAGCAGGATTCGGCCTCAACCGCATAGAACACCGTAGAATCGGGCAGGTTGCGGTTATAGGGTTCAAGCATGGTGATATCCTTGAAGCGTTTAAGCTCTATGGGCCTCCATTCTGCCCCCTCGAGTTCCCAAGCATTGTAGAAGCGGCCGTCGGCGCGGCGGGCACGTATTCCTTCGAAAACATCCTTAATAGCGGGCAGGGGTTCCTGCTTGTCGATGGTGATGGTGCGCACCGGGCTCAGCTTGCCATAGGAAGTGACGGATGCTATCCTGAGTACGGCATCTTCCGTAAACTCAAGGGGCTTGACATATTCGGCAGATGATGCCGTCGGGGTGCTTCCGTCCAGGGTATAGACCATCTTCATGGGCCGGGTGGTCTTGAAACTCAGGGAAGTACGGTCGATCATGGCGATGTTGTCGCAGGATCCCTCCGGCTGCTCGGGAAGGGGAATATGATAGTTCATTCCCCTCTCATCGAGGTCCTGGCAGGCGGCATCCACCCTTTTGCAGAAGGATTCGAAATTCTTCTTCCTGGGGGCCGTCCAGGCGATTTCGGCAAGGGCGAATGCGCGGGGAAACATCATATATTCGCGTTTGGCGGTGTTGTAGATGTACTCCGACCAGGTATTTACCTGCACACCCTTCACGAGATAGGCCTTCCCCGTGCGGGAGAGTTCTTCAGGTACGGGATCGTAGTTGTAGATCTTTTCGAGGGTGGTATATCCGCCGATGGTCACGGGCTCGATCTTGGGGTCGCCCTGATAATGGTCGAGGTACATGCCGTCGTGGCTGGGGGTCATCACG
Organism: Bacteroidales bacterium; assembly: GCA_017552105.1. Lineage (GTDB taxonomy): Bacteria > Bacteroidota > Bacteroidia > Bacteroidales > UBA932 > Cryptobacteroides. The sequence goes on along the minus strand of JAFZJI010000059.1, from coordinate 9,222 downwards.
ACCTCGTGGCCCTCGGAGGCAGCCTTGATGCCGCCTTTCTCCCCTCTCCACGACATGACGGTCGCACCGGGAGTCAGGCCGCCCTCCAGTATTTCATCCCAACCGATAAGCTTGCGGCCGTATTTGTTGAGTATGGTCTCCATGCGGTGCACGGCGTAGCTCTGGAGTTTCTCTTCGGCGGTGCCGTTCTCATCGGACACCAGACCTTCGGCCTTGATGCGGGCCTGGCACTTGGGGCAGGTTTCCCAACGGTTCTTACGGCATTCGTCGCCGCCGATGTGGATATATTCGCTGGGGAAGAGTTCCACAACCTCGGCTATCACATCTTCCAGGAAGGAGAAGATGCGGTCGTCCCCTACGCAGAGGGAGATGTCGGGAGTTCCCCAGGTGTAGAAGGTCTTGAGGGCCTCGCCGGTGCAGGAGAGCCAGGGATAGGCCCTGATGGCCGAGATGGCATGACCGGGCATTTCGATTTCGGGCACTACAGTCACGAAGCGCTCGGCCGCATAGGCCACCACCTCACGGATTTCGTCCTGGGTGTAGAAGCCGCCGTGGACGCTGCCGTCGAATTCGGTGCGCCAGGCGCCAACCTCGGTAAGGCGGGGATATTTCTTGATTTCTATGCGCCAGCCCTGGTCGTCGGTAAGATGCCAGTGCATCACGTTGATCTTATACTTGGCCAGCACGTCTATCTGCTTCTTGAGGTCCTCGACGCTCAGGAAATGGCGGCAGGGATCCACCATGAATCCGCGCCATGCGAAGCGGGGAGCATCCTCTATCTTCAAGCAAGGCACACGGCCGTCCTGCTCCAGCTGGCTGAGGCTCTGCTTGGCATAGAAAACTCCGGCGGGAGAAGATGCCCGGATCAGGATCCTGCGGCGGGAAATGTCGAGGACATAGCCCTCGGCGGGGATGCCGGAGGTATTGTCGACAGTGCAGATGATATTGTCTTTAACTTCACAAGTTCCCTTACGTACTTCCATGTAGGCAGGTTCGGGGATGATGCCGTGGATGGCGATTGCGAGGATGGCGAAGAGGAGTTTCATTATTTTATGAGATTCATTATCAGTTGACCTATTTCGGAATTTTCATGCACTCCGGCGAAGTCTTCCGCGTGAGGGCCGAAGGCGTACACGGGAACTACAATGCCGTTGTGCCCGACAGTGCCGAAGTTTACTTTTATGCTGTGCCCGGCAAGGTCACCCTTAAGAAGGGAAAGGCCGCCGGTGGCGTGGTCGGCGGTCACCACCACCAGGGTCTGGCCATCGCGTGCCGCCCACTCCAGCACATATCCGAGGGTGCGGTCGAAATCGAAGAGCTCTTCACATACGTGGCCTATCTTGTTACGGTGGCTCCAGTCGTCGATCTGGGAACCCTCCACCATAAGGAAGAATCCTTTCTTGTTGTCCAGCATCTCTATGGCTTTCTTGGTGCTTTCCATCAGCACGGGGCCGCGCTCGTGCACGCCTTTCAGATCATATTCGTCATAGAGGCCCAGGAACTTGTCGCCGGAGGCGGAAGCTATGTCCTCGAGCTTATCCACGAAAGTATATCCCTTGGCTTTCATCTCTTCCACGAGATTGCGGCCGTCGGTACGTGAAGTCCAGAAATGCAGGCCTCCGCCGCTGATGAAATCCACGCCGGAATCCACATACTGGGCAGCGAGGTCCTCCTCCAGCTTGCGCGAAGGAGCATGGTTGACGAAATCCGCAGGGGTAGCGTCGTTGATGCGGCAGGTCACCGCGAGACCGGTCTTCTTGCCGGCACGCTGAGCCTTTTTGAGGGAGGTGTCCATCACATCGCCGTCGGGGGTGAGGCCGATGTTGCCGTATTTGGTCTTTATGCCGCCGGCAAGGGCTGCTCCTCCGGCTGGAGAATCGGTCACCAGGCGGTCCAGGGCATAGGTGCGGGAGGCTCCGAACACGGGCATGCAGTCGAGGTTCAGCTTCCCGCCGTTAACCACCCATGCGCAGCTTATCTGCTCGAATCCCATGCCGTCGCCAATCATGAAGATGACGTTCTTCACCTTCTTTCCCTTGGGCTGACGGACATTCACGGTCTCGTAGGTATCTTCCTTGGAATAGCGGTCATCTTTGCTGAAGTTGTACACTGCATATTTCGAACGGTTCCTGTCCAGGGAATCGGGTGCGCTCTGGCGGACCTCCGCATTCCAGCTGCTCATGGAGATGCTCACCGGGCCGCTGCCTTCGGGGAGGGTGCAGGTCACGGTGCGGCTGCTTCCGGGCAGCACGGCGAAGAAGTTGTCGGACCAGATGGCTCCGGGAATCAGCTGTCCGTCGGAGTCCTTGGCCTTGAGTATGTTCTGGTATGCGATCACATCCGAATCGTTCTTCAGCGTAACTGTATATCTGCGCTTCGAGGCCGTGGTATGCATCTTCAGCTCCGTCCCGGGAAGCGAGGTCACGAAGGACATATCCACATACTTGGAGATGGGCGTGTTGCACCAATCTGCCTTCTTCCAGGCATATTCGTTATTGCCTGCTGGCACGCAGTAGAAGTTGTCCGCAACAATCTTTCCGTCCTTGTCCAGGAGTTCCAGGGCTATGAAGCAGGGGCCTTCGATATCTTCGAACACCTTGGCAGGAGAGCGGCGGGAGATGTGTATGAGTTTCTCTTCGCTGCGCAGAAGCTTGGAGTCGGGTCCGTAGATGCCCAGACGGGCAACATAGTCGGCCGAGGGCACGACCTCATCTACGGAATAGACCGCCTTGTCGCCGTAGTTATATACTAGCTGCACGGGCGCACAGGCCTTCTTCGTGCCATAGTATCCCGCCGTGGGCACCAGATACCAGTCGAACTGCTGCCAGTAGAGGGAGGGCCAGGCGGAATTAAGCATCCACTGCACTATGCCGGTGGTGTTGGGGATATTGCAACGGAAGGCTTCGTACATGGCACGGGTGCCGTCGTAGTCGAGGGCGTGGGCTTTGCGGATGAAATCCTCGAACCCTTCGGGAGCGCCGTATTCCGCGGTCATCACTTTCACGGCATAGCCCGTATTGTTCATATGGGAAGAGGATGCCGTGCAGTGGAAATCCCAGTTGCCGTCGAGAGGCCACAGGTGGTCTTTTCCCACCATCCTCTCCACCGATTCCGCCTGGGGGACGTTCATCCCCACGCCTGTCTCGGTATTGAAGCCGTAGGCTCCTCCGCGGCGGGTGTCCAGATACCAGTAATCGGGGCCTACATATTCGTAGGGGCCTTCCATCTTCATTCCGGAAGGGCCGCCGAACTTGCTGGTGAGTCCCTTGGCAGAGCAGATGTACGGGCGGTATTCAAGCTGCCTGTACCATTTCATATAACCCTCTTCCAGGCGGGCGTTGGGTATGCGGTCGGAGCCTGTGCCCCAGCAGATCACCGAAGGATGGTTGCGCATCCAGACGATCTGGTCGCGCATATAGCGGATGGCCAGCTGCTCGGAAGCAAGGTCGTTGATGCAGCCGAAGCCGTCGGTTTCGGGCAGACCGCAATAATCTTCCCATTCCCACTGGCAGCTCCAGCCGACCATGGCCATTATTCCCAGGCTGTCGCAAAGGTCATAGACCGCACCGTCCTTGCTCCATATATTCTCGAAGCGGACGCTGTTCAGGCCCATGTCGCGGACGAACTCAAGCTGCTTGAGAGTGCGGGCAGGGGTATCCTGCATGAAGATGTCGTCGCTCCAGCCGGCGGACTTCACGAACACCTTGCGTCCGTTGAGTTTGAAGAGCCTGTGGCCTTGGGCGTCGATTTCGCTGGTGATGGACCTGAGGCCGAAGCGGACCTTGCGCTGATGCGATATCTTTCCGCCGGAAAGGAAAGAGATTGTAAGATTATAGAGCTCGGGCTTTCCCATATCGTAGCTCCACCAGATACGGGGTTTAGTAACACGTTGATTTATGGTAAATGTTTTGACCTCTCCGGCAGAAAGATCCACCTTGATTTCGAACTGCCCGCTGTCATATACGCCGCGGAGTATTCCCGAGACGGGAGCATTGCTGCGGTTGGCGAGGGTGGCTTCCACGTGTATGGATGCGTTCTTCAGGTCTTCGACCATGGGTTTCACGAACACATCTTCTACCTGCACGTCGGGAGTGGAGATGAGTTCCACCTTGCGCCATATTCCCATGCTTTCGTCCACGGGGCGGGGGTTCCAGTCCACATAGCCGTTGTTCAGCGCGGACTTGGGAGCCTTGAATACCCGGACCTTGAGGGTGTTCTGCTTCTTGGCAAAAGCGGTGATGTCGAACTCTCTCACGCAGAAGGCCCCGAACGTGGTGTCGGCCGATGCGATCTGCTTCCCGTTAACCCAGATATCCGCCGAATAGCTGATTCCCTCGAAACGGAGCACATGGTGCTGGCCCTTGGCTGCAGGGAATTTGGTCGTGAAGATCCAGGGAGCATCGAAGAGCGACTTGTCTATCTTTTTATAATGGTCCTCCTCCAAGACGTTCCCGCCGAATACGCCGGCCTCGTTCAAGGCTCCCGCAACGGTGCAGGGAACGGTTACATCATAGCTGCGGCTGCCCCCTTCGCGCTGCATCTTCCAGTCTTTCAGGTCGGCAGCGTTGCAGATGACGCACAGCAATAAAACGGAAATGGAATAAAGGATCTTTTTCATAATGTCATTTTAGCAATGAAGCTCCCAGCAGAGGGATGTCGGCATCCGGCATGACATGTACCTCGAGTTTTTCGAGAAGCTTGGGATACATATAGTTCTCTTTAAGGGAGAGCATCATGGGTTCTTTGAAGTATTTGCTTGATTGGGAAAGCCCGCCGCCTATGATCACGCAGTCGGGATCGTAAGCATATAGCACGGCGGCAAGGAACTTGCCCAGATGAGCGCCGAATTCGCGGAAGAGCCCGAGGGCTGCAGCATCGCCCGCTTCGGCGGCCGTAAAGGCGTCGAGGGGAGTAGTTCCCCTGTCGGTGAAGAATTTCTTGGAACAATATGTCTCGTAGATATCGCCTCCGTATGCGATGGAACCCATCTCTCCGGCTCCGCAGTTTGCTCCCACAAGGAGATTGCCGTCCGCGACGATTCCCACGCCGGTTCCTGTGCCAAGGGTAATGCCTACTACCATGGAATACTTCTTGGGCAGTTTGGCGGCGGCACCCAGCACGAAGCAGTTGGCGTCGTTGTTGATGGCGGCAGGAAGATGGTAGCGGAATTCCAGTTTCTCCTTGAGAGGCACCACGTCCCACGAAGGGATGTTCGCGGCATTATACACTATTCCTTTTGCAGAATCCACCAAGGTCGGGACTCCCACCCCTATGCGTTCGACATCGGGGTTGATGATTTCGCTTATCTTGCTGTAAAGATAGATGAGGGTTTCTTCCTGGCTAGCCCCTTTCCTGAACGAAGGGACACATTTCTTCTTGACTATCTCCGTACCCTCTACGAGGCCGAGATTGATAGTGGTTCCACCTATATCAATTCCTAGGATCATTGCGGTTATCAGTGTATTATCAGTGTGAGTACACTGCAAATGTACTGATTGTGATTTCCAAATGGTGCGAGATATGCGTAATTATACACTCAATTTGCGCAATTCTCTTTTTCGGAATTCAGAAGGGGTACAGCCCTTTATGGCCAGGAACCGTCGGGAGATACTCTTGGTATCCGGCTCGTCCAGACGGGCTGCGATCTCGGCTATGGAGTCGTTGCTTTCCAGCAGCAGCTGGGCGAAACGGTCCATCCTCAAAACCGTAATGTATTGATATATCGACGTTCCCGTTTCCTTGAGGAAGCGTTGTTCCAGGAGCCTCCGCGACATGGGCACGACCTTCAGCACGTCGGTCACCATGATCTTGCGGTCGATGTTGGCACTTATGAACTGAAGGGCGGCAAGCACCGCTCCGTCTTTGGTCGCGAAAACGTTCGAGGACATCCTGGACACTATGTTGGTCGGGCGCAGGACTATATCTTCTCCTTTATAGGAATGGTCCTTTACCATCCTCGCTGCCATGGCCGCCGCTTCGTATCCGCCACGCTCTATGTCCACGTTGATGGACGACAGCGTGGGGGCGGACATATTGCAGAGTATCTCGTCGTTATCTACCCCTATTATGGCCACTTCCGCAGGAATCTTGTACCCCACGGCATTGCAGGCCTGGAGCAGGACGTTCCCCTGGTTATCGTCGCAGGCCATGATGGCTATGGGTTTGGGAAGGGATTTGAGCCAATCCCCCAGGCCGGAATAATCCGAATACCACAGGCTGTCGATATGCTGGCGGTCGTTCACGAAGACCTGCTTCACCCCGGCTTTCTGCAGGGCTTTGCAGAAGCCTTGGCAACGCTCCTCCGACCAGCACACGCCACGGTATCCCAGGAATCCGAAGTTCTGGAATCCCCTGGAAAGAAAACGCTTTGCTGCCATCGCGCCGGTGTAGTCATAATCCGCGGTGATGTTGGGGATGCTGTCGAACTTGCGTATGTAGTCCTGCGCTATGGCTACTATGCCGTTCTTGCGGAACAAGCTCACGTCGTCGTCGGGATCGAACTGGGCTATCACCACATCTGCCTGCCACTGCACGGCCCATTCCACCAGGCCTTCGAGCCCTATGTCGCGCTTGAAGATAGGCGGCATCTTGCACACCACCCAGGGTTCCGTCTCCTTGGAATAATCCAGGATGCCGCGGAGCAGACGGTAGGCGAATTGCTCCGTAAAGTCAGTGATGAACAGAAGACGCATGGCCTAAAGGTTATCGAAATGGATCTTGTACAGTTTCGAAGTCGTGTCATCCCCGACCCATACGCAGGAGTTCTCATGATCGACATAGATTCCTTCGCCATTGTCGATGAAAGGCACGGGCCAGCTGAGCAGGACCTCGCCATCGGGGTTGCACATATTGAGAGTACGGTTGATGCTGTCGGCAATCCAGAGTTTGTTGCGGACGGGATCGTAGTACAGGTCGGCTATCTCCCTGGTGCCCACCAGCTCGGTACGGGCGACGACTCCGTCCTTCAGCGAATACTTCACGAGCAGATTGGGCTTGCGCTGATTCCCGAGGAAAAGCATCCCATCCTTGTACCAGCTCACTCCTTCCAGACCGGAGTTGGTGTTATACCCCGCATCCTTCAGGGTGAATACAAGCTGGTTGTCAGTGTAATCCGGAGCGCTAAGGCGGCGCAGTTCCTGCTTGCCTTCCACTATATAATAGACATCCTTGGTCTGCGGATCGATGGTTACCCCTTCGCAGTCCAGCCAGCCGGAGGATACGAAGAACTTGCGGGATTCGCCGGAGGGGCTCACGTACCATACCCCGTTCTCGTCGGATGCGGCGAGGAAGCCCTTTCCGTCCGGAGCCTGGCACACGCCGGAAACCTCCGGCACGGAGGTGGCGAGCTCTTCTTCGACCTCCCCCATCACGGGATGATAAGCGAAGGCCTGCTTAAGGTCTTCCCATTTGTAATAGGGGCCCCCATCGAGGGTTATCAGCTTGGCTTCGCGTTCGTTCAGGTAGAACTTCACCAGCACGTCGCCTCCGCGGTTGCGGTAAAAGATCATCTGCAGATTGCAGGCGAAGGGGCTGTACAGATAGCCGGGCCAATCCAGGCAGGTCTTGGCGCTACGGCGCTCCGCCACTCCTTTTACGCCTAGCCGGGAAGATATGGCCAGCAGCTGGTATTCGTGGCCGAAACGCAGGTCGGCGGCGATGTTTCCGCCGACGATGGCCTCGTCGGCCTTGGTCACTATGTCATCTACCAGAAGCTGGACGGGCTGCATGCGTTCATCTCCCCACTCCACCGAATTGCACTGGCGGAGATACAGGTCCATCGAGATGTTCTGGGCGTACCAGTACAGGTCATCCTCGGAGAATATCCTGAGCATCGAATCGTCCATATAATAGGATCCGCGGATGGCGGCGATGTCAAAGGTCTTGCGCATCGTGAGTACCGGATCCGTCATTATGCTGCGGGCGGCGGCAGGGTCGGTGAACAGCCTGCCCATGAATGCGGCCGTGTCCGGGACGTGCCTGCGGGCCTGCTCGTCCAGGAGTTTACGTACGGATTTCTGGGTGTATCTGCTGTCTTCGGTGCTGCAGATCTTCATAAATTGTTCGCCGGTATCCCAGCTCATATCGAGCCCGGGCTCGCGGGAGAGGAGTTCTCCGGTGAAAGCGGACATGCTTACCAGGCAGCGGGGCACGATGCTGGAGATGGCCCTTACCTTGCGTCCGCGGCCGTGGAAGACGCGCTTGTATTTAGAGTACATCCTGCCGGCAATCTGGCGGTGCTCCTCGACTCCGCGCGGAGTAAGACGGCCGTCCATCCCGGCGTGCAGATTCACTATCTCCTTTATCTGGTCGAAAGTCTTCTCCCCTTCGGGAGTAAGAAGCCCGGCCTCCTGGAGCGTCCCGAACTCTTTCATCAGCCGGGGATAGCTGTCCCTGGCCCACGCATTACGGGAGCCGTGACGGCCGTAGTGACTGATGTAGAAGGGCTTGTAGCCGCGAGGAACCGGCGTCTCCTCCGTGGGGAGGTACTCGTAAGGATTGGTATTGATTCCGGCCCTCTGAAGGTTCTCGTGGATATGTCGGACAATCAAGGGGTTCTTGGCTTCTGGTTCCTGAGCTGAAAGGCTTTGGCTGCCCAGCATCATTACGGACAAGAAACCGACGATAAAAAATGTGATTCGCATAATTGGTCGTAGTCGCTTGCGGGATAACGCAACTATTTTCGCGCAATATACGAATTATTCTCACAATTTGCGAACAATCTTTCCCCCACCCGCCATGCAGCACTTAACCCTTTGATTTCCAACACTTTCCTCGAAGGAGAATCGTCGAATTTCGACGATTCTCCTCCCGGTAATCACCTATCTATCAATCACTTGACTGCTGCACGATAATTGTCATCCTGAGCGTCAGCGAAGGATCTTTGTGTCTCACCACCCTTCCACGGCATTTCAAAGGGCAAGGTCTGATTTCATGGCGGGCACCCTGCCCACTGGAAGTACGTGGGTGGCCGAAATGAGGGCAAGGTCCCAGGCATAAAATCAGATCTTGCCCATCAGAATGCGTTCTGCGCGAAGTCCGTGCCCAAAAACAACCATTCCTGGGTACGAATGGGGTTTGCTGAAAGTTCCGTGCCCAAAGAGACGGGTTTTTGGTTACAAATGAGGTGCGGCTGTTGGGCAACGCTGCCGGTCGAAGCAGGACCGGCAGCTACGGCGGCGCCGGCTGCGGGGAACAACCTGCAAAGGTTCTCCTCGCCGGCGG
>JAFZJI010000058.1 GCA_017552105.1 Bacteroidales bacterium | reverse complement strand
TCCATCTCATCGACCTTAAGACATTTTTCCTTTACAATCAGTTTATGGATACGTATGGGATCGACTGCAATCCAGTATCCCATTTTAAGCGTCTTGGCTCCCTCCTCGGTATCGAGCGTAAGCTCATCCATCGAGAAATAGGCCTTTTCAGGATCTAAAGGACACAGTGCTTCTGAAACCATAAACAATAACTGAATCATGCAAAATTAGGATTATTTTTCGATTTTTCCTAATTTTGAAAACTATGGATTCGCTTTTGATCCTCATGAGCAGTCTGTATTCCGACGAAGCCTGGGCGCCGGAAGGAGCCTTGGTATGCGACCTCAGGCAACTCGAAGGTACCTGCTGTTATTGCGAAAGCGACGCCGAATCTGCGATAGCTCAGGAGTTTGGGCGCTTGCCTCTCAATGCCGTCCACTGGATAGACGGAGGAGATTTCCACTATCTTTCGGACCTTTGGTTGCGGCGCCTGCAGGAGAAAACCCAGCTTATCCTTTTCGACAACCATCCCGATGACCAGGAGCCCGCATTCGGCGCGGATATACTCTCATGCGGCAGCTGGGTAGCCCACTCTCGCAGATGCAATCCCCTGCTGGTCCCGGAATCCGACAATGTATACCTCAGCATAGATCTCGATTACCTGTCTCCCGATTATGCCAGGACCAACTGGAACCAAGGTACTGCCAGCCTGCAGGACCTTCTGGACAGCTTGGATGCTTCGCTGAAGGGGAAGAATCTTCTCGGTGTGGATATCTGCGGAGGCATCACCGCCGCCCAAGGCGGAAAGGCGGAAGACTATGCCGTCAACCGCCGCACCAGGAATATCCTCCTGGATTATTTCAAAGCAATTTAGACAGTTCGTCGTAATACCTCTTGGATACCGGTATGCTGGGCAGGCCGGGAGTATCCAGTTCGGCGAATATCAGCCCGCCGGACTCCTTCCGCAGCACCGTCACGTGCGCCGGGTTCACATAGAACGACCTCTGGCAACGTATAAACGAATAGCGCGAGGCTATCTCTTCCAGCGAACTCATTGTAGCTCTCAATTCAAAATCCTTGAGACGCCCGCCTTCCATATAATGTATCTTTACATAATTCTCGCGGGCCTCGATGAACAACACTGCCGAAGGGGCGATAATCAGCTTGGGCCTCTGGTAGATATCCATGAAACGGATAAGGCTGTTATCTTCTTCTTCACGGGCCATCAGGCGTTTTTCCCTCTCCCTGTGCGCTCCGATCGCAAATGCAAGGGTAAGTATGACATAAGGGATGATGAAAATCAGGTAGCAGAAGCCTACACAGGTAAGCAGCACGGAGAAAAATGGCGTCGAGCCATTCATCAGAGCAAGGTAGAGCGCGATGAATATGCTGGTAACCAGCACCTCGAACATGCACCATATAATGAAATGGGCCCAAGTCAGATGTTTTACATACTTCAGGTAATGGAATGCAACGCGCAGGCCACTTATGACCACGAGAGCTATGCTGAAAGAAATAGCGAGGTTCATGGCGTAGAGATCCCTTCCCATATCGAGATAGGACCTAAGCCTGAGGGGTTCATATACCAACACAAATACAAAGAAAAAGACAGGACAAATAGTCATGTAAAGAATGGTAGTCCCCCATTTGAAGTAATTCCTAGGTAAAGTATGCATATTCTGTCACAAAATTGGCGGTGACAAATATAAGAAATATCTTGATTTCGTCACTATATTTTGTTTTTTATCAACAAATCGGGCTTTTCGTCACAATCGTCCGTCACTAATCACAATTGTTTTCCCATGTGCGTAAAACACCCGATATTTGCACTGTGAGAAACAAAGACAAGCTTTTATAACAATATTGTTATCCTGCTACCTGACCTAAACTTAAAGCATTTTACCTAAACTTAAAAGTGATTATATCAAAAATTAGGACCCGCCACTAGTGATAGCCGCGGGTCCTTGTTTAAGATTAGGTAATATGAGGGTTTGTTATTTGTTTAGATCGTCGGCACTCTTGATGAAGCGGTCGAGATCTGCGTCCGATACGTGGTAATTCTGCATCTCCCCGGAGAAATAGCTGTCGTAGGCGCTCATGTCCACGAAGCCGTGTCCCGAAAGGTTGAAGAGAATGGTCTTGGCCTCCCCTGTTTCCTTGCACTTCAGGGCCTCGTTGATGGTTGCAGCGATGGCATGGCAGGATTCAGGTGCGGGGATGATACCTTCGGTCTGTGCGAAAAGTACGCCGGCCTTGAAGGAATCCATCTGCTCGATATCCACGGCCTCCATGAATCCATCCTTCATAAGCTGGCTGAGGATGACGCCTGCACCGTGATAACGGAGACCGCCGGCGTGGATGGAAGCGGGCTTGAAGGTATGTCCGAGGGTGAACATGGGAAGGAGCGGAGTCATGCCGGCTTCGTCGCCGAAGTCATATTCGAACTTTCCGCGGGTAAGCTTGGGGCAGGAATAGGGTTCTGCTGCGATGAAACGGGTCTTCTTCCCTTCGAGGATGTTATGCCTCATGAAGGGGAATGCTATGCCGGAGAAGTTGGAACCGCCGCCGAAGCACGCAATGACGATGTCGGGATACTCCCCTGCCAGTTCCATCTGCTTTTCCGCTTCAAGGCCGATGACGGTCTGATGCAGGCAGACGTGGTTGAGCACGGAACCCAGCGCATATTTGCAGTTGGGAGTGCTTACGGCAAGCTCTATTGCTTCGGAGATTGCGCATCCGAGCGATCCGCGGTCGTTGGGATTGCGGGTAAGGATGTCCTTGCCTGCACGTGTGGACATTGAAGGAGAAGGAGTGATGGCTGCGCCGAAGGTCTGCATGATAGAACGCCTGTAAGGCTTCTGCTCGTAGCTGACTTTCACCATATATACGGCGCAGTCTATGCCGAATTTCTTTGTTGCGTAGGATAGAGCACCGCCCCACTGGCCGGCACCGGTCTCGGTGGTAAGGTTGGTAACACCCTGCTCTTTTGCGTAATATGCCTGGGCGATGGCAGAATTAAGCTTGTGGCTTCCGGCAGGCGAGACGCTCTCGTTCTTGAAATAGATGTGTGCCGGAGTGCCGAGGGCTTTTTCCAGTTCATAGGCCCTCACGAGAGGGGTGCAGCGGTATGCTGCGTACTGTTCCCTGACTTCTTCGGGAATCGGGATCCACATGTCGGTCTGATTCAATTCCTGGTCGGCGCAAGCCTTACAGAAAATAGGATACAGATCTTCGGGTTTCAACGGCTGGCGGGTCGCAGGATGCAGGAAAGGCAGAGGCTTGTTGGGCATCACGGCCTGGATGTTG
>JAFZJI010000057.1 GCA_017552105.1 Bacteroidales bacterium | reverse complement strand
GATGATGATGGAGAATGCGAGAATCCAGACATTTGGGCCGCGGAAGAAGATGTTGCCGCGTATGTTTTCGGCGGCGGTATCAACATCGAGCTGGCCGCTGAGGTTGGCGGTGTCGCGTAAATATTGTCTGATCCAGTCGAATGCTTTCATGGAAGATGTTTTTATGCTATCGGAAAAGCTTGTTCACCGCCTTCACGCTCTCGGGCAGCGCAAATACCGCCACGTGATCGCCAGGTTGTATTTGGGTGTCTCCCACGGCAATGAAGGCATCCTCGCCGCGGATCACGCCGCCTATGATGGCGCCTTCGGGGAACTTGGTTTCCTTCAGGCTCTTCTTGGTGATAGGGCTTTCTTCGGTAGCGGTGTATTCGATTACCTCGGCGCTGGTGCCACGCATGTATTTTACGAAGCGTGCCTTTCCGCCCAAGGTAAACTTGAATATGTTGGAAGCTGTTATAAGTTTCTTGTTGATTACGCTGTCGACGCCCATTTCCTCGGCAAGGCGTATGTATTCCATGTTCTCGACTTCCGCCACCGTACGGGGAACGCCGAGCTTCTTTGCCATCACGCAGGTGAGGACGTTGGTCTCGTCGCTGCCGGTGAGGGCCACGAAGGCATCGCACTCGTTGATTCCTTCGTCGAAGAGCAGGTCGGAATTGCGGCCGTCGCCGAGTATCACGTCGATGTTGTCGTCCAGGTCCTCGGTGAGCTTCACGCAACGGTCATGGTCGATCTCTATAAGTTTTACGTCTATTCCTTGGGAATAAAGGTCGGCTGCCAGCATGGCAGCGACTTCGTTTCCTCCGACTATCATCACCTTTTCGACCTGCAGTGTGGTCTGGGAGAAGTACTGTACGAGCAGTTCCACTCCGTCCTGGCGGGAGAAGGTGAATACGAGGTCGTTGTACTGGAACACCGTGTCCGTCTTGGGGATTATGGTGTTGTTGCCGCGGGAGATGGCTATGATGCGGAAGCGGGAGGCGTCTTCGGGGCTCAGCTTCTGCATGAATCCGGAGAGCGTAAGATCCAGCAGGGGAGAATCTTCGTTAAGCCTGAAAACGGATATCTGCAGTTTTCCGCTTGCGAAATCCATAGTCTCGGAGCTGGAGTTGCGCTTGAGCTGGGCAACTATCTCGTCGGCCGCGATCCTTTCGGGATAGAACAGCAACTCTATGCCCAGTTCGTTGAACAGCAGCCTGTTGTCGGCGGACAGGTAATCCTCGTCATTGACCCTGGCGAGCACCTTGGCGGCACCCATGCGCTTGGCGAGCAAGGCGCCAACTATGTTGGTCTCCTGCTGGGTAGCCGGGTAGACTGCGATGAACAAGTCGGCTTTGGAAACACCGGCCTTGCCCAAGGTCACGGTCGATGACGGACTGCCTTCGATAATCCTTACATCCAGGGTGTTCCTGATGCTGGAAAGGCGGGTCTCGTTGTTGTCGATAACCGTAATGTCGTTGCCCTCGCCCCTGAGCATCTTTGCCAGGTGGGAACCAACTTTACCTGCTCCTAGGATTACTATTTTCATGACAACTCTATTTTAGCAAAATAAAAATGCCTGTGCGGCCTTCGACCTTGGCTCCGGGAACCGGCGCCGCCTGGGGAGGAGTCTGCTTGCGCAGTTCGTTCCATTCCCTGTGGGCATCGCGCACCGCCCTGGAAAGCTTCGGTTTGCCGATGCAAAAATAAGCAATTCTTGCACAAAAATCCAAAACCACGCGCCTGCGCATGAAGCCTTTGGCTTTGCGCCTGGCTTTTTCGGGGGAGTAACCCAGGGTGACATAGGTCCCCGGAAGGTTCTTCTCGAGGGCGAGCAGATTATTGCGGAAGTTGAGTTTCAGCTTCAGCGGCGAGGTGGGTGGAAGGGTGCCTCCGCCCAGATGCCATACTACCGACTTCGGTACCACGTCGACCTTCCATCCGGCAAGCTGTGCGCGCCAGCAGAGGTCTATCTCTTCCATATGTGCGAAGAAACGGTCGTCAAGGCCGCCCAGTTGCTTCCAGAGGCTGCTTCGTATCATCAGGCAGGCTCCGGTTACCCAGAAGACTTCCGGAATCTCGTGGTCGTATTGGCCATAGTCTTGCTCGACCTTCTTCCAGATGCGTCCCCGGCAATAAGGGAAGCCGAAACGGTCCATCAGTCCTCCGCCCGCGCCTGCATACTCGAAACGGCTGCTGCGTATCAGCATGCCGTCCTGACGCAGCAGTCCGTGCAGCTTGGGGCCGCAGATGCCACAGTCCGGATGGCTTTCCATCCAGTCCAGCAGTGGCTCCAGCCAGCCGTCTTCCACTTCTATGTCGGAGTTGATTAGTACGAAATAGTCGTAGCCCAGGTTGTCGAGGGCTTCGAATGCTTTGTTGTATCCGCCGGTAAAGCCGTAGTTGCGGTCCAGAAACACTGTGTGAACTTCCGGGAATTCCTGGGTCAGAACCTCGCGGGAACCATCGTCCGAGCCGCTGTCGGCAACCACCAGCTCCGCTCCGGCCCGTTTGCACGAATGCAGCAGCCCAGGGAGGAATCTCCTTAGGTAATCCTTTGTGTTCCAGTTAAGTACGACTACGGCGGTGTTCATCTTTACTTATCTTCTTTGCAGCAACACTCGTGCTCGCCTTCGCCTTTATGGCAGCACTCGTGCTCGCCTTCGCCCTCGTGCTTGTGGCAGTTGCCTTTGTTTTTGCCGTGGCAGCAGTGATGCTCTTCCTCTTCGAGGGGAAGATATTCACCGTGGAGGCCTTCGGTAAGCTCTTTTTCGGTGGCATCGCGCACGGAGACGACCTCGACTTCGAAGTTGAGGGTCTTGCCGGCGAGCTGGTGGTTGAAGTCCATGGTCACGGTATTCTCCTTGACCTCTGCAACGGTGCCCTGGACCACGTGTCCGGTGCTGTTGAACATAGGAACCACGGTGCCAATCTTGAGCAGGTCTTCGCGGAGTACGCCGCCTACTTCGAAGGAACTTTTGGGGATCTCGATGCGGAGCTCGGGATTGACGGTGCCGTAACCCTCTTCGGGGCTCACGGTGATGTCGAATTTATCGCCGGGCTCGTGACCTTCCAGGCCCTTTTCGAAGCCTGCAATCATCATATGCGTGCCGTGGATGTACTCCAGGGGCTGTCCCTCGGGGGATTTGTCGATCTGTTTTCCTTCTACGGTAAGGCAGTATGCAACTGCGACCACTTTGTTCTGTTCAATTTTCATATCTTCTTCTTAAATGTTTTCAATTTGACCTATCCGCTGAAATCGACTTCGTCGAAAGCGAGGGTAGGGGTGAGTTTGGAGCGGCAGCGGCGGGCATCGTCTCCTGCGTAGAGAAGCTTGCTCCACAGCGAGAGTATGTTGCCGGTTATGAGCATTTCGCGCACCGGATGGACTATCTTGCCGTCCTTGAAACGGTATCCTTGTATGGCATACGAGAAATCTCCCGTCGCCGGGTTGCTGTTCCCTCCGCAGAAGTCGGTGATAAGAATCCCGTCGCCGCAGGCCTCCATGACATCCTGCCGGGAAACAGCGTTTCCGTATTTGCAGACCACAGGCCGGGTGGCATCTTCAATCGTGGGAGCTATGCCGAGTTTGTTCGACATATATGTATTCACGAAATACTCCTGCACCACGCCGTCTTTCACTATGTAATGATTAGATGTGGCTACTCCTTCGGAATCGAACATTTTTCCGCAGGCTTCCCCGGGTGTGCGGGGGATGTCCATTATGTCCAGCCCGGCAGGGAAGATCTGCTTGCCGAGGGTGTCGGTCAGGAAGGAGTTCTTCTGCTGGATGTTGAATGCGTTCAGGGCACTCAGGATGGGATTCAACACCTTCTGCGAAACCTCGCTGTCGATGACTGCGCGGTACTTCCCGCTTCTGCAGCGCCTGGGCCCTATCTGCATGACGGCCTCTTCCAGGGCCGCATCCGCAACCTTTTCCGGATGGAAGCCGGCCAGGGTGGGGGACGCTTCCCACCATCCTCCGCTATATTTGCGGCCGCGGGAATCCTCGATCGTGAGTTCGGTGAAGAATTCGAAGGAGGTTTCGCTGTGGAGGGCTTCGGTGCCCTGGGTGTCTACGACGTAGTTGTAGTATATCGAGTCGGAGTATTCTCCTTCCTCGGATATCAGCTTCCATTTCTTCGCGCACGTCGGCAGGGAGTTGTTGTCCCTGCTCGCTACCGCCACGCACGAGGCCCGCTCAAAAAACTTCGCAGGGGCAACACGTCCCTGCCGACGCTGCACGCTGTTATCGAGCGCGAATGCTATGCGCTGTTCGGGGGTGACGGAATTCCAGGCGGGATCGCAGATTCCGAGTTCATCTCCCGAAACCGCATCCTTGGCAGTACGGTCCGGATCCGGAAGGTCGCGGGCGGCATCCTCCGCAAGCATCCTGGTCGTGCCTACCGCCTTCGAAATGAAGGCACGCAGGGACTCCCTGTCCAGCTTGTTGGTGGAGAAGGTGCCGTAGCGTCCGTCCACGAAGATGTTCAGGCTGATGCTGCGGTCCAGGCAGCCGCTGACCTTGTCGACCTCTCCGTCCAGGGTGGCCACGATGCTCATCTCGTTCTTGCTGAGGCTGGCCCTGGCCTTGGAAGCACCGGCTTCCAACGCCATCTGCAGACACTCGCGGGTCAACATCAATTCTTCCTTTTCCAGCATCCTATTCTCCTCCGACGGTTAGGCTCTTGACCAGCACGCTGGGGATTCCGCAGCTCACAAGGGCACTCTGCTCCTTGCCGCAGGTCCAGGTGCTGTTGTCTATCTTGAGGTCCGAAGCCACGGCAACTATGTCCGCCAGGGCCTTCGGGCCATTTCCTACTATGTTTATATCTTTCACCGGCATGGTCAGCCGGCCATTCTCTATGAGGCGCCCGCTCTTCACGTAGAAAGTGAAATCCCCTTCGCCTATCTTGACCTCTCCATTGCTGAACTGGTCTACGAAGATACCCTTACGCACACCGGCGATGAGATCCTCGCAACTGCCCTGCTTCCCGCTTTCCATGTAGGTGCAGCGCATCCGGGGGATGGGATTGTAGCGGAAGGATTCCCTGCGCCCGTTCCCGGTAGGGGACACCCCATAGTATGCTGCGCTGATGCGGTCGTGGAGATAGCTGCGCAGGATGCCATCTTCCACCATGTAAGTCTTCTGCCCGGCAACGCCCTCGTCGTCCACGTTGATTGAACCGCGGTTCCCGGGGATGGTGGCGTCGTCGATTATGTTGATGCCCGGTGCGGCGACCCTGCAGCCCATCTTATCGGAGAAGATGCTCTGCCCTTTGCGGTTGAAATCCGCCTCGAAGGCATGGCCCATGGCCTCGTGCAGCAGGATTCCGGAAGCACCGGCGGCCATCACCACGGGCATCTTCCCACCCTTGGGCCTGCGGGCCTCGAAACGTTCGTCCATGCCGCGGGTCACGGCCTCTGCCAGTTCTTCTACCAGTGAATCCCCGATCATCTCTACGCCGGAGCGGAAGCTGCGGGAGGCATTGTTCATCTCGGTACGGCCGCCTCTGACGAAGATGACCGTGGCAGTGATGCTGCCGACAGGGCGGGTATCGGTGGTGGTCTCGTCGAGGGAGTTGTACATCAGTATGTCGCTGACCTGCCAGCTGAGGGCGGCTATCACCTTGTGCACGCTGCCGTCCTTGGCGCGTATGGCGGCTTCCAGCTTCTGCAGCACGGGCACGAAGCGGGCGGCTTCGGACAAGCGCCAGTCCTCGTTCATACGATAGTAATTGCCTGCCGGAACGGGCTGCACGGCCGGCCGGGTGCTCTTATCGGCCCGGGCAGATGCCGCGGCAATGACGGATGCCTTGCGGGCGGCGGTCATCAGAGCCGGCAACTCGGTGCTTTCGGCATAGGCATAGCCTGTCTTTTCGCCTTTCAGTACGCGTACGCCGCAGCCGTAATCTATGTGGGAACCTCCGGAACTGACCTTACCGTCGCGGAGCACGAGCTCACCGTACGAAGTGTCCTCGAAGAACAGGTCGCACCAATCTCCTCCACTCTTCATTCCCTCGGCGACCAAGGCCCGAAGCTGCGCGGAACTCACGCCGAACAGGTTCAGATAATCATTTTTCGTTTTCATCGGTATAGGCCAGTTTGTAAATCAGGTCGTATTTCTCCTGATCCTTGATGTTGACACCCTTCGGAGAGCCTTCTGCAACTATGGTGAGAGGTTCCGAGGAATTGTCTGCCAGAAGCCAGCGGTCGCAGATGGGCGCGTAGGTCTCGAAGAAGTAGTTGAGGCCCATGTAGTAACGCCTGCGCAGCACGTCCTCGGGGATGTTGTGCCCTCCTGCCGCCACGCGGTTCTTTACCCTGGCTATGGCCAGTTCGGGGGATTTCAGCCAGAAATACAGTATGCTCACCATGTAGCCCCTGGATTTGGCATCGTTGATGATCCCGAGCAGCGACCTGGTGGCAAGCGTGGTCTCCACGCTGAAGTCCATGTTGTTTTCCAGCAGGTAATATATCTTGCGCAGCATGTAACGGCTGGCCGTAACCGAAGCTTCCGCCGGGTTGAATGGCGAAAGGCTCTTCGCGAACTCATCGGAATTCACGAACTGGCTGCACTCCAGCATCTCCGGGAGGAGGGTGTAGGAGGCCGTTGTCTTTCCGGAGCCATTGCAACCGGAGATGATGTACATTCTAGGCATTGTTAACTCCATATCCGAAGAGCGCAAAATCGCCCTTCGCAGGATCGTCCGGGAAAAGCTCCCGGAATGAATCGGTAATATCGCGGGCCGTGACTATATCCTTCGATTTGCGGGAGGTAAGCCCCAGATCCGCGGCCTGACGGTACACATGTACGTCGAGGGGGATGACCAGGTCGCGTTTGTCGCTGTTCTTCCAGAGCCCGAGATCCACCTTCCCATCGTCGCGGACCATCCATCTGCGCATCATCCAAATCTTCTTGTTGGGAGCTTTGGGATCGGCCTTCTGGCCGAAGATGCGGGTGCGGATCTCGTCCACGGAAAGGGATTCCAGGGTATCGGCCTGGGAATAGAAATCCTTGAGCCTGCGGCAGATGGCGGCAATCTCCTTCCACTTCACGGTGCGGTGGATGGAGGAATTGTCGTTCCTCCAATCACCGGCCATGACATAGTCGTAGGGATGCCACATCATCTCGTCGAAAAGGCGGCTGCAGTCGCGCACTATCATTGCGCGCCTGCCCCAGGCGAGGTGGGCGGCGAAAACTGCCGCAATCTCCACGTCCTGCAGGCAAGGCCGCCATTCCCCGCCCTCGAAACCGAGCACGGGCTGGATGGTGGTCATCATGTCGCAGAAGCGTCTGGGGAATGCTATAGGGTCTTCCTCGAAATACTTCGGGTTATTGTAGCGTTCTGCCCAGAGCAGAAGTTTGTCGGCAATTGCTTGGTCCATAATATCAGGCTGTGGCAGCCTCGAGTTTTTTCATCATAGTGAACATGAAGATGGCGCTGACGACACATACTCCGAGGAATACTGCCCAGACCACCCAGAGAGGTATGTTACCCCAAAGATGACCACCAACCTGAACCAGGAAATTACCCAAGGCGGTGGCAACGAACCACATACCCATCATCATGCCCTTGTACTTGGGAGGAGCAACCTTCGAGACGAAGGAGATGCCCATAGGGCTGAGCAGGAGTTCACCAAAGGTGAGTATGAGGTATACGGAGATGAGCCAGTAAGGGGAAACGAGAGTTTCGGGCATACCGGCTTCGCGGGCTGCTGCCTGTACGTCGGGCGTGTTGAGGCCGAGAGATGCGAAGGTCATGAGGGCGAAGGCGACTGCTGCGACCAACATGCCGTAAGCGATCTTACGGGGTGCAGAGGGCTCTTTGCCCTTCTTGGCCAGGGCTCCGAAGATAGCCATGGACACGGGGGTGAGGGCAACCACGTAGAAGGGGTTGAAGTGTTGGAAGATAGGGGCGCTGATGGCTACGGAGCCGCTGAGGCGGTTGTACTGCCATACCAGATACGCGCAGGCGAGTGCTACCACTCCGACACCGATGTATTTCCCTTTCTGGCTGGTTTCTTTGTCGAAGACGGAGAAGAGGGCATACACGATTGCAATCACGGCTACCAGGTTCCATACGTTGAAAGGCATGGAGGCGAGCCCGGAGGAGCTGCGCTCGGTGAATTCATCGGCAAAGTAAGTGAGCGTAAGGCCGTTCTGGTGGAAGGACATCCAGAAGAAGATGACCACTGCGAACACCAGGAAAAGGGCAACCATACGTTTTTTTGTCTGTTCGGGGGTGAGGGTATCCACTACCTGTGCCTTCTCTCCCTTTGCATGGCCGCCTTCCACATGCTTGAACCAGTTGCGGAACGCGTAATAGATGGCTATGGAAACGATGAGGGAAACGCATGCTACCGCGAAAGAGAAGTGGTAGGCTGCGTTGCCGTCGAAGCCCAGGCTGATGCCCCACTCGCGGATCTTGATTGCCGCGGTAGGTGCGAAGAGGGCGCCGATGTTGATGGCCATGTAGAAGAGGGAGAAGCCGGAGTCGCGCTTATCGGCATATTGGGGCTCGTTGTACAAGTCGCCCACCATGACCTGGAGGTTGCCTTTGAACAAGCCGGTTCCGAAGCCGATAAGCAGCAACGCTGCCAGCATGGCCACCAGGGCGACGGTTCCGCCGCCGAGAGGAACGCTCAATAACAGATATCCAAGAAACATTACGATGATGCCGGAGGTGACCATCTTACCGAATCCGAACTTGTCTGCCAAAATACCTCCGAGAAGGGGGAAGAAGTAGACCAGCATCAGGAATGCGCTATAGATGAGACCTGCCGTACCTGCTTCCAGGCCGAAGTTGGCGCGAAGGAAGAGGGCGAAAACGGCAATCATTGTGTAGTAGCCGAAGCGCTCGCCGGTGTTGGCGAGGGCAAGGGCGAAGAGACCTTTCGGTTGACCTTTGAACATATTTTAATTGTTAAACAGTTTTCAAATTCTTACAAATATAATAAAAATGAGGGATTTTGGAAGTGCTTTTTCCCGATTTTGGCTATATTTGTGAACTATGCAACAAGAGAAAAAATCCGTAGGAGTAGTGCTGGTCGAGGCTGTGCTGGGCTTGTTCGCCCGTCTGCCCCTTGGTTTCCACAGGGCGATGGGCCGTGCGATGGGCTGGCTCCTGCGCAGTGTCATACACTACAGGCGCGATGTCGTGATGACCAACCTTTCCCGCAGTTTTCCGGAACTTAAATACAAGGAAATCACCCGTATCGCCGACAAGTCGTACAGGCATCTGGGCAACATAATAGGGGAGGCCATCTGGTTCGGCGGATGCAAGAATGCCCGCGGCCGCAAGCGTCTCAACGATTCCAACCTGGTGGACATGGTGAACCCCGAGGTCTTCAACGAGGTTTACGAGAACAGTACAAACATGATGGTCCTGTCCAGCCACTGCGGTAACTGGGAGCTCCTCGGCGGTTATTTCAGCTACAACCACACCGACGTTCCCTACAAGTCCGACTTTTCCGAAATCGGAGTGGTCTACCGCCAGCTCAAGAGCAAGCTCTGGGACAGGGTAATCGCCGACAATCGCTGCAATTCCATAAAGGACACCGGCTTCCACGGCTATCTGGAGGCTACCGAGGTGTTCCGTTTCGCCATCTCCCACAGGAGGGAGAAGTTCATCTACATATTCCCCACCGACCAGTATCCTTACGGGATCGCTACCAAGCATGCTATAGGTAAGTTCCTGAATCAGGACACTTTGGCTATGACCGGTGGCGCGACTCTTGCATGCAAGTTCGGGATGAGCGTGAGCTATCTCCGCTGGAAGGAACGCGAGGGAGGCTATGATCTCGAACTCGTGCCGCTCTTCCCGGATGCTTCCGGCCTTACCCCGGAACAGATCATGGTCAAATACTACGCGGAACTGGAGAAAGACATACAGGATCAGCCCTGGAACTATCTCTGGACGCATAAAAGATGGAAATAACACTATGAAGAAGTTGATATTCATCATCGCAGTGATGCTGCTGCCCCAGCTCGTCCGGGCTCAGGGTACGGTGTCTTATTCGATGCCCCAGACGGTGCTTGTCTTCAGCGTCGAAGCCCAGAAAGAAACTTTCTATGCCGGGCCATATGCCCGCTATGCCCAGAAGTACCTTGGCGTGAGCGCCGAGCTCTACGACAAAGTCTCCTTCACCGTTACGTCCGTCAAGCTGTTTCCGGCGGTGGAAGCCGACCAGAGCGTGCGCTATACTTACGTGCTGAACGCCCAGAGCCAGCCTCTTTTCCTCCAGCTCACGAGCCAGGGACTGGTTTCCGGCCCCGCAGGTTCCTACACCCCCGACAAGGGATGGAAATATCCCGTGGGCAAGGGTGGTACGGGATTTTCCGGGAAGGGTATTCCGGCAAACCTGACGGAGCGCACCAACACCCTTTACGAGGCCGACAACCGCACCGTGCACCAGCGGGTGGTAGTGGAGAAGAGCACGGAGGACAAGGCCAAGGAAATCGCCGACAAGATATTCGAGATACGCGAGAACAAATATAAGATCCTGGTAGGCGATACCGACGCCACCTACAGCGGCGAGGCCATGAAGGCCACCATCGACGCCCTCAACAAGCTCGAGCAGGATTATCTGACCCTTTTCACCGGTGTCAGCGAGTACAGTTCCCAGTCTGCATCATTCGAGGTTATTCCCACAGCCAAGAACAATCAGACCTACGTTGCGTTCCGCCTTTCCGACGAAGAAGGCCTGGTGCCTGCCGACAACGTGTCCGGCAAGCCCTATTTCGTGCAGCTCACCGTCGAGAATGTGGCTCCGGCACCTCCCGTGGACAGCAAGAACAAGCCCGTCCAGGTCGTGAACTACCGCATCCCCGCAGTGTGCGGCGTCCGTCTTACGGACGGCATCAGCACCCTCCTGCAGACCCGTGTTCCCGTCTATCAGCTCGGCATCGTAGCCGCATATCCTGTTTATAAAACAAAATAACATACAGTCATGTCAAGTATAAAAGATCTCAAACCCGCAAACGTATGGAATAATTTCTACCAGCTAACACGTCAGCCCCGTCCTTCCAAGCACGAGGAGAAGGTCCGCGCCTTCCTTCTCGATTGGGGCAAGAGCCATGGCGTGGAGACATTTGCGGATGCCACAGGTAATGTGATAATGAAAGTGCCTGCAACCCCGGGCTATGAGAACCGCAAGACGGTCATACTCCAGGGCCACATGGACATGGTTCCCCAGAAGAACAACGACGTAAAGCACGACTTTCTCACCGATCCCATCGAAACTTGGATCGACGGTGAGTGGGTAAAGGCCAAAGGAACCACCCTCGGTGCCGACGACGGCATGGGCGTGGCAATGGCAATGGCGGTGGCCGAGAGCAAGGACCTCAAGCATGGCCCCGTCGAAATTCTC
Source organism: Bacteroidales bacterium (assembly GCA_017552105.1). Taxonomy (GTDB): domain Bacteria; phylum Bacteroidota; class Bacteroidia; order Bacteroidales; family UBA932; genus Cryptobacteroides. Next base: position 62,448 of record JAFZJI010000057.1, on the reverse strand, counting down.
ATTACTTACGATGAAGAAACCGGTATGACCGGTGCAAACGCCTTGAAGCCCGGCGTGCTGAAGGGGCAGATACTTGTGAACCTCGATTCCGAGACCGAAGGCGAGCTCTATGTGGGATGCGCCGGCGGCATGGATACCGAAGGCTATGGTAAATACACCAAGGTCCGCCGCCCTGCAGGCTACGAGGCCTATTCCCTCCAGGTGAAGGGATGCCAGGGAGGCCATTCCGGAATGGATATCATCCTCTGCCGCGCAAACGCCAACCGCATCGCAGCTCGCCTGGTGGATCTTATCCTCGCCAAGACCGACAGCAAGCTTGTGGAGTTCACGGGCGGAAACATGCGTAACGCCATCCCTCGCGAGGCGGATGTCCTCCTCTACGTTAAGGATCCTGCCAAGGTCGCCCGCGTGGTCACCAAGGCCGGACGCGAGATCTTCGACGAGTTCCGCCATACCGATCCCGACATGAAGATAATGTTCACTCCCACCGACGTCCGCAAAGCTTACGTGAAAGATGACGAGGCCCGCGCCATCGTCAACGCCATTTTGGCCTGCCCCGACGGGGTGGAGCGTATGTCCCAGACCATGAGCGGCACCGTTGAAACTTCCAACAACCTCGCTATCGTAAAGATTGCCGATGGAAAGGTCTCCGTGGTCACCCTGATGCGCAGCTTCATCGACAGCGCCAAAGTGGCCCTTTCCCGCAAGATCGCGGCGGTTCTCAACAATGCCGGAATCAAGACCAGGTTCGTGGGCGGATACTCAGGCTGGGCACCGGATGACAAGAGCCAGATACTTCGCGTGATGAAGTCTTCCTACAAGAAGCTTTACGGCAAGGAACCCGAAGTCATGGCTATCCATGCAGGTCTCGAGTGCGGCATAATCGGAGGCATCTATCCTGGTCTGGACATGATTTCCTTCGGTCCTACCCTCAAGAGCCCCCACTCCCCGGATGAGCGCTGCTACATCCCTTCGGTGCAGAAAGCTTGGGACTTCCTTGTAGCCGTGCTTGAGGATATTCCCGAAAAATAGCGACACACAATGACCAAAACTTGATTGTTAGTTTTGTGTTGATAACTTTTCCTGAGGATGCATTGACAAAGTGCATCCTCTTTTATTAACTTTGTGAGAGAATAAACGTGTATCATTGGAACGGGTTGTGGTAAAAAAACAGCTCGCCTTTTTTAACCCTTATAACCTATTTAATTCTATGGACGTCAGGAAAACAAACGGAACCATTGAAGAGTTTGATCTCGAAAAGCTTAAGAGAGGTATTCGACAGACTTATAAAGCTACCGGGCAGCGTTGCCCGGAAGAAGTGGTGGTGTCCATTACCGATAACCTCTATATTTACGATAAGATGACGAGTCAGGAGATCCGCCGTCAGGTTGTCGATTCCCTAATGTCCATCAACAAGAAGGCCGCCCTCGAGTACATCGAGAAGTTCGACGACGGAAAGGACCTGCGCAAGAAGCGCGACTTCATCAAGGACTATATCAAGGCTTCGAACGCCGCTACCGGCTCCAAGTTCGACGCCAACGCCAATGTTACGCGCAAGAACATCGTCACGCTTGGCCAGGAGCTCTATAAGGAGAACAATATCAAGCAGAACCGCTATATCATGCAGGACAAGATCAAGAACCTTTATGGTCACGAACTTGCCGACCAGTACATAAAGGATCTGGAATCCCATGTGCTGTACAAGCACGACGAGAGCGGTACTCCGGGATATCCCTACTGCGTGGCCATCACCATGTATCCTTTCCTGGTGAGCGGCCTGCGTGAGCTGGGCGGCGTTTCCGTGGCTCCTACCGACCTCAAGAGCTTCTGCGGCGAGTTCATCAACCTGGTGTACTCCATCTCCTCGCAGTTCATGGGCGCGGTGGCTACCCCCGAGTTCCTCATCTACCTGGATTACTTCATCCGCAAGGATTATGGCGACAACTACCTCGACAGGCTCGACGAAGTCGTTGAGAACAACGCCAAGCAGCGCACGCTTACCAAAGTCATCGACAACTGTTTCCAGCAGGTCGTGCACTCCATGAACATGCCTGCCGGTAACCGTGGTTACCAGACCGTGTTCTGGAATATAGGCTACTTCGACAAACCCTACTTCGAGGGCGTGTTCGGAGATTTCCGTTTCCCTGACGGAACTGCAGCCAAGTGGGAGACTCTGGACTGGCTTCAGAGGCATTTCATGAACTGGTTCAACGAGGAGCGCAACAAGTACATCCTCACCTTCCCCGTGGAAACCATGGCCCTGCTCACCGACGGTGGCGACGATTATGCCGATAAGGACTATGCCGATTTCACCGCGGAGATGTGGAGCAAGGGACACAGCTTCTTCTGCTACATTTCCAACAGTCCGGACAGCCTTTCCAGTTGCTGCCGCCTGCGTAACTCCCTCAAGGACCTCGACAGCGAGGACGAATCCCACAACCATACCACCCACCAGTATTCCATGGGTACCGCTTCGGTATCTACCGGCAGTAAGTCGGTCATGACCATCAACCTGAACCGTCTTATCCAGGATGCTGCAAGGGAGTGGTTCAAGAAGGAGAAGGGTGAAGATATCGAGCCCGGAAAGCCCCTCTCGCGCGATTCCTACGACAAAGCTTCCCTCTACAAGTATATCAGCGACGCAATCACCGCCGAAACCGAGCGCGTGCACAAGTATCAGATTGCCTTCAACGAGATCATCAAGGATTTCCTCAAGGCCGAGATGCTCGACGTATACCGTGCAGGTTTCATCGACATGAAGCGCCAGTATCTGACCGTCGGCGTGAACGGCCTTACCGATGCCGCCGAGTTCCTCGGGCTGGAGATATCTCCCAACGACGACTACAAGGAGTTCGTGAACAACCTCCTCGAGACCATCAACGTCTCCAACCGTAAGGACCGTACCAAGGAAGCGATGTTCAATACCGAGTTCGTCCCCGGCGAGAACCTTTCCGGAAAGAACTACAATTGGGACCGCAAGGATGGATACTTCGTGTCTCCCAAGCATAACATGTATTCCTCTTACTTCTACAACCCCGAGGACGACAAACTGAGCATGATCGACAAGTTCAAACTCCACGGCGAGGAATATGTGAAGTATCTCGACGGCGGTTCCGCCCTCCATATGAACATAGCCGAGCACCTCAGCAAGGACCAGTACAGGCAGCTTCTGAACACTGCCGCGCACTACGGCACCAACTACTTCACCTTCAACTGCCGCAATACGGTCTGCAACGACTGCGGCTACATCAGCAAGGATACCCTTACCGTGTGCCCCAAGTGCGGCAGCACCAACCTCGACTATCTCACCCGTGTGATCGGATACCTCAAGAGGATTTCATCATTCAGCGAGATGCGCCAGGAAGAGGCCTACCACAGGTTCTACTCTGAAAAATAAAATGACACCCCCGACCCGGTCGGGGGTCTTTTTTCCGCATGATCAAGTACGTACCGCAAATGACATCCGTGGTCCTGGAGGAAATCCCGGACAGGGTGAGCCTGGCAGTCGACATAAGCAACTGCCTTGGGACGTGCGTAGGCTGTCATTCGCCATTCCTCCGCCTGAACATAGGCGAGGAACTTACGCCCGGAATCGTGGATGCCTTGATTGCGGATAATTTCGGAGTCAACTGTTTCCTGTTCCTGGGGGAGGGCAACGACATTGCCGCCCTGCTTGCCCTGGCGGCGCATATGCGCAAAGCCCATCCCGGCATGGAGCTCGCGCTGTATTCGGGCAGGGAAGAGGTGGAACAGGAGGTTTGGGATGCGTTCGATTACGTCAAGGTAGGGCCGTACAGGCCCGAATGCGGTCCTCTCAACGAACGCAGCACCAACCAGCGGCTGTATCATCATAGGGAGGATATTACTTTCCGTTTCTGGCGCAAGGGGATAGATCCGAATAATCAGTGATTTTTCCGATTGTCGAATTGTTGGTCTGATTTATTTGTATTGGGATATGCGCATTGCGTGTAAGTCGCTATCTTGCAGCGTATAACCAAATAACAATCATTCGATGAAAAAACTTTTTTATCTGGCCGCCTTCGCCCTCGTGGCGATAATTGCAGTTTCCTGTAACAAAGAAGACAATGGCAAGACCTCCGGCGACACCGGAATCATAGGTTCGTGGGTGGGCCTTGGCGATGATTATCACTATCCCAGGGTGACGTTCAAGAAAGATGGTACCTATGAATGGCAATGGGACGGTATTGCCAAATGGAAGGATACCGGCACCTATACCTTCGCGGACAATGTCATCAAGATGACCGTGAAGAAGGCTTATGAATATAACGATGAAGAGGGAAAGAACGAATGGGTCACCAGGGAGCTGGACACCACCAGCGATCCTGATTGGTTCAATGGTACCCGCACCTGCACGATAACTCCCATTCCTGATGACGTGATCTTCCAGATGCAGATCAAAGGGGATTACTTCGTGAGCGAGATGGAATACCTGATGCTTCCCGACGGCGTCAGCAAGACTTTCAAGAAGTCCGAAATCGAAGGAACTTGGGAGATGTCGACCGATTACGAGAACTATCGCTATGTGTTCGGCAATGACGGTTCTTACATCGAACGCTCCTGGAGTCACGAGGCGAACGGCACCCTGGTCGCGTCCAAACGGCTTGGCACATGGTCCGTCAGCGGCATGACGCTCACCCTTAGCGAAACGGACTCATACCACTCCTACAAGAGTCTCGGATACAACCCGGAAACCCAGCAGAACGAGTACATCTATTATCCTGTTGATCCTGTGACCCTCGATGCGGAAACCTGGGGAAGCCACTACACCTACAGCAATTCCTACAATTACAAAATATGGATCTCCGGCAAGAGCCTGTATTGGTATATGGGAAAAATGGAAAAGAAATAGGTCTTAGTTGCATTTCTGACAGAAAATAACTATATTTGCAGCCCTTTTGGGAAAATCCCTTAAGGGCTTAATTTATAACTAATTATTAATCAAAATGTTAAAACAGTACGAAACCGTTTTCATTGCAACTCCCGTTTTGTCTGACGCCCAGATGAAGGAAGCGGTTGCCAAGTACACTGGCTTCATCACAAGCAATGGTGGAGAAATCGTGTACGAAGAGGACTGGGGCCTGAAGCAGCTTGCTTACCCCATCCAGCACAAGACCTCAGGTTTCTATTACCTGATCGAGTTCAAGGCAGATCCTGAATTCGTAGCAAATCTCGAAATCCAGTACAAGCGTGACGAGCGTATCCTTCGCTTCCTCACCGTCGCTCTCGACAAAGATGCTATCGCATACGCCGAGCACCGCCGTGAGATGAAGGCCGCCAAGAAGAACGCCCCTGTCGAGGCCCCCGTCGAGGACAAGGCCGAAGAGGTCGAGGATGTCACCGAGTACGATGTTGAACCCGTAGATTCCAAGGAGGAATAAACCATGGCACAGAATGACAATGTACGCTATCTGAACCCTCCTACCGTAGAGGTTCGCAAGAAGAAATACTGCCGCTTCAAGAAGGCCGGCATCAAGTATGTCGATTACAAGGATCCTGAGTTCCTCAAGAAGTTCCTCAACGAGCAGGGTAAGATCCTTCCCCGCCGCATCACCGGTACTTCGCTCAAGTTCCAGCGCAAGGTTGCCCAGGCCGTCAAGCGCGCCCGCAGCCTCGCTCTCCTTCCTTATGTTACTGACCTCCTTAAATAATCCTGCCCTATGAAGATCATTCTCAAGAAAGAAGTTGCAGGTCTCGGAGAGGCCGGAGAACTCGTGGAAGTAAAGAGCGGATACGCTCTCAACTATCTTATCCCTCAGGGATTCGCAGTGCTCGGAACCAAGTCTGCCATCAAGCAGTACGAGGAGACCGTCCGCCAGCGTGCCCACAAGGAGGCGAAACTCGTTGCCGATGCCGAGGCAAAGGCCGCCAAGATCGCTGCTACTCCCGTCAAGCTCACCGCTAAGGTGGCTGAGAGCGGCAAGCTCTATGGTGCAGTTACCGCCGCCATGGTTGCCGAGGCTCTCGTAGCCGCCGGTATCGAGGTCGACAAGAAGGACGTTACCATTCCTGAAATCAAGGAAGCCGGTAACTTCGAAGGTAAAGTCAAAGTTTACAAGAAGATCGTTGCCGACATCAACGTCGAAGTTGTTGCCGAAAGCGCCGAGTAATCTTAGGCTGAAAACAATAAAGCCCTGCGAGCATTTTTCTGCGAGCAGGGCTTTTTTTGTTTTCAGCTACTTCTTGTTCTTGTAGAGGAAACGTCTGATTTTCTGGGTCGCGGATTTCTCGAAGGGCTCCTTCATCGCATCCACCTTGCTCACCTGGGAATTCTTGCCAAGCAACTTGTTGATGCGCTCCTGCAGCGTCTTCTGCAGCGACTCGACCCTCTCATAGAATCTCTCCTCTCCCTCCAGGTTCCAGTCCAGCACATTATCTTCGAACTTCACCAAGGCCACCAGCTTGCCGTCGCGTTCCACGACCAGACTCTCGCTGACACCTTCTTCGTTGTTGATCACCTGCTCGATCTCCTCAGGATAGATATTCTCGCCGGAAGGGCCGAGGATGGTGTTATTCAGGCGCCCCTTGATGTGGAAGTTGCCGTATTTGTCTTCTATGGCTACGTCGTTGGTATGGAACCATCCGTCATCATCGATTACCTGCTGGGTCCGTTCGGGATCCTTGTAGTAACCGAGCATCACATTGTCGCCGCGGCAGACTATCTCTCCTTCTCCGGTTTCGGGGTTGACGTTGTCCAGACGGACTTCCACCTTATATGATGGGATGCCTATGGACCCTACCACCGTGCGGCCTACCATAGCGTTGCACACCAACGGCGCGCATTCGGTAAGGCCATAGCCGATTGCGTAGGGGAAGTGGCATTTCTTGAGGAAGGCCTCCACCACGGGGTCGAGCTTGCTGCCGCCCACGCCGAAGAAGTGCAGCTTGCCGCCGAAACTCTTGTAGAGTCGCCCTCCTACCAGGCGGTAGAAGAGCCAGGGAAGACTCTTTTGCATCCATTTGAGGGTGCGGCTGCTCTCCACCGTGGGAACTATGCTCTTGCGATAGACTTTCTCGATAATGAGGGGCACGGCGCACATCACCGAAGGACGCACCTTCTTCATTGCCGCCATCAGCACGCTGGGAGTAGGGGGCTTGGGGATGTAATACACGCACGCGCCTACGTATATAGGATAGAGGCATCCCAGGGCCATCTCGTAGGCATGGGCCATAGGAAGGATGGACATGAAGCGGTCTTTCTTGAAGCAGCGTTCCGCCTTGTGCGCCTCCATTATGTTCTGGCAGAGGTTGCGATGGCTCAGCATCACGCCCTTGGCCTTTCCGGTGGTGCCGGAGGTATAGATGATTGCAGCCAGCTCGTCGGGGGAAGGAGTGCGTACCCATCCGTCGCACATGAAGGCGTCTTTCTCTTTTTTGATTATCTCGAAGGTCTCGATATCGATGACCAACACCAGCTTGTCGATGCATTCCTGGCTGAGTTTGGGAAGCAGCCTCTTGGATATGAAGATGACCTTGCTCTCGGAATGCGTGAGTATGTTGGTGATTTCATTCTCGGAACTGTCCGGAAGGATGGGAATGGCGACCCGTCCGAAGGCTGTGGCAGTGAAGAAAGCCACCGTCCAGTTAGGCATGTTCTGCGCGAGTATGGCCACTTTGTCGCCGGCACTGATGCCGAAACGCGAAAGGCGCTGTGACTGGCGGTCGCACATGTAGCGGAATCTGGAATATGAGTAGCTCTGGGTCCCGTCGATGAAACAACTCAGCTTGCGTTTGGCAAATCTTTCGGTAGATGTTTCGAACAGTTCCCTGAGAGTAAGAGGATAATGGTCCTGGTGATGGCCAGGAAGTAGGCGTACAGGGTTCATCCGGATGAAGAACTTCCTAATCCTGTACGGGTGCTTGTGTTTTCGCATAAGTTTATCCGGTTATGTATTTTTCTTTATGCTTACCGGTGAGGTGCAGGCCTTCATAGTATTTCTGTACCATTTCCAGGTCGGCCTGGATGTCACCGCTAAGCTGAAGTTTTTCTCCACAGCCAATCCTCTTGGTGCCCCAGTCGAAGAATCCGGCATAAACCGGCACTCCGGTCTCTTTGGCAATCTTGAGGGCTCCGGCTTTCCAGCGCTTTACAGGTTTGCGCGTCCCTTCCGGGGCGATTGCAAGTTTGAAGACTTCATCCCTATCCATATGCTCGATCAGGCTCCTTATCAGGGTGGAGGCATTGCTACGGTCCACCGGGATGCAGCCGCAGCTGCGGAGAATGGCCCCGAGGGGCCAGAAGAACAGTTCGCGCTTGATCATGACATGCGCGACCTCACCGAAACTGGTGTAGAACAGGTATGCAATTATGAAATCCCAGAACGAAGTGTGGGGGACGCCCAGCACTATGACCTTCTTTTCCGGCATGGGTCCACCCACTGCGGTCCATCCCAGACGTTTCAGGAGCCAACCGCAGAAACGGGCCCAACCCTTGCTGTATGAGGTCTTGTTCCCTTTCATCAGATATCTACGTCTTCGAGTTCTTTTTCGCTCTTCAGATTGTGCCTGAGCCAGTTCTGGCGCTCTATGGTGTTGTCTCCCATGTAGAACTCCATTATTTCGGAGATGGACTCCTCGTCGGCCAGGCGTACCTGGTCGAGGCGCATGTCCTCTCCGATGAAATCGGCGAATTCGTCGAAGGAAATCTCTCCCAGACCTTTGAAACGGGTGATCTCGACCTTGGTCTTGAGTTCCGCGATCGCCTGCTCTTTCTCCTCGGGGGAATAGCAGTAGCGGTTTGCGGTCTTGTTCCTTACGCGGAACAGGGGAGTCTGAAGTATATGTACGTGCCCGCGGCGGATGAGGTCGGGGTAGTATTTCATGAAGAAGGTGCATACCAGCATACGGATATGCATACCATCGTTATCGGCATCGGTAGCGATGATGATGTTGTTGTAGCGGAGATTCTCGAGATCGTCCTCCACGCCCAGGGCGGAAATCAGGAGGTTGAGCTCCTCGTTCTCGGCAACTTTCTTCCTGCTCTCCTTGTAGGAGTTGATGGGTTTTCCGCGGAGGCTGAAAACGGCCTGGTAGCTGGCGTTGCGGGCCTTGGTGATGGTTCCGCTAGCGGAGTCTCCCTCGGTGATGAAGATGCTGCTGCGCTCGATGTCTTCCTGAGTCTTCTCGTTGGGCTTGTCGTTGTAGTGGAAGCGGCAGTCGCGCAGTTTCTTGTTATAGACGTTGGCCTTCTTGCTGCGCTCCCTGGTCTTCTTCTGTATGCCGGAAATCTCCTCGCGCTCGCGCTGGGAGTCCTTTATCTTCTCTTCGATGATGGGCACTATCTCCTTGTGGATACGGAGGTAGTTGTCCAGTTCCTGGGCCACGAAGGAATTGACGTAGCTGCGGATGGTGGGGCCGGTGTCCAGGTGCAGGGTGCCGTGCTCGTCGTGGGTCTGCTTTTCCCACATGTAGTTGGAACCCAGCTTGGTCTTGGTCTGGCCTTCGAAGTTAGGCTCCTGGATCTGTATGCTGATGGCTCCCACGATGCCCTGGCGGCAATCCTCGGGAGCATAGTTCTTCTTGAAGAAATCCTTGAGGGTCTTGGCGATGGCCTCGCGGTAGGCAGCAAGGTGCGTACCGCCGTCGCGGGTGTTCTGGCCGTTCACGAAGGAGGATATGTTCTCGCCGTAGTCACGCCCGTGGCTGAGCACTATTTCGATGTCATCCCCTTCGAGGTGGATGGGGGCGTAGAGCGGATCCTCGGAAAGATTCTCGTTCACGAGGTCGAGAAGGCCGTTCTCGCTTTTGTAAGGAGTGCCGTTGAGCACGAGGGTGAGACCTTTCTTGAGGTAGGAGTAGTTCTTCACCATCGTCTCCACGAAGCTCAGGTTGTAGGCGAACTTGCCGAACATCATGGGGTCGGGGTAGAAGTTCACCAGGGTACCGTTCTTCTCCTTGGGTGCGGATTCTTTGCCGCTGTCCTTGAGCTCGCCGCGTTCGAAACGGGCCCAGGATGACTCGCCGTCACGATAGGAACAGACGTAGAATGACTCGGAAAGTGCATTGACTGCCTTGGTACCGACACCGTTCAGACCGACGCTCTTCTTGAAGACCTTGTCGTCGAACTTGCCGCCGGTGTTGAGGATGCTTACGGCTTTCACCACGGAATCAAGAGGGATACCGCGGCCGTAGTCGCGCACGGTCACGTGGTTGTCCTCGCCGATTTCGACGGTGATCTGTTTGCCGAAGCCCATGGCGTATTCATCGACGGAGTTGTCGATGATCTCCTTCAGGAGGACATAGATACCGTCCCCGGGGTTGTTGCCGTTGCCGAGGCGCCCGATATACATACCAGGGCGCATCCTGACGTGCTGGACGCCTTCCAGGGTGCGTATGTTGTCGTCTGTATAATTCGTGTTCTGAGTCATCTTACAAAGATAACAAAAAATCAGCTATTTCACTACACCGCGAAGATGCAGGACCACAGGTTTTTTGATATCTGAAAGATACACGGTGACGGTTTTGTCGAAGGGGTAGGGACCGTCTTCGTTCGTGTAGGTCGCCTCTATCTTTCCCGTCTCTCCCTTGGCCAGGCTGGTGCGGGTCCAGCGGACATTGGTGCAGCCGCAGGAACTGATTGCGGAAAGTATGGTAAGGGGCTCGTCACCTGTGTTGGTGACGTTGAATATGCAGGTCTGGGGGCCGTCCGCGGAGGATATGGTTCCGAAGTCGTGGACGGTCTTGTCGAACTGTGCGCGGCCCCCTATGAGGACGGTCAACAATATCAGAAGTAATTTCATATTGCAAATTTATAACAAAAACCTTACCTTTGCGTCCGAGATATAAAACTTTATACTAAAGATATGGCTTACAAAATTTCCCCTGACAGCTGTGTTGCTTGTGGTACCTGCATGGGTGAGTGCCCTACCGGCGCTATCCACGAAGGTGATGTTTACACCATCGATCCCGATGTGTGCATTAGCTGCGGCACTTGTGCCGGAGCATGCCCCATGGGAGCTATTTCCGAGGAGTAACAGCTACCAACACAGTGTTTTGCAGTTCCGCGCAGCGCACGGAACTTTTTTTTATATCTTTTCCGGAATGGCGTCCACCAGTTTCTGGAGTATCTCGAAAGACTCGCGGCCCACGGTAGACCAGAAGTCCGTGAACTGGCCCAGGCGGTCTTCTTCGGCAGCGGTGTCGCTGATTACCCTTACGCTCATGAAGGGAACTCCGTAAGAGTGGCATACCTGAGAGATGGCGCCGGACTCCATGTCGCAGGCCAGCGCGTCGGGGAAATGCCCCAGTATTACGGCATTGTCCGCAGGCCCCGAGCAGAAACGGTCGCCGCTGGCCATGAGCCCGAAACGCAGATGCGGATCGTCCAGGCTGCGCGCGGCGTCCAGGAGAGCAGGATCGGCATCGAACCTGGCGGGAAATCCCTGCACCTGCCCATATTCGTTGGGCTCACCGTACCAGCAGTCGTGATAGGCTACCTGGGCGGCCACGACGACATCCAGCAGATGGATGTCGGCTGCCACGCCTCCGGCGCAACCGGTGGAGATTATGCAGTCGGGATGGTGCTCCGTGATGAGCTTGTAGGCGTTGACGGCGGAGTTTACCTTTCCCCAGCCGCAGTGTACGGGGATTATTACGTGTTTTCCGTGATTCTTGAGGACTTTGGAGGCCATTTCGAACTCCCGGTCCATCGCTGTCATTATGCCGATCTTCATAGCACAAAGATAGTAATAAATATTTCTTATATTTGCGATATGCTTGAAGATACCAGAATCAAGATATTCCTTACCGTAATCGAGTGTGGCAACTTCACCGCCGCCGCCAACAAGCTGGGCATCACCCAGCCGGCAGTCAGCCAGAACATCGCCGAACTCGAGAGGTTGCTCGGCGTCCAGCTGATGGAGCGCGCCCGCGGAGAGATAAGCCTCACCGAAAACGGCCGCCTTTTCGAAGGCTATGCCCGTCAGATAGCCCACTGGTATTCCGTGGCCGACAAGGCCTTCCATCCGGATCCTCTGGCCATACATCCCACACCGGTCGCCCCCGTCCGCCTCAAGCTGGACGACGGGTCGGAAGCCTCCGTCTGGGCCTCGGGCCGCGACATCCACATCGAACTCGACTGAGCCCCTTTCCGGCACAGCCAACAATAAAGAGGGACCGACCATCAAGGCCGGCCCCTCTCGGTATAAAGGCAATACAACGGATTACTTGTTTGCGAGCCTCTTGTAGGTTTCGAGACGCACCTTGGCAAACTCTTCGGTCTTCTGCAGAAGTTCTTCTGCACGCTCGGGGAAGAGCTTGTAGAGGGATGCGAAACGGACCTCTCCCTTGAGGAAGTCCTGGAACTTGCTCCAATCGGGCTCCTTGCTGTCGAGGCTGAAAGGATTCTTGTCGGTGCCTTCCAGAGTAGGGTTGTAGCGGTACAGATGCCAGTAACCGCAGTCGACGGCGAGTTTCTCTTCCTTCTGGCTGAGACCCATGCCGGCCTTGAGACCGTGGTTGATACAAGGTGCGTAGGCGATGATGAGTGAAGGCCCATCATATGCCTCGGCTTCCTTGATGGCATTCATATACTGCACGGGGCTTGCTCCCATTGCCACCTGGGCAACGTAGACGTAGCCGTAGCTCATCGCCATCATGCCGAGATCCTTCTTGCGGATCTTCTTTCCGCTGGCGGCGAACTTGGCGATGGCACCTGCAGGAGTAGCCTTGGAAGACTGTCCGCCGGTGTTGGAGTAAACCTCGGTGTCGAGCACCAGGATGTTCACATTCTCGCCGCTGGCAAGCACGTGGTCGAGTCCGCCGTAACCGATGTCGTAGGAGGCACCGTCACCGCCGAAGATCCACTGGCTGCGGGAAGGAATGAAGTTCTTGAGCTCGAGCAGCTTCTTGCAGCAGTCGCAACCGCACTTCTCCATCATAGGAACGAGTTCGTCGGCAACCTTGCGGGTAACGGCGTAGTTGTTCCTGTCGGCGAGCCACTCCTTCATGAGGGCCTTGATCTGCTCGGAGCAACTCTCGCACTCGAGAGCCTTCTCCATGATGGATGCTACGGTCTCGCGGATACGGTCGGAACCGAGATGCATGCCGAGGCCGAACTCGCAGAAGTCCTCGAACAGGGAGTTGGCCCATGCGGGACCGTGGCCCTTGTCGTTGGTGCAGTAAGGAGAAGCGGGGAAGGAGGCACCGTAGATGGAAGAACAACCGGTAGCGTTGGCAATCATCATGTGATCGCCGAAGAGCTGGGTGATGTTCTTGATGTAAGGGGTCTCGCCGCAACCTGCGCAAGCTCCGGAGAACTCGAACAGAGGCTGGCTGAACTGGGCTGCCTTGAGGTTGCTCTTAGGATCGAGAGGAGTCTTGTAGCCGATCTTGGTGTTCAGGTAGTCGAATGCTTCCTGGTCGGCGACATGCTCCATGTAAGGCTGCATGCTGAGGCTCTTTTCGGGCTTGGTAGGGCAGACGTCCACGCAGTTGCCGCAACCGGTACAGTCGGCGACGGAAACTCCCATGACGAACTTGTAGTCCTTGAGGTTGGCCTTGCCTTCGACGAACTTGACGCCGGCGGCAGCGGCAGCATCGGCCTCTTCTGCGCTGATGAGGAAAGGACGGATAGCTGCGTGAGGGCAGACGAATGCACAGTTGTTGCACTGGATACAGGTCTCACCGTTCCAGACGGGAACATCCACTGCTACGCCGCGCTTCTCGTATGCGGAAGTGCCGGCGGGCATGGTGCCGTCCTGGTAGGGGAGGAATGCGCTCACGGGCAGGGTGTCACCCTCCTGGGCATTTACGACGTCGGCGATCTCCTTCACGAAGGAAGGTGCCAGACGGGCCTTTCCGGGATTCTCGAACTTGGCGCTGATGTTGGCCCACTCTGCAGGAACCTTGACCTCGACGTACTCGCCGCCGCGGTCGATGGCTGCATAGTTCATGTTGACCACATTCTCGCCCTTCTTGCCATAGCTCTTGAGGGCTGCGTCCTTCATGTACTTCACTGCATCCTCTGCGGGGATGATGCCGGTGATGCGGAAGAATGCGCTCTGGAGAATGGTGTTGGTACGCCCGCCGAGGCCGATTTCGGCCGCGATCTTGGTGGCGTTGATGATATAGAGCTTGATATGCTTCTTGCCGATGATGCTCTTCACGTTGTCGGGAATGCGCTCGAGGGTCTCCGCCTCATCCCAGAGGGAGTTCAGCAGGAGGCTGCCGCCTTCCTTGATGCCCTTGAGCACGTCGTACTTCTCGAGATAGGAAGGAACGTGGCAGGCGACGAAGTCGGGAGTGGACACGAGATAAGGAGCACGGATGGGCTCTTTACCGAAACGGAGGTGGGAGCAGGTGTATCCGCCGGACTTCTTGGAATCGTAGTCGAAGTAAGCCTGGGAATACAGGTCGGTATGGGAACCGATGATCTTGATGGTGTTCTTGTTGGCACCCACGGTACCGTCGGAACCGAGGCCGAAGAACTTGCACTCGGTGGTGCCGGGCTTCACGATGGAGATTTCTCCCTTGGTAGGAAGGCTCTGGAAGGTGACATCGTCCACGATGCCGATGGTGAAGTCGTTCTTGGGGCTCTTGAGTTCAAGATTGTCGTAAACTGCGATGATCTGGGCGGGGGTGGTGTCCTTGCTGGACAGGCCATAACGGCCGCCTACGATGATGGGGGCATCGGCAACGCCCTGGAAGGCGGCCTTGATGTCCAGGTAGAGGGGCTCTCCGAGGGAGCCGGGCTCCTTGGTGCGGTCGAGGACGGCGATCTTCTTCGTGCTTTCAGGAATGGCCTTCATCAGGTACTTGGTGCTGAAAGGACGATAGAGGTGTACGGAAACGAGACCGTACTTGCGGCCTTGGGCATTGAGATAGTCGATGGTCTCGCGTATGGTCTCGGTAACCGAACCCATTGCGATGATGATGTTCTCTGCCTTAGGATCTCCGTAGTAGTCGAAAGGACGGTAGATGCGTCCGGTGGCTTCGCCGATCTCGCCCATGTAACGGGCAACAACATCGGGAACCTTGTCGTAGACCTTGTTGCGGGACTCGACGGCCTGGAAGTAAACGTCACCGTTCTGTGCGGTACCGCGGGTGACGGGAGCTTCCGGATTGAGGGCCCTTTCGCGGAACTGCTGGAGAGCCTTCGTGCTGACCATCTTGCGGAGGTCGTCCTCGTCGATGGCTTCGATCTTCTGGATCTCGTGAGATGTACGGAATCCGTCGAAGAAGTGCAGGAAAGGAATGCTGCTCTTGATGGTGGACAGATGTGCTACTGCTGCGAGGTCCTGGGCTTCCTGTACGGAGCCGGATGCCAGCATTGCGAAGCCGGTCTGGCGGCAGGCCATCACATCCTGGTGGTCACCGAAAATTGAAAGTGCGTGCGAAGCGAGCGCGCGGGCCGAGACATGGAAGACGGTGGGGAGCATCTCACCCGCAATCTTGTACATGTTCGGAATCATCAGCAGAAGACCCTGGGAGGCTGTGTAGGTGGTAGTGAGAGCACCTGCCTGAAGGGAACCGTGCACTGTTCCGGAAGCACCGCCCTCACTCTGCAATTCGGTGACCTTTACGGTCTCCCCCCAAAGGTTCTTCTTTCCGTGGGCAGCCCATTCGTCGATGTTCTCTGCCATCGGAGATGAAGGTGTGATCGGATAGATCGCCGCGTGCTCGCTGAAAAGATATGCGATGCCGGCTACGGCGGTGTTACCGTCACAAGTAATGAATTTTTTTTCTTTAGCCATATTTTTATCGATAAATTATGTAGACTCTAGCTGATGCCATTGATGGCGACCTCCTTTCCTTCTGCTCCGCTGATGCGCTTCACGAGGCCCTGAAGTACAGTTCCGGGCCCAAGCTCCAGGAAGTCGTCGGCACCATCTGAGAGCATGTTCTTCACGCTCTGTGTCCAACGGACCGGGCTGGTGAGTTGTTTCAGGAGGTTATCTTTTATGCGGACGGGATCGGTTTCGGGTTGCGCGCTCACATTCTGGTAGATGGGGCAGCGCGGGGCCTTGACCTCGGTGGCCTCGATTGCCTTGGCAAGCTCGGCGCGGGCAGGCTCCATGAGGGGGGAGTGGAAAGCTCCGCTCACCGCGAGGGGAAGTGCGCGCTTCGCACCGGCGGCCTTGCAGGCCTCGCAGGCGGCAAGCACGGCGTCGTTTTCGCCGGAGATGACTATCTGCCCGTCGCAGTTATAGTTAGCGGCGATGACTATGCCTTCGGTATTCTCGCAAATCTGTTCGACGGTCTCGGTGGGAAGTCCGATGATTGCGGCCATGGTGCCGGGAACGCTCTCGCAGCATTTCTGCATCTCGTTGGCACGCACGGCCACGAGTTTGAGACCGTCCTCGAAACTGACTGCTCCGGCGGCAACCAGGGCGGAGAATTCTCCGAGGGAGTGGCCTCCGGTCATGTCCGGGGCAGGAAGCCCTTCAGAGCAGAGGGCGAGTGCTACGGAGTGTATGAAAATAGCGGGCTGAGTGACCTTGGTGGCCTTCAGCTCGTCGGGAGTTCCGTTGAACATAATATCTGTAATCCTGAAGCCCAGGATGTCGTTCGCCTTGTCCATCAAGGCTTTTGCCTTTGGACTGCTTTCGTAAAGATCTTTGCCCATTCCGGGGAATTGGGCCCCCTGTCCGGGGAAGACGTATGCTTTCATAGTGATTCGGGTTTTAGTTCACAAATATAACAAAAAATTGGTATATTTGCGGTCCATTTTCGCCCCTGTAGTTTAATGGATAGAATTTCGGATTCCGGTTCCGACGATAGGCGTTCGATTCGCCTCGGGGGTACCAGCCATGAAAGTAACCAGTGCGGAGGCGATGCTTTCCGTAATTCAGGAAGCAGGCCTCATCCCATTTTTCTCAAATAAGATCCCCGGGTATTCCATCGAGGAGCGTACTCCAGCCGAATTCTGGTTCGACGGGGGAGATGCTCTGGGCCCCTGGGACTGGAAGATAGACTGCGTGCAGAGCGGCGATATCGCCTATGGCAAGTTCGTCTGGGGAGGTAAGGCCGCATTCGCTACTTTCGAGGTATATAGGGAACTGGTGAACTGGCGCCGCAGCCGGCGTGCTTATCTTCCGGATGCGGAAGAGCGCAAGGTCCTGGATTTCATGGCGGAGCGCGGTTCCGTGGAGATGCGCGACATACGCCATCTGCTCGGCATAAAAAAGAGCGCCGCAGATGCACTGATGTCCCGCCTGCACATGAAAACCCTCGCCCTTACCGGAGATATCACCCGCGTGTACCGCGGCCAGGATCTCCGCTACGTGGGTTGGCAGGTCAGCACTTTCTGCTCCCCGGAATCCCTCTTCGAAAACACTCCGTCCGGCTCATCCGGCTTCCCCTTCGCTGCCTTCATGGAAGAGCGCAGCCTGCGCTCGTCGCTGACTCCGGACGGATCCTACCGATTCCTCTCCGAAGTGATACGCAAAAACGCACCCGGAGCCTCGGATGCGCAGATTGCGAAGATGCTTGGGTAATCAGGCTCTCTGCCTGGAATCGCGGTCCCTTATTTCCACGTGGCGTATCTTGCCGCTGATTGTCTTGGGCAATGCGTCGGCGAATTCGATGACGCGGGGATACTTGTAAGGGGCGGTGATGCGCTTGACGAAGTCCTGTATATCCTTGATGAGCGCCTTGCGGCTGAGTTCGTCCGCCAGTTGTTTCTTGTATTCCGCCGCCACCACTATCGTTGCCTTCACTACCGTGCCCCTCACTTCTTCGGGGTCGGGGATGCCGGTTACGGCACATTCGACGACTGCAGGATGGCCCATCACCGCGCTTTCCACCTCGAACGGGCTCACGCGGTAGCCGGAAGTCTTGATAAGGTCGTCGGTACGGCCTTCGAACCAGAAGTATCCGTCCTCGTCGCGGTAGGCGACATCTCCGGTATAATACACTCCGTCGTGCCAGGCTTTCCGGGTGAGCTTGGGGTTCCTGTAGTAGCCGAGGAAGAGACCTATGGGGCGTTTTCTGTCGGTGCGTATGACTATCACGCCGCGCTCGCCGGGTGCGGCCGGACGGCCTTCCGGAGTGAGGATGTCGATATCATATGCGGGGGAGGGCATGCCCATGGAACCGGGGCGCGGTTTCACCCAGGGGAAGGTGCCCAGGGTAAGGGTGGTCTCGGTCTGCCCGAAAGCCTCGTATATCCAGAGGCCCGTGCGGCGGTGGAACTCCTCGAAGACCGAAGGGTTGAGGGCCTCGCCGGCGGTAGTGCAATGCTTCAGGGAGCTGAGGTCGAAGCAGTTGAAATGCTCCTTTATGAGGAAGCGGTAGATGGTGGGAGGGGCGCAGAAGGATGTGATGCGGTATTTGCCTATCAATGCCAGCAGCTCAGCCGGAACGAATTTTTCGTGGTCATACACGAAGACGGCAGCACCCACTATCCACTGCCCGTAGAGCTTGCCCCACACGGCTTTGCCCCATCCCGTGTCGGAATAGGTGAAGTGTATGCTGTCGGGGGTAAGCTGGTGCCAGTATGCGGCGGTCACAAGGTGGCTCAAAGCGTATGTATGGCTGTGCATGACCATCTTGGGCTCGTCCGAGGTACCGGAGGTAAAGTACATCAGCATGGGGTCCTCGCTCTCGTTCTTCCAGTCGCCGCGTACCCAGGGTTCCGCGGCGGCGACGCCCGCTTCGAAATCCTCGAATCCCTCGGGCACTTCGGGACCTATGCTTATGAGCCGCTCCAGATATGGGCACTTGGGCTCCGCATCGGCGACTTTCTGGAGTATATCTTCGTCTCCGCAGCAGATGATAGCCTTGATTTCGGCGGATTTGCAGCGGTAGATTATGTCGTGCGCAGTGAGCAGGAAGGTGGCGGGGATGGCCACGGCACCTATCTTTTCGAGGGCCAGCATGGTGGTCCAGAAGGGGAGCCGGCGCTTGAGGATGAGCATCACGAAGTCGCCCCGGCCTATTCCGAGCCCGCTGAGATATCCCGCGACCTTGTCGCTTTCGCGTTTGAGATCGGCGAAACTCATGCGCCTTTCGGGCTCGGTGTCGCTGGTCCAGATAAGTGCGGTCTTGTCCGGAGCCTCCTGAGCCCAGACATCCACTACGTCGTATGCGAAATTGAAATGATCGGGAACATTGAATTCCAGTTCCTTCCCTTGTTTGCGGAGAAATCTTTCCAACATAGTAAGTTTAAGTTTAGTGCTGCAAATATAAAAAAAATCAGGGACCTGATGCGCAGGCCCCCGACTTTTTTATGTATCAGACACTAGAATCCGAAGATTTCCTCGAGGGAAACGTTCTTCACGGGACCCAATGTCTTGAGGAATTCCTGATCCAGGTCGGCAGGGGATCCGAGTATGCCGTAATAGTAGTCCTTTCCGGCAAGCCATTTCTCCTTGACGGCCTTCACATCCTCGAGAGTCATATTCTGGATGGCTTCGAAGACTGCTTTTTCCACAGGCTCATCCACGCCGAGGCGGCGGCACTTGCGGTAGCTTTCCAGCACCTTCATGCCGGTGGTGCGCTCGGTACGCAGGCGTGAAAGGATTCCTTCCTTCGCAATCTCGAAAGCGGATTCGCTCTCGGGCAGATTGTTGATGATATCCTGGAAGGCCTCGGAGGCAATGCGGAGCTTGTCGTTCTGGCTGGCGATGTAGGCCATGAAGGCATATCCTTCGTCCTTGAAGGATGGAGTGATGAAAGAAGCGAAGGCGGTGTATGCCAAGCCGCGGGCTTCCCTCATCTCCTGGAAGACGATGCTGTTCATGCCGCTTCCGAAATACTCGTCATACATCTCGATGCCGGCGGCATCGGCAAGGTTGAAGCTGCCTTCCATGTTGGTGTACTGTACATACTGGAACTGCTTGGATTCGTAAGGGGCGATGAACACCTTGGAACTCTTGGTGGGAAGGAGTTCGGTGAAGGTCTCGGCAATGGCTTCGGGATGCTCTCCTACCTTGTGGCAGGAAGCAAGCATCTTCTTTACCTCGGATTCCTTCATAGGTCCGTAATAGAGGACTTCGTGCCCCTTGGTGACAAGTTCCCTGGCGGTGCCGAGAAGTTCCTCGGAGCTGAGGGCAAGTATCTCCTCGTTGGTCTTGGTGGTCTTCTTGATGAACTCGGGACCGTAGAACAGATAGCGGCGCAAGGCACCTAAGCAGGCACTCTGGTTGGTCTTGGCGTTGAAGCGGGACTTGATGAGGTCGTTCTTGTAGTTGGCGAGGATGTTCTCGTCCGGAACCGCATTGGCGACGAGGGTCTCCACTATGCTTATCGCTTCGGCGATGTTGTCGCTGAGGCCGGTGATGCTGATGGAGGTGTTGTGGGGCGTAGAACGCATGCTGAAATCGCAGGCGAGGCTGTACATCTTGCGGGCGATGTATTCCTGGGAGATCTCGGGGGTCCCGAGGTAGCTTATGTAGTTGAAGGCATAGTTGAGGAGAGGATTGTCCTCGGTGCCGCAGTTGAAGATGAACTCGACGGTAGCGATTTCGTTGATCTCGTTATGCTTGTAGAGCACGTCGACTCCGTCGCAGAGGTTGAACTTGGTCATGTCCTTGTCGAAATCGACGAAAGCGGGTTCGATGGGCTTGACGTCGCTCTCTGCGATTTCATCGAGGAAGGCGCTGCGCTTGTCGCGGTTGGTGGCGATGGCGGTGATGGCGGGAGCTTCGATCTTCTTCTGGTTGGTATCTATGCCCTGGCGCTTGAACACCGCGGCGTAGGCGTTCTCCTTAAGATATTCGTTCGCGAAAGCTACCACGTCCTCCTTGGTGACCTTGCTGTAGTATTCCAGGTCCTTGGAGGCATCTTTCCAGTCGATTCCGGCGATGAAGGCGTTCACGAAAGCGTGTGCGCGGGCTTCGTTGCTCTGGAGCTGGCGCATCTTGGCGAGTCGGATGTTGTTGACGGTGGAGCTGATGAGTTCCTCGTCGAATTCTCCGTTACGCAGCTTGGCGACTTCTTCCAGCAGGATGTCCCTGACTTCTTCCAGGGTCTGGCCGGGGCGCGGCCTGCCGAGGTTGATGACCATGCTGTAGTCGGTATTCGTTTCGATGAAGGAATACAGGAAGAGGACTTTCTGCTGCTGGATCACATCAAGGTCGATGAGGCCGGCCTGCCCGTTGTAGAGTATGTTGGCGGCAATCTCGGCCACTGCGGCGTTCTTGAAATCGGAGGTTCCGGGAATGCGCCAGGCCATGGCAAGCAATTCGGCTTCGACGCCGTTAACCTGTTTCACGATGGGTTCGGTGACAGGCTCTTCCTTCTGGTATTCGAACTTGGGTATATCGGGGTTGGGCTCCCATCCGCCGAAGTACTTTTCGATGATCTTCACAGCCTGCTTGGGATTGAAATCACCGGAGAGGCAGATGGCGACATTGTTCGGGCGATAGTAGGTGTTGAAAGTGCGCTTGATGTTGGTGATGGAAGGGTTCTTCAGCTGTTCCTGGGTTCCGAGGACGGTCTGTGTGCCGTAGGGATGATGGGGGAAGAGGCTGGTCTGGATGGTGTCCAGGGCCTTGCGGATGTCGCGGGCGAGGCTCCTGTTGTACTCCTCGTAAACGGCCTCCAGCTCGGTATGGAATCCGCGGATGACATTGTTGCGGAAGCGGTCGGCCTGGATCTTGGCCCAGTTCTCCAGCTGGTTGGAAGGGATGTCCTCCATGTAGACGGTTTCGTCGTAGGAAGTCCATGCATTACTGCCGCGGCTGCCTATCATGCTCATCAGCTTATCGTATTCGTTGGGGATGGCAAGCAGGGAGGCCTGGTAGCTGACTGAGTCGATCTTCTGGTAGTGAGCCTTGCGCTCTTCAGGATCGGTAATGGTCCTGTACTCTTCGTAGAGGCGCTCGATCTCGTCGAGGTAAGGCTTTTCGGCTTCATAGTCCTGGGTGCCGAACTGCTCGGTGCCCTTGAACATGAGGTGCTCGAAATAGTGGGCGAGACCGGTGGTCTCCTTCGGGTCGTTCTTGGCTCCGACGCGTACCGCGATGAAAGTCTGGAGGCGGGGCTCCTCTTTGTTGACGGTCATGTAGATCTTCAGCCCGTTGTCGAGAGTGTAGATCTTGGCATTCATCGGATCTCCCTTGACCGTTTCGTAGCGGTTGCAGGAAACGGCCATCGTAGCGGCGACAACCGTAATCAGCAGAAATGCAATTCTTTTCATTTTAAACATGTTTGTGACGAAATTACGTCGTAATTCTAAAAATTATTGTGTAATTATGAAAAATAATCATTAGATTTGCGGTGAAGTTTTTCATAGTTTAAGTTTAGGTTAAGTAGCGGGGCGCTCGCAGTGATGCGGGTCCCCGTGAATTTTTTTTAAGTTTTCGTGTCTGAAACATAAAAAAACGTATTTCTTATACCTGTTTCAGGGGGGTATTTTAAGTTTACTTCCTATACTTTTGTTGGAAAAAAGAGCCATATGAAATCAGTTTTCCAACTTTTTTGCGCCCTCGCCGCGCCAATGCTGCTTGCTATCGTTTCCTGTGTTTCCCCTATGAAGGAGCCCGCCGAACCGGCAACTTTGCGCCTTAATTTCGATGTGGGCACCCGTTCGTCGGACGTCCCTTCGGATACTTCGTCTTATATTCTTTCCATCACCGGAAGCAACGGTAAAACCATCTTCCGTGACCTGTGGGGCAACCGCCCTTCCGAATTCAAACTTTATGCCGATTCCTACGTAGTAGGCATTATTTCTTCGGAATTCGAAGAACCTGCCTTCGAGAGCCCGCAATTCGGCGATAACCGCTCCGTTATATTGAATGACGGGCAGGTTGCCGAAGTGGATCTGGTGGCGGGGCAGATGAATGCCGGGATCAGGGTGCTTTTCGACGAGAAGTTCGTGGCCTGTTACAAGGAGGGTGCCGTGTTCCTGCGGAGTGCGGCCGGGACCCTTGCACTGGGTTATGGCGAAACGCGGACGGCGTATTTCAAGCCCGGGGCCGTATCGCTGATGCTGAATTACAAGGGGAAAACCCATGTGGTCCATTCCATGGAACTCAGGGCGGGGGAGATAATGTGCCTGAAGCTTACAACTGCGGAATCCATGCCAAAGGCCATGTCCGTCTCGCTGCTGGACTGCCGGGTAAGGGTGGATACTACCAGGATACGGACCGAAGCGACCGTAGCCTGGGACGGGTCTTCCATAGGCGGAGGGGCCGACACGCCGGAGGTGGTATATAGCGTTTCGCAGGCCAGGGGCATGGCCGGGGCCAAAGGTGTGTGGGTCTGCGGATATATTGTCGGAGGAGACCTGAGTTCGACGTCGTGTTCTTTTACCGGGCCTTTTTCGTCCAGGACCAATCTGCTGATTGCGGATTCGGCGTCGTGCACCGACAGGGAGCGTTGCATGAGCGTGCAGCTCTCCCAGGGGGATATACGTAATGCTTTGAATCTGGTGGATAATCCGGCCATGCTTGGCCGTAAGGTTTATCTGCGTGCCGACATCGTGGAAGCCTACTTCCGCCTCCCCGGCCTACAGAACCTTGCCGAATTTCGAGCAGGATAAGGGAGTCGAACCCTCCTCCTTGGCTTGGGAAGCCAATGCACTACCGATGTGCTAATCCTGCTTAAAGTGGTGCAAACATAGGCAAAATTTTTGTAATAGCCAATTATTAATTAAATTTGCAGACTACACATATAAAGTATTTATGGCATTAGCAGACATCATCAAAGCTCTGTTCGGTTCTAAGGCAGATCGTGACTACAAGGCAGTGAAGCCCCTCCTGAACAAGATTCTCTCATCATACGAAGAAATTGACAAATTGTCAGCAGACGAACTCCGCGCCCATTCGGCAAAATTGCGGAATTATCTGCGTGAGGTCGAGAAACCTTTCGAGGACCGTATAGCGGAAATCAAGCTCGAATTGGACAAGGATATCCCCGTTTCCGAAAAAGAGAAACTCGCCACCGAATCCGACAAGCTTGTCAAGGACGAGGACGAGGCTATCGAGAAGGCCCTTACCGAGATCCTTCCCGAGGCTTTCGCAATAGTGAAGTCCACGGCCCGCCGTCTTTCCCAGAACGAGAACATCACCGTAGTCGCCAACGACTTCGACCGCGACCTTGCTGCGAATCACGACTTCGTGACCATTGACGGCGACAAGGCAATCTATCACAACAAGTGGGTTGCCGGCGGCAACGAGATCACTTGGGATATGGTGCATTATGATGTCCAGCTCATCGGCGGTATCGCCCTTCACGAAGGAAAGATCGCCGAAATGGCCACCGGTGAAGGTAAGACACTCGTCGCAACCTTGCCGGTATTCCTCAATGCCCTCGCTGGCAAAGGCGTGCACGTGGTTACCGTGAACGACTACCTCTCCAAACGAGACTCCGAGTGGATGGGCCCGCTCTATATGTTCCATGGCCTCAGCGTGGACTGCATCGACAAGCATCAGCCCAATTCCGATGCCCGCCGCCGTGCATACGAATGCGATATCACTTTCGGTACCAATAACGAGTTCGGTTTCGACTACCTCCGCGACAACATGGCCATCAACTCCGACGACCTTGTGCAGCGCAAGCATCACTATGCCATCGTGGACGAGGTCGACTCCGTGTTGATCGACGATGCCCGTACTCCTCTCATCATTTCCGGCCCCGTGGCCAAAGCGGAGGATGACGGTCAGTACATGGAGTTCCGTCCTTATGTCGAGAGGCTCTACCAGGCCCAGCGCACTTTGGTGAACCAGGTACTGAACGATGCCAAGAAGGCCATCGCCGCCGGCGACGAGCAGGAAGGCGGAAAACTCCTCCTCCGTGCCCACAAAGGCCTTCCCAAGTATTCCCCGCTCATCAAGTTCCTCAGCGAGCAGGGCATGAAAGTGCTTCTGCAGAAGGCCGAGAACTATTATATGCAGGATAACGAAAGGGAGATGCCGGTCGTTACCGACCCTCTCTACTTCGTGATCAACGAGCAGCTCCATTCCGTAGACATGACCGACAAGGGCCACGAGGTTCTTGCCAATGCCGTGGGTAACGAAGACTTCTTCGTCATCCCCGACGTGGGAAGCGGCATCGCCGCCATCCAGAATACCGGCGGCATCTCCCTCGAAGAGAAGCAGCACCGCAAAGACGCCCTCATGGAGGACTTCTCCCTCAAGAGCGAGCGTATCCACACGGTGAACCAGCTGCTCAAGGCCTACACGATGTTCGAGAAGGATATCGACTACATCATCGTGGACGGCAAGATCAAGATCGTCGACGAGCAGACCGGCCGTGTCATGGAAGGCCGCCGCTGGAGCGATGGCCTGCACCAGGCAGTCGAAGCCAAGGAAAACGTCAAGGTCGAAGCTGCTACCCAGACCTTTGCGACCATTACCCTGCAGAACTACTTCAGGATGTATCACAAGCTTTCCGGTATGACCGGTACCGCCGAAACCGAGGCTGGTGAGTTCTGGAGCATCTATAAACTGGACGTGATGGTAATCCCTACCAACCGTCCCGTCATCCGTGACGACCAGGATGACCTCATCTACAAGACCAAGAAAGCGAAATATGCCGCAGTGATCAACCGCATCGTCGAACTCTCCTCCGAGGGCCGCCCGGTGCTGGTGGGTACCACCGACGTGGAGACTTCCGAACTCCTCAGCCGAATGCTCAAGATGCGTGGCATACGCCATAACGTGCTGAATGCAAAGGAGAATGCCCGCGAAGCCGAAATCGTGGCCCAGGCAGGCCAGAGCAGCACCGTCACCATTGCTACCAACATGGCAGGCCGTGGTACCGATATCAAGCTTTCTCCCGAGGTCAAGGCTGCGGGAGGTCTGGCCATCATAGGTACCGAGCGTCACGACAGCCGCCGCGTGGACCGTCAGCTCCGAGGCCGAAGCGGACGTCAGGGCGACCCGGGTTCCTCCGTATTCTACATCTCCCTCGAGGATAAGCTGATGCGCCTGTTCGGTTCCGAAAGGATCGCCGGCGTGGTGGACCGTCTCGGCATGAAGGACGACGAGGCTCTCGAGAGCTCCATGCTGTCTTCCACCATCGAGCGCGCCCAGAAGAAGGTCGAGGAAAACAACTTCGGCATACGTAAGCGCCTCCTCGAGTACGACGACGTTATGAACTATCAGCGCGAGGCCATCTACTCCCGCCGCCGCAATGCTATCAGCGGCGAGAAAGTCGAGATCGACCTCAGCAATATGATGATAGATACCGCCTCGCTCATCGTGGACCAGTGCAAGGGCATGGATTTCGATGAATTCCAAGAGACCCTGATGGCGAAGCTCTCGATAGATGCAGGATTCGATGAAGCATTCTACTCCCACGCCAAGGAAGACGAGATAGTGGCCGCCCTCATCAAGCATATGCAGGAGGTGTACAGCCGCAGGATGTCCGTGCTGGTGGAGAAACTCGCTCCTATCATCAAGACCGTGTACGAGAAGCAGGGCCAGATGTACCAGAACATCGCCATCCCCGTATCCGACGGCCGCAAGACCATGACCGTATCGGTCAATCTCGAGAAGGCCTACAGCAGCGAAGGCCGCGAAGTCGGCAAGACCCTCAGCAAGAACATCATACTCTACCAGATCGACGAGCACTGGAAGCAGCATCTGCGCGACATGGACGACCTCAAGCAGAGCGTCCAGAATGCTTCCTACGAGCAGAAGGATCCTATCGTGGTGTACAAGCTGGAGAGCTACAACCTCTTTGCTTCGATGCTGGAATCCCTGAACCAGGACGTTCTCAGCTTCCTGCTGCGTGCCTTCGTGCCGCTGCGTGATGCTTCCGAGGCTGGCAACCGCCCCGCCATGCGTCCCCGCCAGGATATGTCCACCTTGCAGGCCGGCCGCCAGGATCTTACCACCAACGGTGAGCAGAGGGCCAACACTCCTTTCAAGGCCGACAAGAAAATCCGTCCTAACGATCCTTGCCCTTGCGGCAGCGGCCTCAAGTACAAGAAGTGCCACGGAAAGGACCTTGTTTAGAATTAATAATCAATACACGCACATATGAATAACAATAACAAAGCGACAGCTCCTGTAGTGGATGCCAACAATGTGAGCCACATCTCTTCCGGTACCGTAGTCAAGGGTGAGATTTCTTCCGTGGCCGACATCCGTGTCGACGGAGCCGTGCAGGGAAAGGTCTATTCGAAAGGCCGCGTGGTAGTCGGCGAGGATGCCAGCCTCACCGGTACCCTCGCATGCACCAATGTGGATTTCTGGGGAAAGATCGAAGGGGATGTCTTCGTAAAGGACACCTTCTCCCTCAAGGGAACGGCCGCCGTAAACGGCAATATCCATGTCCGCCGCCTCCAAGTGGAAATGGGCGCCCAGATCAACGGCACTTGCAGCATGATTACCGAAGAGGATTACGATACATTCATCAAGGACGTAATCACCACCGAAGCACCCTCCATCGATTAGGTTCCGTCCTAGACGAATTCCGGAGCCCGCCTGAGATTGTACAGGCGGGCTTCTGTCTTATTATAGGTAATGTCGAAGCATCGGTACTCGTGACGGCCGTTGCGACGTTTGCGAAAGCCTGTCACATATTCGTCGCGGAAACCCATCTCGCCCAGCGCCTGTATTTCAGGGGACTTCTGCTCGGCGTCCATCATCATCTGCAGTATCTTGTAATTCCGCCACAACGCTCCGAAAACCCTCTCCCGGCGGCGTTTCTCCGTGATGGTGATATGGTTGTGCCACTCGTTCTTGCACCGCCCGCAGCAGAAAAGCTTGTCGGACCTGCCCGAAAGGACGGTGCCGCAGTTAAGGCAGCGCCTCTTCTCTGATTTGACATTGGATTCCATAATTTTCTTTTTGCCCTAAAAATGGGATTGCTTCCGGCGAAAAACAAATTTTTGCGTGAAACATGAATGAATTTAAGTTTAGTCGGAGCATTAAATAAAAATGATGTACTGTTTATAACTTAAAACGTCAGCAGAAACAGCTAAAAACGGAAATTGTTTCCAGCATTTCTTTGGGGATTGACTGGTGAAAGGCTTCCTTTGCAACGGACTTAAAACCAAAGAATATGGAACAGATCAACAAAATTGAATTGCGTGGCCTCGTGGGGAATGTAAAGCTCCAAGTGGTCGGAGAGAAGAAGGTGGCGCGCTTCACTGTTGCCACCAGCATGGCGTACAACGACAAGAATGGCGCAGCTGTCATCGAGACGCAGTGGCACAATGTCAACGCGTGGGAGGGAAAGTATATAAGCTGCCTGGACAAACTCCGCAAGGGCGACAAGGTAGGCCTTATCGGGCGCCTGCGTTACACCAAGTTCACGGGGAACGATGGCCAGGAACACAATTCCACGGAAATTCTCGCCAGCAGGCTCATAATCATAGAAGATGAAGATGTGCTTCAGTGCGAAATGTAGTCTGCTGTTCCTTTTCTGTGCTGTGCTTGCCGGCTGTGCAGGCGCGCGGAAAGTGGAGACGGTCAGATCCGGAGCCTTCGTCCCGGGTCTGGCCTTGGCAGATGACACATTTACGCCTGAAGTGCCGGACGGAAGCCTGGTGAGCGACACCATGATGGTCAGGGATGCCGAAGGGAGGACATTGTCCATAATGAGAGCGGTGCGTGACGAAAATGGAGATATGGTTGCCAGTGACGTGATAATGCCGTCGATAGTGGTGGCGACTTTCAAGAATGTGGCAGAGAGGCAGGGAGTGGTGGACTTGAGATTCGACATCGAAGTTCCTTCAGAACTGACGGACAGCCGTTGGCAACTTAGGCTCACCCCGGTAATGCGCATCAAAGGGGAGGAAATCCCGCTGGAACCGGTATTCATTACCGGCGCGCATTACCGCACGGTGCAGCTGAGGGGATATGAAAGATACTCGCGCTTTGTGCAGGGAATAGTGACAGATACCTCCCTTTTTATACGAGCCAGAGACCTGGAACTCTTCTTGAAGAGGAACCTGCCCGGACTCTATGCTTTCAGGTGCGACAGCAGCTCCGTAAGCGATGAGCAGTGGCATTCTGCCTTCGGGATAAGCGGCCGGGAAGCGATAGAACATTATACCGACCATTACAGGAAGAAACGCAACGAGCGCAAGATGGCACGCCGGGAAAAGATGTTCCGCAAATATGTGAAATCCCCTATACGCACCGAAGCCTTGAGGTTGGATACCGTGGTGAACGCCGGCGGAGGGAGCATACGCTACAGCTATGTGCAGCATATAGGAGCCAGGCCGGATATGAAAAAGGTTGAGTTGGATCTGTTGGGAAGTATCTACGAGGAAGACAGGCAATTGTGCAGATTGCCCGGACCGGGACGCCTCACTTTCTACATAAGTACCCTGTCTTCCTTTGCAGATACGAGAGAAAAGTATCTGACCAAGGTGGTTGAGCGGAAAGTCAGCGAACACGAAAGTTGCTACATAGAATTCGGGGCGGGAAAGTCGGAGATACGGGAAGAACTTGGCTCCAATTATACCGAGATGGATCGTATGAAACAGAGCCTGCAGGAGATTCTCGGCAACGGGGAGTTCGAATTGGACTCGGTGATGATAACCGCTTACGCATCTCCCGAAGGGCCCTCGGCTGCAAACCGGAATCTGGCCCTGCGCCGTGCGGGAGCCGCATCGGACTTCTTCTCGGGCCTGGTTCCGGCCTCCGTCCGATTCATCTCACGGGGCGGCGGCGAAAACTGGCAACTTCTCCGGGAACTGGTTAACAACGATACTCTCATAGGCCCCCGTGAGAGGGATATCTGCCTCAAGCGCATGGAAATAAAGGATGTCGATGTCCGGGAAAGGGCCCTGCACTCATTGCAGTGTTATCCATACCTCCGCAGAAACCTCTATCCACGGCTACGGGTGGTGAGGTTCGACTTCCAGCTGCACCGCAAAGGCCAGCAGAAGGATACCATCCATACCACGGTCCCGGATACTCTGTACAGGAGGGGAGTGAAGGCCCTCTGCGACATGGAATACGAAAAAGCACTGGCCCTGCTGCTCCCTTACCGGGACTACAATACCGCAGTGGCTTTCCTCTCGCTGGGGAAAAACCATAACGCGATGAAGATACTCCAGGACCTGCCCCGGACGCCTGACACCGATTACATGCTGGCCATAGTCTATTCCCGGCTAGGCGATGACAGGAACGCCGTCAGACACTATCTGGATGCCTGTGCGGAGGATAGGAACTTCATATTCAGGGGCAGCCTGGATCCCGAGATAGGGAGCCTGGTAAACAAATACAATCTTAAGCTTTACGATTAGAAAATGAGAAACATATCCCTGATGATACTGGCCATGATGGCCGGGGCGTGCACGGTTAAGGAGGACAGGACTTACTGCCCCGCCTGGTGTATCGTGTACTCCGACGGCTATGTCGCCGAGGGCTGCTCCGGGGATCTGACCTGCAGCGTTTCTTCCGACATGCGTGGCAGCCTGGATTTCGGCACCAAGAGTTTTTCCAGCTTTACCGAAAGGGGGAATCTGGTGTTCGAAGTCCCCAGGAACGAGAATGTCTTCCTGGACCTGTTCTGCGGGGTGAATACCATGTCTTTGAGCGAATCCGCTCTGCGCATTCCCATGGGATGTGGCTGCGACGGCATCTATTCCGGCCATGGCAGCGTGCTGATTCCGGGAGAGAGCGGGGAAGCAGGCCTGCCTTTGCACAAGGATTTCGCCGCGCTAAGGATGACGCTGGACGTCAACATGCCCGAGCAGTGCGAACTTTATCTGCGCATACTTGGGAACGTGGACGGATATGCCCTCCCCGGAGGCCTTCCTCATAAGGGAGAGTTCGACTATAGGCCACCGGGGGATGGCAAGCTTTTCCATGCCCGCGTGCCCCGTCAATACGACGACTCCCTGGTGCTGGAAATATGCCGCCAGGATGATGATTCGACAGTGGTGCAATACGCCCTTGGCCAGGCAATGAGCATCCTGGGCTATGACTGGAATCTTCCGGACCTGGAAGACCTGGACATCGTGATAACCCTCAATGAACTGGATTTCGAGATTGGAATCACTCCCTGGGAAGAATCTGGTACAATAAATATAATTCTTTAACAATCAATCAAATGAAAACAAAACTCATTGTTATGTCTGCGGCCTTTGCCGTAGCAGCAGCGTTGTCTTCTTGCGACAAGGAAGACAGCAAAAGCATCGCCACCAGGCAGATCTGCTTCGAAGCTTTCGATGTGGATATCGCAACCAAGGTGAGCGCAGTAACTGAATTGGCCTCTTTCAACGTGCTCGCGTCTACTGGAAGCGCCGGGAGCGAAAGCAAAAAGTGGGATGCGGTCGCTACCAAGACGGGAAACAGCTATGCCACGCAGAAGTACTGGCCCGCGACCAATCCTTCCTATCACTTCTATGCCAGCAATGCCTCCATCAGCTTTGCCCAAGCTGGCCCTACGGTCCAGGCCTCGGGATCCTCGGATCTTGTGTGCGCCTATCTTGCCCAGCCGACACATAATGCGTCCAACACTTTGAACTTCATCCATCCCCAGGCCAGGATGGGCAGCATCAGTACATCGGTAAGCAATGGTTATACATTGTCCGGAGTCAGCGTGTATCTCGCCAATGTGAAAGAGTCCGGCAAGTACAACATCCGCACAGGGGAGTGGACGGAATGCGATACTACCGAAAAGATGACTCTTGCTGTCGGCAACAACGACAAATACCTGGTGCCCGGCTCATATGTGATGTATGTCACCTACACCATCACCAAGGGCGATTATTCGGGGACGTTCACCAAGAACGGCACCGTACAGATAAGCCAGGGCAAGATCAACAACGTGTCGGTAAGCATCGCTAACGACCCGGCCGTCGCCATAGGGTTCAACGTCAGCGTGACTCCTTGGGAGGCAAAACCTGTAAACCTTACACTCTCTTAAATCATGAAAAGACCGGCAATACTGCTACTGCTGATGGGCGCTTGCAATCCCGCCCAGATGCAGGACCCGGGTAGTCAGCCGCGGGGAGACCGGCCGTTGGAATTCGCCATAAGCAAGGCGGGCCAGGGGCAGGACGAAGCAAGTATGTCGGAATTCAACTATCTGACATACGACTTTAACCTGGGTAGCTGGAGCGGAGTGATGGGCAGCACGGCAATCTGCAGCGAAGATGGAAAATTCCGTCCGTCGGATGCCGGCGTCCTTTATTGGCCGGAGGGGAAGACCTTTTCTTTCTTTGCCGTCGGATACAATGAAAACGTACCCGTGCCTGCTTCGGCCGTGGAATTCGGCTCGGGAATGATGCTGTACGGTTCCGGTTCTTCCGGGCTGCTGAGCCTGAAAAATCCCGGGCACGATGTGGACTGGCTGGCGGCCAAGTCCCTCTCTCGATCCGCTTCGGAAAGCGTCTCCCTGCAGTTCAGGCATGTATGTGCCAGGATAAGCAGGCTCCGTTTCGACCTGGCGGATTATCGGGACTGGATTCATGCCAGGGAACTGGATGTGGCTTCGATAGAATCCATGGGCTGCAGCCTCAGTGATGCGGATGAGCAGGTATTCGTATTCAGTACGGATGCTACCAGCCTTTTCCGCAAAGAATCCTGGGATTATACATCCTCTGCTTCCAGGAGTCTTGACGGCCGCCGTAACCTGGGTCTTGCTTCGGGCTCCTGCTGCGTGGATCTGTCCTATTATGCTTTTCCTGGCCTGCATCGGATACAGATGCGCCTGCGGCTGAGAGGTAGCGGTGGTTTGCCGGTGATAGATGACCGGCAACTGAGCGGTGAAGTGCTGCTTCCCATGGGCTGTGATTGCGAACTTACGATTAAGGTGAATCCCGACGACAGGCCTTTGGATGTCAGGCTGTCTGCCGTACTTCCCGGCTGGGATCAAGGTGGAAACGGAAATGTACTCGAATAAAACAAAACAGAATGAAAAAGAACCTGATACATGCCGTCCTGCTTCTATGCTGCCTTGCAGGATGCGCCCACGACAATATCCTGAAGGACGACACTGCCGGATCCGTATGGCTGTCCATATCCCTGGAGGCCGGCTCGAAAAGCAGCGCAGTCGCCGACGAAGACCTGCTGGAGGATTTGAATATATGGATTTATTCATCTTCCGGAGTTCTCAGGGATTCGCATTACCTGGAGGATCTTTCCATTCACGGATCGGGAAATGTCCGTTTCCGGACGGAGGCCGGGGGGCAGAGCCGCCTGGTGCTTATAGGCAACGCGGGGAAGAGCTTGGCTGCTCCCGGGGACTGGTCCCAAAAGCTGAGCATTCCTATGGAAACTCCGCGCGATGGCTCCGGGCGCATATTGTTCATAGGAGAAGGTGGTTTGGGCGCGGATGCAGACGGATTCCGTTCATCGGTGAATATGTGCCGCGGAATGGCCCGTATCGCCCTTAGCGTGGGTTTGTCGAAGTCCTTGATGGATGAGGGTGCCGTACTCGGAAGGGAGGTGAGGATAGCTTCGGTGAGGCTATGCAACAGTCCTCAAAGCTATTCTTTCATACCGTCTTCGGCCTGCAACAGCCTGCGTACGTCCAAAGCGTCCGCAGATACTCCCATCTCCGACGGCGACTATCTCAGCACCTCGGATATAAACACCCTGCACGCAGGAGGAACCGTCTATCTGTACAGCCTTCCCAACTATAACGACATTCCTTATCAGTCGGAACCCGGGATTAGGACAACTTACTGTTCTTATGTGGAGATGCGCTTCGAATGCGACGGGCTCGGGGGAGCAAGCCCAGGGAACACCTTGTGCCGCTTCTACGCCAACGACGGTGCACGGATAGGACTACTCGGCGGCAGCAGCTACGGGTGTCATGTCACTTTCTCGGAAGATGCCGCAAGCAACGTCTGGAGAAAGGAAGATTACCGCTTCTCGGTTCCGGAGGATATGCCCGCAGGAACCAGGGCGGTCGTTAGTCTGCTTGGCGCCGGCCATCATCCGGATTCCATAAGTTTCTCGCTGTCTCCTGCCCCGGGGATATCTTCCGACGGAACCTTCGTGCTTGGGGACAAAGTGCTCTCGGCCGGGCTGTGCCAGGGGGTGGAAGTCGTTTCGGAAAGGGCCGGAAACGGTACTCTATATGCGTTCGACGCCAAAGGCAATGCCATGGGGCAGGTGGCAATCTCGGCAAGCTACCCAGTCCTGGCCGTCCCCGATGTGGAGGCCGATGTATGCGGGTCCCTGCATGATATCGTCATAGGAGGGCTGGACAGGGCATATGAGGGGAGGGCATCCGACGAATTGTTCGAGTCCCTGTATTCTGTTGCCGGCATCTCTTCCGAAGGCCCCGACGGAGAGCTGTATCCGGATCCTTTCGTGACCGTGGACATTCCCTCGCGTAGAATCCACGTCAGTGCGCTGTACTGGACCCATGGCGGGGTGCCTTATTCATGGATTGATGCAGTCGGCAGGCGATTCCTTTACCGGGTGACGCTTGCTTGCGGGGCTCAGGGCCTGGTCGGAGTCAGGATAGTGGACAAGGAAGTAGGCCGCTTCGCTTCCGTACGTTCCTACGGGGAGGTGCTGAACACATCGGCGGTTCCTTCTCCGAAAAGTGCCGTGCAGGCTCTTGACGGCCGGAACCTGGTAATAGAACGCAGCGTCGGGGCACTTCCCGACGGACTTGACGAAGAATGGTTCATGAACGGATGGTCGAGCTGGATAGGCGGCGACCTGACTGGAGGCGGCTATCCGGCGGATGATTGCATGAGCGTACTTGAAAACGGGGTCAGATGGAATCTGGGCGAGGCCGAAACCCAAAGGCTCCATGCTGCGGACATCCCCGTGTACATAGGAAAGATGAACCCCTGGTGCGGGCAGTACGTGAGGGCCTGCGTCGGCACGTATTCATCGACCAGATACATTCCCACCGGGATGGAATATGCCTTCCTGCAGTTCGCATTCGACCCTTACGGGCATCCGTACAATGGCTTAGGTTCCATGGAAGTTTATTCCATGCTGGTATTCCGCGAGCACGATCCGAAAACCAAGATGGATGTGGGAAGCGCCGTGGAAGGGGACTATCTGTCTTCTCTTGCTGGTGGGAACATCGGCCTGGGTTCCGGACATGCTACCTGGATGGAAGCCGACAAGAAGTGCTATGTGATATGTTATAACGGGGATTATTACGATGAATTCTCTCCGTACATCGACTATGCGAGGCACATAGAATCATCGTCATCCTTCGCCACTACCCTTGCATGGCAGAGCGAGAGCTGTTCCACCCCCTGGAATAAATATGCTGCCACTGCTTATGGGGGCAATGGCAGCTATAACAGGTGGATATATTTGTACTGTCCTTATAATTCGGCCGGAGTGTACGCCGCGGACGCCAACGGAAGGGTTCCTGCGAAAGGCGAGGTGTATGTGCACTTGTGGAGCGTATCGCAGAAGGCCGTCTTCGATTACAGACCGTCTTACGACTGGAACTCCGGCGGCGATTTTATTCCGCCTTGGCGCTGACCTTCTTCTGCGGGTCCTTGAAAAGGATTGCGAAGAGCACGCCTACTACGGCAGCGTATCCTGCAAAGATGTACCATGCATCTGCCCAGTTTGCAGGAGTATTGAAAACGTCGCAGGCTTCCACGACCTTGCCGGCTGCGAGGGTGCCGATGGTGGCACCGAGACCGTTGGTCATGAGCATGAATACGCCCTGTGCGCTGGAACGGATATCCGAAGTGGTATTCTCATTCACATAGAGCGAACCGGAGATGTTGAAGAAGTCGAAGGCGACACCGTAAACTATGCAACTCAGCACGAAGAGCAGCACTCCGGGCATGCCGGGGTTGCCGGCTCCGAAGAAACCGAAGCGGAACACCCAGGCGAACATTGCGATGAGCATGACCTTCTTGATGCCGAACCTCTTCATGCAGATTGGAATCAGCAGGATGCAGAGGGTTTCGGATGCCTGGCTGATGGCTATAAGTGCATTCGAATTCTTTACTGCAAAGGTGTTGGCAAGCGAAGGATCGGCTGCGAAAGACCCTAGGAAGGTATTTGCATAGCCGTTGGTAACCTGCAGCGAAGCGCCTAGCAGCATCGAGAATATGAAGAATATTGCGAACTGCGGATCCTTGAAGAGGGTGAACGCCTTGAGACCGAAGGCCTCGGCGATGCTCTTTGCCTGGCCGCGGTTGGTCTCGCATGCGGGCATGGTAAGGGCGTATGCGCAAAGCACCAGCGAGATGATGCCGGAAGAAATAAGCTGGGTGAAGCTATCCTGCAGGGCGACGCCCTTGATGTGCAGGAAGTTGGTGAGCAGCATGCTGCAGATGAAACCTACTGTACCGAAGACGCGGATAGGCGGGAAGTCCTTCACGGGATCCATCCCGGCCTTGCCGAGTGCGTTGTATGCGACGGAGTTGGAAATAGCAATGGTAGGCATGTAGAATGCTACGCTGATGCTGTACAGTACGAAGAGAGGCGTGAACGATATGGCGGCTCCTGCACTCTGGCAGTAAAGGCCTGCTCCCAGCATGAAGAGGCCGGCAAGGCCGTGGCAGAGGGAGAGGGTTTTCTGTGCCTGCAGGTAACGGTCGGCCAGTATGCCCATAAGGGTAGGCATAAAGATGGAAACGATGCCCTGCATGGCGAAGAACCATTTGATCTGAGGGCCGAGCCCGACGTTGCCGAGATAACGCCCGAGTGAGGTGAGATATGCGCCCCAGGCTGCGTACTGAAGGAAGTTCATCAGGATGAGCCTGATGGTCAGCTGTCTGTTTTTCATTATTTTGTGGTTTGTATGTTCAGCTAACAAATTTAGCAGAATTTCTTCTATTTTGATTATCTTTGAAAGATGAAATTCGAAAAGATACATAATGACCCTCATTCATCGGCCCGCTGCGGTATCCTGCATACCGACCATGGGGATATCAGGACCCCCATTTTCATGCCGGTAGGCACCGTGGGATCGGTGAAAGGGGTTTACCATAAAGACCTTAAAGACGATGTGAAAGCCGAGATAATACTCGGCAACACATACCATCTTTACCTGCGTCCCGGGCTGGACATACTGCGAGCTGCAGGCGGCCTGCACCGCTTCGAGAACTGGGACCGTCCCATACTTACCGACAGCGGCGGGTTCCAGGTTTTCAGCCTCAGTCCCATACGCAAGCTCACCCCGGAAGGGTGCACCTTCCAGAGCCACATCGACGGCAGCCGCCATACTTTCACACCCGAAAACAACGTGGACACCCAGCGCATCATCGGTGCCGACATCATGATGGCCCTCGATGAATGTTGCCCCGGGGATGCCGACCATTCATACGCCCGCAAGAGCCTGAACCTCACCAAGAGCTGGCTGGAGCGCTATGCCAAGCGTTTCCGTGAAACCGAGCCTCTCTATGGCTACAGCCAGTGCTTCTTCCCCATTGTGCAGGGCTGCGTATACCCCGACCTCCGCAAAGAGGCCGTGGACCATGCCGTCCAGTTCGATGCCGACGGCTATGCCATCGGAGGCCTTGCAGTCGGGGAACCTACCGAGAAGATGTACGAGATGCTGGAACTCGTCTGCCCCCTCCTCCCTGACGACAGGCCCCGTTACCTGATGGGCGTGGGAACCCCCGCCAACATCCTCGAGGGGATTGCCAGGGGAGTGGATATGTTCGACTGCGTGATGCCTACCCGCAACGGCCGCAATGGCATGCTTTTTACATGGAACGGCATCATGAACATGCGCAACGAGAAGTGGAAGGACGATTTCGGCCCGCTCGATCCTTCGGGAAGCTCTTTCGTGGACCATACCTACAGCAGGGCATATCTGAGGCACCTTTTCGTAGCCGGAGAGATGTTCGCAGGCATGATAGCCAGCGAGCACAATCTCGCCTTCTACCTCGACCTGGTGCGTCAGGCCCGTGCACATATAGAGGCCGGGGATTTCGCTGCATGGAAGGATGACGCAGTAGCGAGAATCACGCAGAGACTATGAGAAAACTCGACCTTTACATATCCAAGAAGTTCATCACCACTTTCTTCATGGCGCTGCTGCTCATTATCGGCATCGTCATAATCTTCGACATTTCCGAGAAGGTGGACTACTTCGTGAAGAACGAGGCACCCATCAAGGCAATCATACTGGAGTATTATCTGAACTTCATACCGTACTTCATAAATATGTTCAGCCCGCTGTTCGTATTTATCACGGTCATCTTCTTCACGTCCAGGATGGCTGCGAACTCCGAGTTCATCGCCATGCTGTCCGGCGGAATCAGCTACGTGCGAATTCTCATGCCCTACGTGGCCTGTGCCATCTTCATCGCCATGCTTTCCCTGGGGCTGAACCTGTACGTGATTCCCAAGTCGAACGTAACCCGAACCCAGTTCGAAGAGAAGTACATAAAGTCCAAGAATACCAAGTTCAGCAACGTCCACTACCAGCTCTCTCCCGGGCAGTTCGTGTATGTGGAGTCTTTCAGCCGCTGGAACAATACTGCCTACAAGTTCACCCTCGAAACCATAGAGGACAACAAGCTCAAGAGCAAGCTGGAAGCCGATTCGGCAGTCTGGGAC
This sequence comes from Bacteroidales bacterium, assembly GCA_017552105.1. Classification (GTDB taxonomy): domain Bacteria; phylum Bacteroidota; class Bacteroidia; order Bacteroidales; family UBA932; genus Cryptobacteroides. Next base: position 24,121 of record JAFZJI010000057.1, on the reverse strand, counting down.
AGTACCAGGGAGTGCTGGAGGCTGCGCAACTGGTTCATACGCGACTATGCCTCCGGGCTCGAGGACCATATTACCAGCGGTGCAAAGAAGGATACGGTCATCGAGCTTACCGTGACCGATTTCTACCGTAACGACAAGACCGTGCAGACCCTCCCTATCAAGGATCTGAACCAGTTGATAAAGACCCAGAACATGCGAGGGGATGCGAACGTGATGTTCGCCGAGATAGAATTGCATAACCGCTATGCCATGCCTTTCTCTGCGATAATCCTCACCATAATGGGTGTGTGCCTGTCGTCCCGCAAGAGAAGGGGCGGCATAGGCTGGAACCTGGGTATAGGCATAGGCCTGGCCTTCTCCTACATCCTTTTCCAGCGGTTCGCCCAGATGTTCGTCTATACCGGTGCCATGCCGGCCGCGATAGCGCTTTGGATACCAAACTTCCTGTTTGCGCTGATAACGGTATTCTTGTATACTAAAGCTCAGAAATAATGACAGTCAAAGTCGTGAACAAAGGCGGCAACGCCCTTCCCCAGTACTCCACCCTGGCATCTGCAGGGATGGATGTACGTGCCAACCTGGATTCTCCCGTGGTTCTTAATCCACTCCAGAGGGCTATGATCCCTACCGGACTTTATCTCGAAATTCCCGTCGGGTACGAGGTGCAGGTGCGTCCCCGCAGCGGCCTGGCCGCAAAGAAGGGGATCACCGTGCTCAATACCCCCGGCACCATCGATGCCGATTACAGGGGCGAGGTGAATGTTATCCTTGTGAATCTTTCCGATCAGCCTTTTACGGTCGAGCCCGGGGAGAGGATTGCGCAGCTTGTGCTTGCGAAGCATGAGAAGATTGAGTGGGAGGAGGTCGAGGTGCTTGGTGAGACTGAGCGTGGCGAGGGTGGTTTTGGTAGTACTGGAACGAAATGAGTATCGAGGATCTTTACGGATTGTATCTGAAGTGCGGCTGCAAGGTGAGTACCGATAGTCGTACCGTTCCTGCGGGGGCTGTTTTTTTTGCGTTGCGCGGGGAGAATTTCGATGGGAACGAGTATGCGTTGAGGGCTCTGGAGGCTGGTGCCGCGTATGCCGTCGTGAACGCCGACGCGTTCCCTGGTATGACTGGCAGTGCGGTCAGCTCCGCTACCGCCACGCACGGGCTCGCTCAAAAAACTTCCGCTGACCGCACTGCCAGTCCTCACGGGCTCGCTCAAAAAACTTCCGTGAGAGTCACGCCCGACCTGATCGGGCGTCTGATTCTGGTGGAGGATCCGTTCGTGGCGTTGCAGGCGCTGGCGATACATCATCGCCAGGTGCTGGGCATACCCGTGATAGGCCTTACCGGAACCAACGGAAAGACGACTACCAAAGAACTGATTGCGGCGGCGCTGGGTGCCAAGTTCAAGGTATCTGCCACGAAGGGTAATCTGAACAACGACATAGGAGTGCCTCTGACCCTGCTGTCCATCCCCGGAGATGCGGAGATGGCCGTGGTGGAGATGGGGGCCAATCATCCCGACGACATAGCCAAACTGGTCAAAGTCAGCCAGCCGGATTATGGCTATATCACTAACGTTGGCAAGGCGCATCTGCTGGGCTTCGGGTCCTACGAGGGCGTGCTTGCTGCCAAGACGGAGCTCTACAAATGGCTGGGCAGCCGCAATGGTTCGGTCATCTTCGTGAACACCGACCATGCCGACCTGGCTGCCGCTGCGCGAGCCCAAGCCTGCCATCAGTGGGAGTTCAGCCGTGCTTCCCTTGGAGTGGAAGTGCTTCCTACCACGGCCGAGAATCCCTACCTTGCCATAAAAGTCGGCAAGGACGAGATACATACCAAGCTGGTGGGTGCATACAATACCGACAATGTGATTGCAGCCCTTTCCATCGCGGAGTATTTCGGTGTCAAGCGTGCCGACGCCATAGCTGCCATCGAGGCCTACACACCCGCAAACAGCCGTTCGCAGCTGGAAAAGACCTCCCGTAACACCCTCATCGTGGATGCCTACAATGCCAACCCTACTTCCATGGGGCTTGCGATCGACAATCTGGCTGCCTTGCAGTCCGATGCCAAGCTGGCCCTGCTCGGCGACATGCGCGAGCTTGGAGACGCTTCGGTGGAGGAGCATAAGGGAATTGTCCGCAAGCTGGTCGCAGCCGGCATCAAGGCCTGTCTGGTGGGCGAAGAATTCGGCAAGGCCCTGCAGGAACTTGGAATAGTGCCCGGTGCCGATGCTATCATCAAGGGCCATTTCGCGGATTCCGATACCCTTGCCTCCCATGTCTCAGGCCATACCGCTGATTTCAGCGGTTTGACCATTCTGGTAAAGGGTTCCAGGGGCATCAAGATGGAGAAGGTGATCCCTGAATTATAGCCGTACGGCATATTGGATCTTGAATTCAGCGTATTTCGTCAGGCCTGCCCGGAGGTCGAGCTGATGCCTTGTCTTTTTCCTGCGGTATCTGACCCCGGCCACTAGTGACAGGCCGTGCATGCGTCCGTACCAGGCCGGTACGTTGAAAGCTCCCGGCAGATCCCTTTCATACGCATAGATACGCGAGGTCCAACCATCGGTACGGCAGATGGTGGCCCGCAAGTGCAGCGACAGTTGCAGCCGGCTTGTATCCGGAACGTTGCTGTCTTCCCCGGCTCTGCCCGGCCATCTTCCGCCGGCTTCCAGGTATGCCAGCCCTCCCGGTTTGTGAGTCCCAGTCTGCAGGAAGTCCAGCCTGAGAGTGCCATCCAAACAGCCTCTGGCTGCCTTCAGGTCGCAACGCAGTTCATGCTTCCATTCGGGGACGGCAGCATCTCCCTTGGGGCTCAGCTGCATCCTCTCAGTCCATCTGGCGGAAGGGGAGAGAAGCCATCTTCCTGCGGAGAACTGCGGTGCTGCGCTTATGACAGACTTGAACTGCTGGTAATTCTTGGCGTGCTTCTTCCATCTATCCGGATGGAAGGCCATGTCGGCGGTGGCGCTGAACCAGCGTACGCGGACTCCTGCGCTGATTCCGGCCTCGTCCTTGGTCTTGCTGCCGCTGCGGACGGCCCCGGCCATGGCGGCCTGATAGTCCGGGGGATAATATCTCGCGAGCGCTACGGCGGATGTTTCATAGGACGGATCCCATCTGCACCCTGCGACTATGGCAGGGCTGCCGCACCAGGCTGCCTCCCCGAAAAAGGCTAGATGCCCGAAAGACTTTTTCCAGTCCAGGGACAGGCCTTTCCCGACGTTTCCGTAGATGCAGTTGGCGCCCACGCTGCCGTTGCTTCCCAGAAAGGAGACGGCCCCCAGCAGGCAGCCGTCAATCCCGACTGCGGCCGATGCCTGCCAGCACCTGCCGTCATAGCCGGCGGCAAACCCTCTCCACGAAGGGGACCAGGAGCCCGTGCCGGAGATGCCGGAAGCGTTCCTGCTGAATGCGGATGTGGAAGAAAAGCCGCCCAGGGAAAAAGACCCCCATACCAGCAGCCCCTGGCCCATGCGGGCGTTATAATCGCCCAGGATAAGTTTCCAGGGGCGTTTCCCATAGACGGCCATGCTGAGCGTGAGGCGCTGCCTGCAGGAAAGCCAGCCCTCGGCCCTGTCACCGGCTTCCAGGTGGTATTTCCCGGACAGGGAACTGCCACCGTACCTCACCATCGCGTCTTGCCTCAGCTTTCGTTTCCTCCTTTCTCCGGCCCGGGAATAGCTTTCAAGGGAGATGAAGTATGCGAGGGCTTCGGCCACATGCGGAGTGAAGCCCGGCACCGTGCCGAGTTCCGATATCGATAGAATGTCGCCGGAAGATTCAATGTAGTTCTGCAAGCTCGCTACCTGGTAGCTGCTGAACAGCCCGCAGGATCGCAGCCTGGCAGTGCTTGCCAGGTTTATGCATATGGGCTGCTCCGCCAGGGCGCAGTAGCGCGCGTATTCGTTTTCGTCCAGTTCCTCGAGGCTTCCGGCTCCGCTGAGCAGCAGGATGGCCCCCGTGAGGGATATCAGCAGATTCATTCCGGAAAGATATGTCCGGCAAACTTAAATGTCAATCAGATAAATGCATATCTGAAACATTTTTTCTGTTTTCGTATCGGAATTATTTGTAACTTTATGCTTTGATATCTTTCGATATGGACAAAGTTTATATTCATGACAAGGTCTTCGTACCTTTCATTCCCTACGAGAAAGTCTCGCAAATCATTGATGGCGTGGCAGATAAGATCAATGCTGATTTTTGCTGCCCGGATCATACCTATGAGCGTCGCTGCGAAGAGGACATCCCCGTGCTGCTTTGCATCCTCCATGGTTCCGTAATGTTCACCGGCGAACTTATGCAGCGTCTCAGTTTCCCCGTGGAATTGGCTTCGATGAAGCTGTCGTCGTACGTGGGTACGACATCCACCGGTGTCGTCAAGGAAGTAATGCCTCTTACTACCGACATCAAGGGCCGTACGGTGATAGTTTGCGAAGACATCGTGGATACAGGCAACACCATCGTCGAGTTGAAGAAAAAGCTGCTGGAGAAAGGCGCGAAAGATGTCCGCATCTGCACCATGCTCCTCAAGCCCGAGGTTTTCAAGGGCCGCGACAAGCTGGATTACGTTGGTGCCGAGATCCCCAACCGTTTCATCGTAGGCTTCGGCCTCGATTACGACGAACTGGGGCGCAACCTCAAGGATATTTACGTGTTGGAATAATATGCAAAAGTATTTTATCATGTTCGGCCCTCCCGGGGCCGGCAAGGGCACTCACGCTGCCCCGATGGTCAAGCGTTACCATCTTAAGCACATTTCTACCGGAGAACTCCTTCGCAGCGAAATCGCTGCCGGTACAGCCCTCGGCAAGCAGGCCAAAGATCTTATCGAAAAGGGTGAGCTGGTTCCCGACGAAGTGGTAGAAGGTATGATTGCCAACGTCTTCGCCGCAAATCCCGACGTGAAAGGCTTCCTTCTCGACGGTTTCCCCCGCACGGTAGGCCAGGCCATGGACCTGGACGAGATGCTGGATTCCCGTGGTGAGAATGTGACCGGCGTCATCTCCCTCATGATACCCGACGAAGTCATCAAGGAGCGTATCAAAGGGCGTGCTGTCATCGAAGGCCGCGCAGACGACGCCAACGACGAAACCATCGCCAACCGCATCCGTACCTATCACGCCAAGACCGAACCTCTTATCGAAGTTTACAAAGAGAAGGGCATATATCACGAAGTCGATGCAGTCGGCACCATTCCCGAGGTCGAGGCCCGTGTGATTGCCCTGATGGACACCCTTTAGGAGTAGCTGTAAACGCCGATATGACTGGAAGGAGACTGTTTGCTGTCGTTTTGATTTCCATATGCGCCATGGCTCCGGCCATGGCACAGAAGTTCGTGTACGGTTCGGATTTCGACTATCTTTTCGACAATCGCGAATTCGATGTCGCCGGCGAGAAGTACATGCAGTCCCAGACCTTCCATACGGCAATCCTTCGCGGGGAAGCCGGTCTTAGTTTCAACGAGTCCGACCGTACCGTGCACAAGATCATACTTGGCGGATCGGTTGTCCGCGATTTCAGCGGCTCTTTTTTTACCGACAAAAATTTCTTTGAGGCCAGCCTGTATTATATGGCAGCGTTCAAAGAAAGTGACGGCCGCTATTTCGAGGCTGTTGCGGGAGCATATCCCAGGGCTCTTATCAAAGGTAGATACAGCCGTGCCATGTGGAGCGATGCCTATGCATTCCACGACGTGAACAAAGAGGGCGTGCTGCTCCGCTACGGCAAAGGCGGATTCGATGCAGAGCTTGGTTGCGACTGGATGGGCAGCTATGGCCCCAATTCCCGCGAGCGCTTCCAGGTATTCTCTTCCGGCTCCTGGACAATTACCCGGGATTTTTCTGCGGGTTGGTCCGGAAGTTTCTATCACTTCGCGACATCGCAGGTGGCCAAGAACGTGATAGACAATCACCTGCTTGCTCCATGGCTGAAGTATGACCTGTCCCGCCTCCCTCTGCAGGAACTGTCCCTCCAGGCTTTTCTGCTGGCCGGATATCAGCGTTCCAGGGAGATAGACCGCAAGGCGGCCCTGCCCCTCGGAGCGGAGTTCATATTCCGGGCCAAGAAGTGGAATGTATGCCTGCAGAATTCCCTCTATACCGGAGATAACCTCCTGGTCTATTACGATTATCCTGCTCCCGAGGGAGGGACATATGCTTCCAATCTGTATTTGGGAGAAACTACCTACAAAGGCTTCTACGACAGGGTCGAGCTCATCTGGGCTCCCAATCTGACCAAAGAAGTGAAGCTGGAGGTGGTCGCCGCCTTCCATTACGACGCAACCGGCTATCAGGGATGCCAGCAGATCGTCAGGCTTTGTTCGATGTTCTGAGAATCTTGTAACCCACGGCCGCTATCAGGATACTCATCAGCGGGCTCAGCAGGTTGAAGAAGCAATAAGGCAGATATACCAAAGTCGGGGTGCTAAGTATGGTAGCCTGGGTCATGCCGCAGGTATTCCATGGCACCAGCACCGATGTAACCGTGGCCGAATCCTCCACCGAACGGCTCAGGAGCCTGTTCTCATAGCCCGAATCCTCATATATATCCTTGAAGATGTTGGCCGTCAGCATTATGGCCAGGTACTGGTCGCACACGAAGGTGTTCAGGGTGGCTCCGGTTCCGACGGTGGATGCCACCAGACCGGTACGGTTCCCGGTGAACTTGCGCATGGCCTTCATAAGGGCATCTATCATGCCGCCTGCCCTCATGCAGGCACCGAAACACATTGCGCATATGATAAGATAGACGGTGTTCAGCATTCCGGTCATACCCCGGGACATCACCAGCTCGTTCACCTGTGCGTTCCCCGTATCGAGGGAAACGGTGTTGTAGATGCTTTCCACGGTGCCGGCGAGCATTATCTTCCAATCGCTCAGAGGCCCTTCGACTCCATGTGCCAGGGCTGCCCCACGGCCTATTCCGCGTATTATTTCCGGCTGGAAGATGATGGCTGCGACCGATGCCGCCACTATTGAAAGGGCCAGCACGATGAGGGCCGGAGTCTTGCGTGCGATCAGCACGCCGGTGAAAAGCGGTACCAGCAGCAGATATGGGCTGATATGGAATTTGGAAGACAGCACGTCCGTGAATGCGCTCATGTCTGCCGGAGTATCCGGGGTTCCGCTGAGGCCTATGACCGTGAAGGCTATGAGGGCTATCACGAATGATGGCACCGTAGTGATCAGCATATACCGTATATGTGTGAACAACGGGGTGTTCACTATGGAAGACGCAAGCACGGTGGTATCGGACAGGGGAGAGATCTTGTCGCCGAAATATGCTCCGGAGATGATGGCACCGGCAATCAGGCCGTCGCTGAACCCTTCTGCCTTGCCTATGCCAAGCAGGGCCACGCCCACGGTGGCGATGGTAGTCCAGGAACTTCCCAGCATCAACGAAACGGCTGCGCAGATTATGCAGGCGGCAGGCAGGAAGAAGGACGGAGAAAGAACCTTGACGCCATAGCAGATCATTGTCGGCACTATGCCGCTCATGGTCCAGGTGCCGGAGATGGCACCGATGAGCAGCAGTATTACTATGGCGGAGGTGACGTTGCCTATATTGCTCTTGATTCCCTCTTCGAAAGCCGACCAGCGCACTTTGAACAGCCACATCGAAAGCCATACCGCGATGCCGGTGGCGATCAGCAGCGCTACCTGGCTGGCTCCCTGTATGGAATCGCTGCCGAGTATGCTCACGTTGAACGCCAGCATGGCGATCAGCACGACTACGGGAATAAGGGATATGAGGGCCTTTTTCATAGCTTGATGACGGCTTTTCCCGTACGTCCGTCAACACAAGCCTGCAAAGGCGCATCCAGGGCTATATGCCGGATGAAGGTTCCTTCTTCTGCAGCGGGAAGCTTCTCCAGGGCCTCGAAATCCAGAAAGTCGGCGGCACGGGAGAATTCATCTACATTGATGTATCCTGCATTGAAGGAGGTAAGGTTCTGGAAGAAGTGGGAGCCTTGGCTGGGATCCACCCGGAAGTCGCTCAGCGAGCATTCCACTATGGCCCTCGCTTCGGAGATGTCGCTCCACACCACCGGTATGCCCAGGGTGGGGATGCTGGAGCCCCATCGGCCGTAGCCTATCAGAAGATAGCTGCGGCCCTCATCGCGGAGCCGTGAGTTAAGGGCACGGACCTCCTCCGCAATCTGGGTGGTACGCATCTTGTCGAAGCTGTCTTTCTTTACATATACTATGTCTTTGATATCCGGGATCCATCCGGTTCCCAGGGCGCAGGATGAGCGCACCAGGGCTCCGCTTTCGTCGATGGTCTTCCAATCCACCTCGGTCTTCATGCTGTCGGAGGATATCGGCCGGATCTGCAGCAGCTGGAAGTTGCGGGACTCGAGGTCGACCGCGAATTCCATCTCCACGCTGCACTTCATCTCGTCGTCGGCAATCTTCATAAGTTCACGCAGGATCTCGGCGAGAGGGAAGGTGTCGTAGCGCAGTATATGGGCGAAACTCACCACCTTCGGGCCAACTGCGGAAGGGGAGTCCACCATGCGCTGGTTTTCATAGTCGTAGGTAGATACCACCTTCGGGAACTCGCGGAACTTGCCGCAATCCACGATGGGGATGCGCTCCAGGTTCACGGCGTCGTCGACCGAAGTCTTGAACTTGCCGGGCTGGAGGTTGAGGGCGTACATGGTTTGCTGGGTGTCCCTCATGGCCAGTTCCGGGGTAGAGGTCTGGAGCACGTTCCTGGGGTAGAAGGGCGAGAAACGCAGTACCTGGTCCCCGTCCACCACGGATTTTCCGAGGCCGAAAGCAATCTTTGCTATGCCTTCTTCGGGCTTTTCGTACCCCACGGGATAGAAGTTCACCGAACGTACGACGCCGGAGATGGTGGGGAAGAAGTATCCTCCGTCCTCGCTGCCGCAGATTTCCTGGAGGATGATTCCCATCTTCTCTTCGGAAATGACGTTGGCGGTGGCGGTGATGTAGCCTCTGGAAGAAGCGTAGTACACCGAGGCATAGACGCTCTTGATGGCGTTGGAGAGCAGTCGGAGCTGCTGGTCCTCGTTCTCGGTGCGGGGTATCATGTAGGTGGAATAGACGCCTGCGAACGGCTGATAGTAAGAATCTTCCAGCTTGGAAGACGAGCGTACCGCCAGTGGCTTGTCGATGTGCCGGATGAATATGCGCAGGTAGCTCATCAGGTCGGCAGGCAGGGTGGACGAGACGAACTGGGTGAGCAGTTCGCTGTCAGAAAGGTCGGCGTTGATTACATACTGCAGGCCGTTTTCGAGTATGAAACGGTCGAAGTATTCGGTGGAGATGACAAGGGTGCGGGGAACCGTGACCCTTACATCCTCCCAACGGTCGTAGAGCCTGTGCTTGTAGAGCAGGTGGCTGAGGAAGGCGAGTCCGCGTGCCTTGCCGCCGGTGGAACCCTCGCCTATGCGTGCGAAACCTATGGTGTCGTTGTAGGTGTCCGGGTTGAACTTGGCCACCACGCCCAGGCTCTGGGTGGTGCGGTACTCGTGGATGAGTTTGACGGCAGTGGTGCGGAGCTCGTCGACATCCTTCGAATTGATGTTCTTGAGCTTGTTGCCTGCCGAGAATATACCTCTGGCGAGCAGCCAGCGGGATATATAGTTCTTGGAGCGCAGCACCTCGAGCAGATTGTCCTGTACGGTGGAGATGATGTGCTCGGCGCCCTGCAAGTCGGATGCCCTGGCAACCTGGCGGAGTTTGCTGTCGGTGACCACGAAGTCGCCGAAGCCGAATTCCCGGCCTATGTATTCACCGAGTTCGTGGGTGAGGGTCTTGGACCTTTTCATGAGGAATCCCACCCTCATCTGCTCGGCGACGCTGCGCATGCTTTCCTGCGAGGACTGCATCAGGATGGGCATCTTGGGCATCTGCTCGCGTATGAGCTTGCAGAGGTCGATGCCGGCATCCAGCTTTTCTTCCGACGACTTGTCGCCCCTGTGGAGCACGAAGCCGATGTCGGAGATGACTCCCAGCATCTGGCCCTTGTAGCGCTCGAACAGGGAAACGGCGTCGTCGTAATTCGTTGCCATCAGTATCTTCGGGCGGGCCCTCTTACGGAAGATCTGTTGTTCCTCGTTGAGGGCGTCCTTGAGTGCGGCAACATTCTGCTGGAGGACCAGCTTGTACAGCAGAGGAAGATAGGTGGAATAGTATCGCACGGAATCCTCGACCAGCAGTATGCACTGCACACCGCCTTCGAGTATGTCTTCTTCGGCGTTGAGGCTGTCCTCCAGCAATTTGATGATGGCTATGATAAGGTCGGTGGAACCGCTCCAGCAGAAGGCGTAGTCGATGTTGCTGCGGTCCTGCTCCTGCATACGGCGCCAAACCTCCTTCGAATAGGAGGTCAGGAGCACAATAGGGGTTTGGGGCGCGATGGCCTTCATCTTGCCGGAGAAGTCGAACACGTCGATGGAACCGACATTGTACATTGTGATCACCAAGTCGAACCTTTCGCCCTCTTCCGCGAGACGCAGAGCGTCCGCGGTGGTTTCCACCCTCACGAACTGGGGCGGGTTGGAGAGGTTCAGCTCGGAATACTCGCGCGAAATGCGCATATCCAGCCTGCCGTCCTCTTCCAGCGAAAAATTGTCGTAGTTGTTGCACACCAGCAGGATCCTGCGGATGCGTCGGCTCATCAATGCTACGTTGTCGGCCATCGTTCGAAGTGTTAGACTATACCCTGATCTATCATGGCATTGGCTACCTTGATGAAGCCGGCCAGGTTTGCACCCTTCACGTAGTTCACGTGGCCGTCGGCCTCGGTGCCGTATTTCAGGCAGGCAGCGTGGATGTCGGACATGATGCGGCGGAGCTGTGCATCCACCTCTTCGGCGGTCCAGTGCAGGCGCATGGAATTCTGGCTCATTTCCAGACCGGAAGTGGCGACGCCACCGGCATTGGATGCCTTTCCGGGGGAGTACAGTATCCTGGCTTCCTGGAATACCGCGATAGCTTCGGGGGTGGAAGGCATGTTGGCACCTTCGGCTACGCAATAGCAACCGCCCTTGACGAGGGCCTCGGCATCTTCCTTGCCGATTTCGTTCTGGGTTGCGCAGGGGAGTGCGATGTCGCAGGGGATGCCCCAAGGACGCATGCCGGGGTAATACTTGGCGTTGGGATACTTCTCCACATACTCCTTGATACGGCCGCGGCGTATGTTCTTGAGTTGCTTGACGTAGGCTATCTTCTCCTCGTCGAAACCTTCGGAATCGTGGATGAAACCGTCGGAGTCGGAGAGGGTGACGACCTTGGCCCCCAGGCGCATGGCCTTTTCGGCGGCGTGCTGGGCAACGTTACCTGCACCGGAAACTACCACCGTCTGCCCTTCGAAACTCTTGCCCTGTGTGGCGAGCATCTGCTCGGCAAAGTAGCACAGGCCATAACCGGTGGCTTCGGGACGGAGGATGGATCCTCCCCAGGCGAGGCCCTTGCCGGTAAGGGTTCCGGTGAATTCGTTGCGAAGCCTCTTGTACTGGCCGAAGAGGTAGCCGATTTCGCGGCCGCCCACGCCGATATCGCCTGCAGGGACGTCGGTGTCCTGCCCGATATGCTTGCTAAGTTCGGTCATGAAACTCTGGCAGAAACGCATGACTTCGGCATCTGACTTGCCGCGGGGGTTGAAATCTGACCCACCTTTGCCACCTCCCATGGGGAGAGTGGTGAGACTGTTCTTGAAGGTCTGCTCGAAGGCAAGAAACTTCATTATGCTCAAATTGACGCTTGCGTGGAAGCGGATGCCTCCTTTGTAAGGGCCGAGGGCGCTGTTGCACTGCACGCGGAAACCGCGGTTGATGTGGAGTTCGCCCCGGTCATCAGTCCAGGGGACACGGAAGATGAGGATTCTCTCCGGTTCGGCGATCCTTTCCAGGATCTTCAAATCGATGAGTTGAGGATTCTCGGCAATGTAGGGAGCGATGCTCTCGGCAACTTCCTTCACAGCCTGATGGAATTCGGGCTCACCCGGATTCCTTGCGACTAGACCGGCCATAAAGCCGTCTACGTACTTTTTTGCAAAATTGTCCATTGAAAACCTCTTAAATGATGGAACTACTAACTTTTGCAAATATAAAAAAATCCTGCAAAAATACTTACCTTTGTACGTTATGGCAGAAAGCAATTTCATAGATTTTGTAAAGATACATTGCGAGTCCGGCCACGGAGGCGCCGGCAGCACCCATCTGCTCAGGGCGAAATATGTTCCCAAGGGCGGTCCGGACGGCGGCGACGGCGGCCGCGGAGGTCATATTATCCTGCGGGCGAACCCGCAGTTCTGGACACTTATCCACCTCAAATACCGCAAATATGTGAAAGCCGACGACGGCGAAAAGGGCGGTGCCGCCCTGCGCCACGGCAAGAACGGCGAAGATATCTATCTGGACGTTCCTGTAGGAACCATAGTCAAGGATGCCGAGACCGACGAGGTCGTGATGGATCTCACCGAGCCCGGGGAGGAGAGGATTCTCTGCAAAGGCGGCCGCGGTGGGCTCGGAAACGATAATTTCAAGACTCCTACGCTCCAGACTCCGCGCTTCGCCCAACCCGGCGAGGAAGGGGAGGAGGGATGGTTCATCCTGGAGCTCAAACTTCTTGCCGACGTAGGTCTGGTGGGATTTCCCAATGCGGGTAAATCCACCCTGCTGGCTACGGTGACCTCGGCCAAACCGAAGATTGCCAACTACGCCTTCACCACACTTGAGCCCAACCTGGGTATAGTAAGATATTACGACGACAAGTCCTTCGTGATAGCGGACATCCCCGGAATCATCGAGGGGGCACACGAAGGGCGAGGAATCGGGGACAGGTTCCTCCGCCACATAGAGCGTAATTCCGTGCTGCTTTTCATGGTCGCTGTCGACGAAGACGATATCCCCGGCACTTATCAGACGCTTCTGAACGAGCTTAGACTCTATAATCCCGAACTGCTGGTGAAGGAGCGCGTGCTCGCCATCACCAAGTGCGACATGATCGACGAAAGCATAGAGCGCGAAATCGAGCCTACCCTTCCTGCCGACGTGCCCCACGTTTTCATCTCCTCTGTCAGCGGAGAGGGAATCAAGGAACTCACCGACATGCTGTGGAGGGCATTGCAGAAATGAGTCTGACCTCCCTGGTGGAACTGGACCGCTCGGCCACTCTGGCCATAAATGGCTTTTCGGGCGCTTTTACCGATGCGGTGATGCCCATACTTAGCAACCGCATGGTGTGGGTGCCTTTTTATCTGCTTCTCTTCTACTACCTGTGGAGGCGGCTGGGGTGGAAAAAGACCCTGATAGTACTCATTACCACCGTCCTTTCGGTCGCCCTGATCGACCAGACGGCCAATCTCGTGAAGAACTCCGTGATGCGTCTGCGCCCGTGCTGGGATGAGTTCATGACCGGGAACGGACTGAACATACTCGAACGCAAGGGCGGCAAATACGGCTTTTTCTCGGCCCATGCCGCGACCTGTGCCGGAGTCGCAACCGTGGTGACTTTCCTTATGCACCGCCTGAACGGAGGGCGGAAGGAGCGCTTATTGCCTGTGCTGATGATACTTTGGGTTGCGGGGGTCAGCATCAGCCGCGTGTATGTGGGCAAACATTTTCTGGGAGATATACTGGTAGGAGCGATTGTAGGAATAATTCTTGCACGGCTATTGTCCTGGCTCGTCCATTGGGTCATAACCAAATTTTTTTCTAAATTTGTAGATTGACAGAATTCTACGGTATGGGAAAGATTATAGCGATAGCAAACCAGAAAGGCGGAGTGGGAAAGACCACGACCGCCATCAACTTGTCGGCATCCCTCGCGGTGATGGAGAAGAAGGTCCTCATCATCGATGCCGACCCTCAGGCCAACTCGACCTCGGGTCTTAACTTCTCGCCCGACAATGCCGACAAGCGCACCCTCTACGAGGTCATGATCGGCCAGATCGGCATAGAAGACGCACTGATCCAGACCGAAATGGCCGGCTTGCATCTGGTGCCATCTCACATCAATCTCGTGGGCGCCGAAATCGAGATGCTGGAATTCCAGCAGAGGGAAAGCGTGCTTCGCAAAGCTCTGGAGCCCATCAAGGACAACTACGATTACATAATCATCGACTGTTCCCCTTCGCTTGGCCTGATTACCGTAAACTGCCTCACCGCCGCCGACTCCGTGATCATCCCCGTGCAGCCTGAATTCTTTGCACTGGAGGGCCTCGGAAAGCTGCTGCAGACCATACGTCTGGTGCAGGGCGAGGTGAATCCTTCCCTTACCATCGAGGGCTTCCTGGTAACCATGTTCGACGGCCGCACCAAGGTCCATACCCAGGTGGTGGCGGAGCTCCGCGAGCATTTCAAGGATATGGTATTCCGTACCATCATCCAGCGCAATATCCGCCTCAGCGAAGCTCCCAGCCATGGTAAACCCATCATCCTTTACGACATCATGAGCAATGGTGCCAACAACTACATGAGCCTCTCGGCGGAAGTGCTCGAGAGAAATGGAGAAAAACGCAATGAGCAATAAAGAACCGCGCGGGCTCGGAAGAGGCCTGGGCGCCCTGCTGGGCGAAGACATAAATGTGGATCAGTTCCGTAAGCCTGTAGGCTACGTGAACAAGGAGATCGCCGGGGCGCGTCCCCGTCAGGATTCTTCCGACGTGCTCCGCATCCCGGTGGAGAAGGTGGAAGCCAATCCTTTCCAGCCTCGTATGGCCTTCGACCAGGAGGCTCTCGAGGAACTCGCGGCATCCATACGCACCTTGGGGCTGATACAGCCCATCACCGTGCGCAAGATTGCAGACGGACGCTACCAGATAATCAGCGGTGAACGCCGTTTCAAGGCCAGCCGCATGGCCGGAATGTCGATGATCCCCGCCTACGTGCGCGATGCCGACGACCAGGGTATGCTGGAGATGGCCCTCGTGGAGAATATCCAGAGGGAGAATCTCGATCCTATCGAGACCGCCCTCAGCTTCCAGCGCCTAATCGACGAATGCAACCTTACCCAGGAGGCCATGGCCGACAGGGTGGGGAAGAAGCGCGCCAGCGTTGCCAATACCCTGCGCCTGTTGAAGCTCCCCGTAAAGATTCAGCACGACCTCAAAGTCGGGCTTCTGAGCGTAGGCCACGCTAAAGTGCTGCTCGCTCTTCCCGATGCTCCCTCGCAGGAGAAGTTCTGCGACCTGGTGATCAAAGAAGGGCTCAGCGTACGCGAACTCGAGGATCTGGTACGGAAGTATCTGAAGAATCCCGATGGCAAACGCAAGAGTGCCGCTTCCCAGCCGGAACTTCCTTTGGAATATACCCGCATGCTTTCCCATATAGGAAAATACTTCAGCAACGACATCTCCGTGCGCCGCTCGGCTTCTGGTAAGGGTACGATGACAGTGAAATTCGCTTCCGACGAGGAAGTTCACAAGTTCCTGGAAGCTTTGGAGAAGGCGGACATCTGATGAGGAAACTTCTATGCATACTGGCACTGGCGCTGGTGGGTCTTTCCATCGGCACGCCGCTCCGTGCCCAGTTCAAGGAAGAAGCCTTTACCCAGAGCTATAACGACGATCCTTCATCTCCCAAAGACAGCACCGACGTGATGTTCTCGTTCAAGGAGTTCTTCGGAGGCGTCGCCCATAAGAATCCCCTGAAACCCGGCACCATGGCTTTCGGCTCCGCGCTGTTCCCCGGTACCGGACAGATTTATAACAAAGATTACTGGAAACTTCCCATAGTCTATGCCGGGATCGCCGGCGGGCTTGCAGGCGGTTTCTACTTCAAGAACAAGAACGACGACAAGAACTCCAAGCTCTGCTTTGCGCTTGCGGGCCTTACATATTGGGGGATGGCCCTGGACGAAGTCATCAGCTACGAGGCAGATTATCCTAGTGCCGGAAAAGCTACGTTGTATTCCATACTGGTGCCCGGCCTGGGCCAGATATACAATGGCGAGACCTGGAAACTCCCTATCTATTGGGGTGGCCTGATGGGCTCTTTCCACTTCTATTTCGAGAACCGCGCCGACTATGAGCGCTGCCGCCGCAATTACAAGAAAGCCACGGAGGATCCGGACTACTCCGGCCCTATCACCGCCGAGGCCGCATTGTACTGGAGGAATTACTACCGCCGTATGCGCGACTATTCCGTGCTGGCCATCGCAGGTTTCTATCTGCTGCAGGTCATAGACGCGAACGTTTTCGCATACATGCACGACTTCAACATCGCCGACGATATCACCATGTCGGTCAATCCTACCATACTCACTCCCGATAACAGCTATGCTTTCGCCCCCGGCCAGTCGGCCGTCGGGCTCAGTTTGGGAATCAGATTCTGATGTGGATGAAAAAGCTTGTTATCTTACTGCTGCTAACTCTCACGGCATATCCCGCCGTAGCCCAGAACAAGAAGGCCTTGAAGGCCGAAAACGAGGCTTTGCGCAAGGAACTCGCAGCCATGCGTTCCAGGTTGGACAGCCTTCTTTCCGCCCAGGTGGCCGAGGACAGCGTGGATGCAGCCGCACCCATGCAGGATCCCGGAACACCTTCCATTTCCGCGGAACTCTCCGACAGCCTCATCGACCTTTGGTACCGCCAGAGGCTGAGCGCGGATTATCTCGAGAAATCCGATTATGACATGGATGCCGTGCATTTCTCTTCCAATGTTTCCGACGAGGAGATGATGCGCCGTCTCTCTGCCATGAACGCATACATCACCATCCCTTTCAACGAGACGGTGAAGAACTACATGATCCTTTATTCCGAGAAGATGCCCCGCCATGTGGAGAACATGATGGGCCGGAGCCTGTACTATTTCCCCATCTTCGAGGAAATCCTCGCCAAATACGGGCTTCCGCTCGAACTTAAGTACATGTCGATAATCGAGTCGAACCTGAATCCGGTAGCGGAGTCCAGGGCAGGCGCAATGGGCATATGGCAGTTCATGTACAGGACGGGCAGGCTCTACGGACTAAAGATTAATTCCTTCGTGGACGAGCGTCTGGACGTGGAAAAGGCGGCGGATGCTGCGGCGAGGTATCTTCGCGACGCCTATAGCGTGTTCGGGGATTGGAACCTTGCCATCAGCGCCTACAATTGCGGCGCGGGCAACGTTAACAAGGCCATCAAACGCGCCGGCGGCAAGATGGATTTCTGGAGCATCTACCCTTATCTTCCCAGGGAAACACGAGGCTACGTGCCCGCGTTCATCGGTGCCATGTACGCATTCCACTATGCCCGTGAATATGGCCTGCAGCCCGCCAAGGTGGGCCTTCCCGTAAAGGTGGATACCTTCGAGATACGCCGCAACCTCCACTTCAAGCAGATAAACGAGGTGGTGGGCGTTCCGCTCGAAACGGTTAAGTTGCTCAACCCCCAGTACACCCATGACATCATCCCCGGAAACGAGGGAACCTATATCCTCAATCTCCCTTACAGCTGGACATCCAAATTCCTCTCCGCCGACCAGGATTCTCTGTATCTGCACAGGGCAGGGGAGTTGCTGAATGCCCAGGTGCTCAAGAACATCGAGGAGAGCGGCAACGAGGTGCGTATCAGCTACAAGGTAAAAGAAGGCGACTATCTTGGAAGGATAGCCGCCAGGAATCATTGTACCGTAGCCCAGCTGAAGAAGTGGAACCATCTTCGTTCCGACAAGCTCCGCATCGGGCAGATACTCTATATCTACAGGCGATAAATCTTACGCCAGATAGGCACAGACAAGGCCAAGGATTGCGTAGAATTCAGGCAGAACGGCGTAGATGAGCGTCTGTCCGAATACATTGTCGTGTCCCTGAAAAAGCCTGTTTTCGGTCGGGGAAAAAGGCAGAACAAGTGTATTATATATATCGTTAAATATATATTGTATGAAGAAAATACTTTCGTCGTCATCTTGCAAAGTTCTTGTAATCCTGGCTCTGCTGCTTCTAGGATCATCTCTCGCTAAAGCACAGAGTTTTTCTGTGGATTACAACGCGGTCAAGTTGAGTTACGCGCTTTCGGATATCCAGAAAAAGTCCGGTTACAATTTCGTGTATAACAATTCGCTCGTCAACGTCAATGCACTGGTGACAGCGAAAGCGAGCGGAACCATCCGGCAGGTGCTCGACGCCGTGCTGTCCGGGCTTTCCATAGATTATGAAATACTCGACAGGCAGATTACCCTCAGTCCGAAAAAGAAAGAATCCAAGAAAGTATCTGTTTCCGGCGTGGTTACGGACGATGCTGGGCAGCCTATGCCCGGAGTGTTCGTAGTGGAAAAAGGGGCGGCGAATCCTATTTCGACAATGACGGATATGGACGGAAAGTATTCCATCTCGGTGCCCCCCGGAACCGTGCTGTTGTTCACTTGCATGGGTTTTAAGGAAGAGGAAAGGGCAGTTAATCCAGGAGGCGGCAAGATCGACTTGCTGATGGCGTCGGACATCAACTACCTGGACGAAGTCGTGGTCGTAGGTTATGGCGTCCAGAAGAGGGCGAACCTTACCGGTGCCGTTTCCTCTATCAATTTCAGCGAAGGTTTGGAATCCCGCCCCATAACATCCACTTCCTCGGCCCTCGGCGGCCTTGCCCCCGGTCTTGCGGTTACCCAGACATCCGGTCAGCCGGGCGATGACGGCGCAACGCTCCGCATCCGTGGCAATACCACGCTGAATACCAACAGCCCTCTCGTACTGGTTGACGGCATTGAGTATTCCATGGATAATATCAACCCTCAGGACATAGAATCGATAACCGTCTTAAAGGATGCCTCGTCAACTGCCATTTACGGTTCCCGTGCGGCAAACGGCGTCATCCTGATTACGACCAAAGGTGGCGTCGCAGGCAAGATACATGTCACGTACAGCAACAATTTGACGGCACAGATGCCTTATCTGGGAGGTCTGGAATATGTTACGGACTATGCCGAGTCCATGAGGCTTGTCAATGAAGGAGCGGACAATATCGGTATAGCCCACGTGTATTCCGACCAGACCATCGCCCTTTGGGAAAACGCAAAGCTGAATCCCGACGAACTCAACGCCTACGGCGTGCCCAACCGCATAGCATATCCGAATACGGACTGGTTTAAAGAAACATTCCATACCGGCTTCATGCAGAAGCACAATGTTTCGATGTCCGGAGGGACGGATAACGTCAAAGCCTATGCTTCGGTCGGTTATCTGGACAACAAGGGTGTGATGAGCCACCATGGCATGAACAGCGGAACCACCAAGTTCGATATCCGTACCAATGTCGAGGTTAAATTCTCGGACTGGCTTACCGTCGGTGCAAGACTTTTCGGAGAGCGTCAGGACTATGGACTCATGGATCTCGCTTCCGGCTTCCAGTACCTGAAGATGACCATCCCGGGAATGTATCCCGGCGGCCCGGACAAATGGGGCTATATCGCCACGGATGAAGAAAATTCCAATGCCAACAACATCCTGAAGAATATGGCGACACGCGATGGGGAAAAATATACTTACAGGGGTTCGGCCACGGCGTTCATGATTGCCAAGCTTTATAAAGGACTGTCGTTCGAATTGAACTTCAACCATAACTTTTCTCACGGATACGAACATAAGTACACCGCTTCTACAAGAATCTGGAACTACACCACGGATTCTGTCCAGACCGAAACTTCCCTGTCGACGGCCACGAATACCATCAGCGTATCGGACGCGTTCAAGACAAACGGAGAGGCGCTCCTCCGATATAACGCTACTTTCGGCAAACACGATATCGGTGCCATTGCAGGTTATTCCGTCAATCATCATATCGCTCCCTTTTCATCTGTAAAAAAGCAAGGAAAGAGCGACTGGAGCATAACCGAGATGTCTGCATATACCACTCTTTTCGATTCCGACAGCGGGAATTCGGAGTGGGGACTAATGTCCGGCTTCGGCAGGATTAATTATGCCTACGACAGCAAATACCTGTTTGAGGCCAACCTGCGTTACGACGGTTCTTCCCGTTTTGCGCCGGAATCGCGCTGGGGCCTGTTTCCCTCTTTTTCGGCAGGTTGGAGAATCAATGAAGAACCCTGGATGAAGAACCGCTTTCCGGGAATGGACAACCTGAAGCTGCGCGCTTCCTGGGGTGTAACCGGTAATAACAATTCCGGTAATTATGCCTGGCAAAGCACTTATACATCCAACAATGTAGTGTCCGGAGGAGTGGAAACTACCGGACTTGTGGTGACGTCTCTCGGCAACAAGTCCCTTGAATGGGAAACAACCCGTACCGGCGACATCGGCTTGGATTTCGGCTTCCTTGGAAACCGCCTGACGGGAGAGATTGACGGTTATATCCGCAATACTACCGGCATCCTCTTCCGTCCGTCCATACATCTTACCATGGGAACGGTTACCGCTCCCTATGAAAATCTCGCCGCCGTCCAGAACAAGGGCCTTGAGCTCGGAATCAAATGGAGGGATGGGAAAGGTAAGGATTTCAGCTATTCGATAGGGCTCAACCTGGCATTCAACAAGACTCTCGTAAAGAAGTACAAAGGTAAACTGATCCAGGAGTGGCAGGAAGATGAAGACGGAAACCGTATCTATGTAAACAATATCGGTGATGTCGCCCAAAGCGGTTTCGGCGGATATATAGTTGAAGGTCATATCCTGGGAGACCAATATATGCGGCGCTTGTACCATGGTACCGGAAAGGGATATTCCGGAGAAGGGGAGGTTGACATAAACGCAGGGCCCGTCGACGGCATGATACGCACTGAGAAGGACTTCAACTGGCTCGTTGCCATGATAACGGCAGGATACAAGTTCCAAGGAGGCTCCACAATCTCCAAGAATACCCTCTATTACGGCGACTTCATCTATGCCGACCTGAACGGGGACGGGGATTATGGTGACAGCAACGACATGCGGTTCACGGGCCACAGCTATACGCCCAAGCTTACTGCCGGCCTTAACCTGAGCATGCGCTACAAGAACTTCGATTTCTATGCCTTGCTCACCGGAGCCTTCGGTTTCTATCTTAACTGGAATACCAGCGTTTACAATACGACCCTTGTGAACCAGGCGCAGTCCATTATGCGGAGGATAGCCGACGATCACTATTCCAGTGACAATCCTGACGGGAAATATCCGCGTCTGACTTATAACAAGACCATGAACAACGATCTTTCCGGTTTCTATCATTACAAAGGTGATTATGTCAAGGTCAAGAGCCTGCAACTGGGCTATACTCTTCCTAAGAGCTTGTCCGACAAACTGAATATGGACGGACTGAGATTCTACGTCAACGGGGAGAACCTTTTTACTTTTTCATCATATCCGGGGCAGGATCCCGAGATAGGAACGTCCGTAGGTTATCCTTTGATGAGAAGTATCAGCGGTGGTTTTCAAGTGAATTTCTAATCTTTCTCCAGATATGAAAAAGTACATTATATTTCTTTTGACTGCTTCCGTTCTGTTTGCATCCTGCACAGGACTCCTTGACACCTATCCCCGGAGCCAGATCTCCGACGGTAATATGTGGACGACGCCAAGTATGTCCAAAGCCGGTATGGACGGTCTGATGTTTACCCTTTACAGGCACCAGGATGGGTTAAGTACCATTGTTCCCAGCAACGGCCTCGGCGGATTCAACAGGATAGGCTTGGAAGGAATGGGCTATACCAGCATACTGGATGCCGGAAGCGAGTGTTCATTCATCAAGAATGCCACCAAAAAGGCCGGCGGAACCGAAAACTCCGCTGAATGGAAGAGCATGTACAATACCATCCATGCATGCAATAAAGCCATAGAACATCTGGATAAGAAAGTTGTCGGCGACAAACTGTACGAGCAGTATATTTGTGAAGCCCGCATGATAAGGGCATTCTGCTATACAAGACTCATAATGCTGTTCGGTGAAGTGCCCATTTATCTGGAAGAGGTGGATGACATCAACTGCACTAAGGGCCAGACCGTCTGGGACGATTGCTGGGAGATGATAATCAAGGAATGTACCGAATGTATAGGAAACGAAGGATTCCAAACTAATAATTTCTCCGGTGAAAGGCTCTACAAGCCTTCGAAGGGTATGGCATTCGCATTGAGGGGCAATGCATATATGTGGCTTGCGGCCAACAAGAATTCCGAGATTTATCCTGACGGCGTGGATATAAACGCAAGCAAGATAAAAGAATACTATACTCTGGCAGCCGCCGATTTCGCCAAGGTGAAGGAATGCGGTTTCGGTTTGTGGCAAGG
Source organism: Bacteroidales bacterium (assembly GCA_017552105.1). Taxonomy (GTDB): domain Bacteria; phylum Bacteroidota; class Bacteroidia; order Bacteroidales; family UBA932; genus Cryptobacteroides. Next base: position 1,950 of record JAFZJI010000057.1, on the reverse strand, counting down.
TACATGGGAGGATATGTTCTCTTACGAAAACGAACATAGTCCTGAGATGATTTTCCCTCTTGAGTTCACGTTTACTGAAGGTTTCAGTTCCATATGGCAGTGGGTTATCGGCGCCAGGTCCCACTTGAATTCATGGACAAGGCTTATCCCTTCCGCAGAATTCGTCGATGATTTCCAATGGAACGATGGGCGGGAATTCAAGTGGTCCGATGTCTTTGGTGACTGGAGCAGCCTTAGCGAGAAACAGCGTGAGGTTTACTTCCTGCGGGACAGCCTGATTGCTTACAAGGACTCTGTGGCAGCTGGCACCACTGTTGAAAAATACATTACCCTTAACGGCCAGCTTGAGAAAGTCATAAGCCGTATAGGTCAGGAGACTTTCGACAATTATTACCTGAATGTCGGCAACGAAGCCCGACTGCGGACGGCTTATGAAGGCCGTGATCCGAGACTTGACAAAATGGTCGTCACGCCGTACAAAAAATACAAGTTCATTAACGACATCTGCCTCACGGCAATTGATTTTCAGCTCCGGTGGCCGCGTTTCAAACGCCAGGATGGCGAAGACAATTCGGATCTCTGGCCTGAATTCGCTTCCAACATGGTTTACCTGTGGAACAAAGGTATAGTCGCCGACGGATCCACTCTGGACAGGGTTTTTGATGGTACGGACTGGCCGCTTATCCGCTTTACTGAGATTCAGCTTATGTGGGCTGAGGCCCTGGTAGGTGCTGACCGCGTCGGAGAGGCCTTGCCCTTGCTGAACGAAGTCCGCACCCGGGCCGGCATGCCGGCTGTTACGGAAACGGACCCCGCCAAGGTGCTTGAAGCCATCCGTTACGAAACCCGGGTGGAACTTGCCCTCGAAGGAAAGGATTTCTTCAATGAAATACGCTGGGGTACTTACAAAGACACCAAATTCCAGGGCAAAGATTTCTGGGATCCGCGCAGCTGCTGGGGTCAGGGAGGCTGGAAGACCGGTTACTATTATGTGGAGCATATGTGGCCGCTCAGCGCTCCTCTTGATGAAATTCTGATGAACTCCAATCTCAAGCGACGTCCCTGGTGTTGGACCTATTGATATGCTGCGATGAAACGAAGGATTCTCCGGACGTTCTTGATATTCTCTGTCGTGCTATCCTCCTGTGAACGGGAGGATAGCGGCGTTTCAGGTGGTCTGCCTGAACGGTCTGCAGAATATGATCTGGAGAACAAGGTGGTGCGCAGCTATCTTGATTTACTGGATATGATGCCTTACAGGGACGGGGACTACAGTTACTCCGTCGTCGACGATTATTACGCCATGACCACATCATACCGGAAGGATCATCCGTATCCGGTAAGCGTTGAATGGGAGTTCCCTGCAGGGGGCGGTAATCAGCGGATCCTTGTGGCGGACAACCCGGATTTTACAGATCCGGTTATTTATTCAATTTCCGGTTCTGCGGTGTCGTACGATATTTATAACCTCATTCCGGGGAAGCATTACCATTGGAAGGTCACATCTTCTTCAGGAGAGTATGTGGACGGGGGAGAGTTTATGACCACAGGCCGGAGGCGTTTTCTCAAAGTGGATAATATCTGCAATGTCCGGGACCTGGGGGGAATCCTTACCGCAGACGGGAGGAAGAGGATAAGGTTCGGACTCGTATTCCGCGGTGCCGTGCTGGACCTTCGTACTGACAGCGAAGCCGTCGGCATCACATCCTCTCCCCTCGGAGAAGACATCGATTACGTCCGTTTCAGCAACGCCAACGATTATTATTACGACAAGTGCTGGACTTCGGACGTGTATATCCTGGCAATACAATGGCACAACGACAGGCTCCGAGAAGGGAAGCCCGTCTATTTCCATTGTATTTACGGGGCTGACAGGACCGGGACTCTGGCTTTCCTTCTGGAGTCGCTGCTGGGGGTAGGCGAAAATGAACTTGCCAAGGATTATGAACT
>JAFZJI010000056.1 GCA_017552105.1 Bacteroidales bacterium | reverse complement strand
TGCAGGTCGGGATTCAGGGTGATGTTGATGGTGGTGTCTCTCTGGAGGTCGATGCTTATGGTCTGGTCGGAATAACCTACGTAGGAATAGGTTAATTCCCTTTGTCCTTTGGGGACGGTGAGGGTATAGAAGCCATAAGAGTTGGTGACTGCTCCTGTGAAATCAGCTCCGGTGCCGGTAGATACTCCGGCCGAAAGAAGTGTTTCCCCTGTCTTTGAATCGGTAATGTAACCACTAACCGTTGCATTTCTGCTCTGCGCCCTCGCGCCCGCAGAACCTGCGAGCGCTGCCGCCACCACGGTAATAACCGCTGCGGCCCTCAAAAAATCTATCTTCATACAAAACAACTAATCGCGCGAAACGCGACATCTTGCTTCTTATGATGCAAAAACCTCGCCTAATGCTGCTCAAAAGATTCTTTCCCCGCGAGGGCCCTGCTTCACCGCTCCGCCTGCGCTACACGGCGACGGGGGCTTTGATGGCGGGCCAGGGGTCGTAGTCGGTGAGGGTGAAGTCTTCGTATTTGAAGTCGAAGACGCTTTTGACCTCGGGGTTCAGGATCATCTTGGGTAGAGGCCGGGGTTCGCGGGAAAGCTGCTCGGCCACCTGGTCGAAGTGGTTCAGATAGATATGCGTGTCGCCGGTGGTGTGCACGAACTCGCCGGGCTTCAGGCCGCAGCACTGTGCAATCATCATGGTCAGCAAAGCGTACGAAGCAATATTGAAAGGCACGCCCAGGAAGGTATCTGCGCTGCGCTGATAAAGCTGGCAGCTAAGTTTTCCGTCCGCAACGTAGAACTGGAAAAGGCAATGGCAAGGAGGCAGGGCCATCTTGTCGACCTCGCCCGGATTCCATGCGCAAACCAGCATGCGGCGCGAATCGGGATTGTTCTTGATGGTATCTATAACCTGGGAAAGCTGGTCGATGCTGCGCCCGTCGGGAGCAGGGAAACTGCGCCACTGATGCCCGTACACCGGGCCCAGGTCGCCATTCTCGTCGGCCCATTCATCCCAGATGGACACGCCGTGGTCTTTCAGGTACTTGATGTTGGTATCGCCTGCGATGAACCACAGTAATTCATAGATTATAGATTTCAGGTGCACCTTCTTCGTAGTCAGCAAAGGGAAACCCTCGGAAAGATCGAAGCGCATCTGATATCCGAATACGCTCTGGGTTCCCACGCCGGTACGGTCGTGCTTGATCACTCCATTTTCGCGGATGTGCCGCAGTAAGTCCAAATATTGTTTCATAATGTTCCAAAAGCCCAGATTATCGCCTGCTCATAAGTCTCGCCCGGCTTCAGCAAAGTAGAAGGATAGTCGGCCTGGTTGGGGCAGTCGGGGAAGTGCTGGCACTCGATGGCCACGGCATCGTAGTCGTGGTAGATATGAGCGTTCTTGCCCTCGGGGCAGCCGGACAGCCAGTTGCCGGTGTACACCTGCACGCCGGGCTGGGTGGTATATACCTTCAGCACGCGTCCGCTTGCGGGAGATGAAAGCTCCGCGCATTCGGCCAGCTGACCGTCGATACGCCCGTCGATTATCCAGCAGGCATCGTAGCCCTTGCCATAGTTAAGCGCAGGGAAATCCACCCGCAGGTCGCGCCCGATCTCCTTCGCGGTCACGAAATCCATGGGAGTACCGGCCACGGGCTCACTCTCTCCAAGAGGGATGAGGGTGTCGTCGGTAGGGAGATATTCGGATGCGTTCAGGCGCAGGACGTGCTTCTCGATGCTGCCGGAACCCTCGCCGTCCAGGTTGAAATACACGTGGTTCGTAAGGTTTACCACGGTAGGTGCGTCGGTCACGGCCGCGAATGTCAGCTCCAGCTCATTACCTTCGGTCCAGATGTAGCGGGCGGTCACTTTCATGTTGCCCGGATAACCCATCTCACCGTCCTTCGAGAAATACATGAACTCCACCGCGTCGCCGTCGATGCGGGACTCCCAAACCTGATTCTGGAACCCTTCGGGGCCTCCGTGAAGATGATTGGGACCGTTGTTGATGGGCAGCTGGTAGAGTTTGCCGTCTATCTCCAGATGACCCTTGGCGATGCGGTTTGCATAGCGCCCGGGAACCTTTCCGCAGCAAGGGCCGTCGCCCACGTAGCTCTCCGGCACGGGATAGCCTATGACCACATCCCCCAGTTTGCCGTCCTTGTCCGGAACATGGATTTCGACAATGGCTGCACCTATGCTGGCGAGCACCACATACGCCCCGGAAGCGTTCTCCATTTTATACTTGTAAATCTCCTTTCCCTGGGCCTTGCCCCATAGAGTTTTGCTGATAGCTGTCATAATAGAAAAGATTTCTTCAAAGATAGCAAATTAAAACTTATCTTTGTGAAACAATCAGTGTGTTATGCTTAAATGTCTCATCGTCGCAATAGCCGACAATTACGGAATCGGTGTCAAGGGAGATCTCCCCTGGCATATCTCCGAAGACCTCCAGTATTTTAAGGCCGTAACCAAAGGATACCCCGTCATCATGGGGCGCACGACCTATTTCTCCCTGCCTTTCCGCCCGTTGAAAGGCCGCAAGAACATAGTGCTCAACCTAGGTGGCGACCCCATCCCCGAGGCCACCTGCGTCTATTCCTTCGAAGAGGCCTACAAAGAGGCCGAAGAGACAGGGAAAGACAAGTGCTTCATCATGGGCGGAGCCTCCGTCTATCGTGCAGCCATGCCCCAGATGGACCGTCTGTACATCACCCACGTACATACCGAGGTGAAAGAGGCCGACGCCTTCTTCCCCGTCATCGACCCCGAAGTGTGGAAGCGCGTCAGCACTTCCGAGACACACGTTGATCCGGAGACGGGTTATGAATTCGAATTTGTAGTCTACGAGAAACGCTAAACTGATAATCGCAGCACTGCTTCTGGCATGCTCCTGCTCCACGGCATACCATGCCGGGGAAGAGCAGCCCGTGATAGACGAGCTGACCTTGCTCGCACCCTATAGCCGCATCGAACATCTGACCGACAAAGGCGAGTTCAAATACTCCGAACTCTACTCCCAGGCCGCCGAGACAGCCATAATAGTGGCGTTGGATTCCCTCAAGCTCCCCATAAGCAGGATTGCCTCGGTTGTCGGGCGCAGCAATCAGGAACAGCTCGACGCAGAATACGAGCACCTCGCGGAAATACACCCCCGCGACCTCCCCGCCGAGCATATTGGCCCCGCCCTGCAGGCCTATCTTTCGATGTACGCCACCCGCTACGTGCTGATGGTGTACTCCGAGGGCTTCTTCTGGGACAAGTCCAACATGGGCGACATCTTCCTTAACAGGTCGGACCTCTACCTTGCGGTCGCGGACACCCGCACCGGAAAGATAATCTATTTCAACCGTTCCCTGCCGGAGGATGGAAATCCCCTGAACGTGAACCAGGTATACAGACGTATCAAAAGACTGATAAACGATTTGAAAATTGGCAGCGAGGGGCAGATTCAATAGCAGGTTCGCCGCGGTGATGGCGATGGCCGGCTCCGCCGTGGGGCTGGGCAATATCTGGCGCTTCCCCTATATGGTGGGAGAGCACGGCGGCGCAGCCTTCGTGATAGTCTACATAGCCTGCTGCCTGCTGGTCAGCCTCCCCATCTTCTTCTCCGAATCCATAATCGGCAAAACCACCCGCACCGACACCTTTGGCGCCCTGGAATTCCTTGCACCCAAGGCCAAGAACGTAGGCTATGTCGCAATCCTGGCATCCTTCATAATCCTTTCCTTCTACAGCGTGGTGGGAGGATGGAGTTTCAACTACCTCATCCGTTCGCTGGGCGGTTCCTTCAACGGACTGGGGATGGAGCAGGCCCGGGAGGTCTTCGCCGGCGTGGGTTCATCGCCCGTCGAGAGCGTCAGCTGCATGCTGGTATTCCTTGGGCTGACCGCGATGATAGTGGTCGCCGGGGTAGATAAGGGGATAGGACGCTTCTCCAAGATATCCATCCCCGTACTCTTCGTGATGGTGGTGCTGATAGCATGGGTGTCGCTGCGGCTCCCCGGGGCCGGGAAGGGCGTGGAATACCTTGTGAAACCCGACTTCTCCAAGCTCGACGCTCCTGCGATCGCCGCCGCTCTGGGCCAGTCTTTCTTCAGCCTGTCGCTGGGCGTCGGCAGCATCCTGACCTACTCCTCATACATGAAGGAGGAAGATAACGTGCTGCAGGCGGGAGCATGGACGGCGCTCTTCGATACCCTCTTCGCCATAATCGCGGGCTTCGCGATAATGCCGGCCGTGTTCGCGGCGGGGATAGAGCCTGCCGCCGGCCCTTCGCTGGTGTTCGAAACCCTGCCGGTTATTTTCTCCCGGATGGGAGTGGTGCTGCCGATAATCTTCTTCCTCGCTATCCTGATTGCCGCCTTGAGCTCCTCGATCTCCATGCTGGAGGTGGTAGTGGCCTGGCTTGTGGATCAGAAGGGAATGCGCCGCAGCTATGCGGTCCTGGCGGTATTCGCTGCGGCGGCCGCATTGGGATCCGCCTGCGCAGTGGTCCCGCGCGTGTTCAGCTCCTGCGATTTCTTCTCTTCCAACGTGCTGATGATGATCGGGGCCCTTGCATTCGCTCTTATCGTAGGCTGGAAGATGCCCCGCGAAGAGGTCCTGCGCCACGTGCGCTTCGAGTTCGTGTATAGCCTCATCCGCTATGTCGCTCCCATTATGATAGTCGCCATTGCAGTTACGAATCTGCTGTAATTTTACTATCTTTGCCTTCTATGGCAAAACCTAAGGAAGATACCCCTTTGCTCAAACAGTATTTCAGCATCAAGGCGCAGAACCCTGAGGCCGTGCTGTTGTTCCGCGTGGGCGACTTCTACGAGTCATACAGCGACGACGCACTCATCACCAGCAAGGTGCTGGGGATAGTGCTCACCCGCAAATCCAACGGCGAAAAAGGCGATACTCCCATGGCGGGCATCCCTCACCACGCCCTGGCACAGTATCTTCCCAAACTGGTCCGCGCCGGCTATAAAGTCGCGATCTGCGACCAGCTGGAGGACCCCAAACTCGCGCAGGCCAAACTGGTCAAGCGAGGCATCACCGAAATCCTCACCCCCGGCATAGCATTCGGAGAGGGGATGCTGGAGCAGAAGGAGCATAACTGGCTCTGCGGCCTCACCTTCGAAGGTGACCAGGCCGGCGCCGCCTTCCTGGATGCATCTACCGGAACCTTCCGCACCGCCCAGGGATCCCTCGACTACATAGGAACCCTGCTCGCATCCTTCTCCCCCAAGGAACTGGTGGTACAGCGCGACTGCCTGAAAGGAGTCAAGGAGCGCTTCGGCGATTATTACGTGACCCCTCTCGAAGAGTGGGCCTTCGTATATGATTCGGCGGCCGAGAAACTCCGCGGTCAGCTCCGGGTAGAGTCCCTGAAAGGCTTCGGAGTCGAGGCCCAGCCGCTCGCCATCTGCTCGGCCGGTGCGCTTATCTACTATCTGGAGCAAACCCATCACGAGGGGCTGCGCAATATCTGCGGCATCTCCCGCATCGACGAAGGAAAGTTCGTGTGGATGGACCGTTTCACCATCCGCAACCTCGAAATATTTTCATCCAACGCAGGCCGCGAGGGTGTGAGTCTGGTGGATGTGCTGGACCGCTGCTCTTCCCCTATGGGAGCGCGCCTGCTGCGTACCTGGCTCTCCATGCCCATAATGGACCGCGCCGCCCTGAACGCCCGCTTCGACTGCGTGCAGTTCTTCTACGACAATGAAGGCCCGCTGGACGATATCCGCCGCCTGATAAGTGACGTGGGCGACCTCGAACGCATCCTTTCCCGCGCTGCCACAGGCAAGCTCCTGCCCCGCGAGATGATGCAGCTGCGCCGATCCCTGCGGCAGATGGATCCGGTCAAGAAGCTCTGCTCCGACACCGGCATCGAGGCCCTGGACAGGTTGATAAAAGGGATGAAGAATTGCGACCGTCTGCTCGGCCGCATCGAGGCCACCATGGCGGAGGATCCCGCCGCAGCCATAGGCAAGGGGCCGGTCATCCGCGAAGGGGTGGACAAGACTCTGGACGAGCTCCGCGACATCTCCTCCGGCGGAAAGGACTACCTGCTGCAGATGCAGGCCCGCGAGGTGGAGCGCACCGGGATCAACTCCCTGCGCATAGGCTACAACAATGTATTCGGCTATTACCTGGAGGTGCGCAATACCTTCAAGGACCAGGTGCCTCCCGAGTGGGTGCGCAAGCAGACCCTGGTGGGCGCCGAACGCTACATAACCGAGGAACTCAAGGAATACGAGCAGAAGATACTCAGCGCCGAAGGCACCATCTACGAGATAGAGAGCACCATCTACGCCGGCCTCATCGCCGAGGTGCAGAAGTGCATCCGCGACATCAAGGCCAACTGCGACATCATCTCCCAGCTGGATGTGCTCGCCGGGTTCGCCTTACAGGCCATAGAGCATCGCTACTGCCGCCCGGTGGTGGACGACGGCACCGTGCTGGACATAAAGGCCGGCCGCCATCCCGTAATCGAGACCCTCATGGCTCCGGGGGATGAATACGTGCCCAACGACGTGCACCTGGACTCCTCCGAAACCCAGATAATGATCCTGACCGGCCCGAACATGGCTGGTAAGTCCGCCCTGCTGCGCCAGACGGCATTGATAGTGCTGATGGCCCAGGTGGGCTCGTTCGTTCCCGCGACCGAGGCCCGGTTCGGATATTTCGACAAGATATTCACCCGCGTCGGGGCCACCGACAACATCTCCCGAGGGGAATCTACCTTCATGGTGGAGATGCTGGAGACCTCGATGATCATGCATAATCTCTCCGCACGTTCGCTGGTGCTGCTCGACGAGATCGGGCGCGGCACCTCGACCTACGACGGCATGAGCATAGCCCGCGCCCTGGTGGAATACATCCACAAGTTCGGCCGCGGGGCCAAGACGCTTTTCGCAACCCATTACCACGAACTGAACGACCTCGAGGAAATCTACCCGCGCGTGAAGAACTACCATATCGCGGTCAAGGAGGTGGGGAAGGATATCATCTTCCTGCGCAAGCTGACCGAGGGCGGGGTGTCGCACAGCTTCGGTATTCACGTGGCCCGTCTGGCAGGCATGCCCAGGGAGATAGTGGAGAGCGCCGAGCGTACCCTGAAGGACCTGGAGCGCAAGGAGAACAGCGTCAAGGCCGTGGCTTCGGCCGGTTCGGTGCAGGACGACGGTTCCGTGCAGTTGAATCTCTTCCAGCTCGACGATCCAACCCTGAGCGCGCTGCGTGCCCGTCTGGAGGGCGCCGACCTGAATAACATGACCCCGATGCAGGCCTTCGACCTGTTGCGGGCGATGAAAGAGGAGATAGGGCTCGATGCGTAGGGCTCTCATCATAACCTACTACTGGCCTCCCACCGGAGGCTCCGGAGTCCAGCGCTGGCTGAAGTTCTCCAAATATCTCCCGGAGAATGGCTGGCAGCCCGTAATTTACACCCCCTCCAATCCCGAGCAGCTTGCGGTAGATGAGAGCATGCTGGAGGAGATACCTGCCTCGGCCGAGGTCATCAAGCAGCCCATACGCGAACCCTATGCCATCTACCATAAACTCATGGGGCGCGGGTCTGCCAAGGGCGCGGGGGTGAATCCCATCAATTCCCAGAAGAAGTCTTTCAAACAGAAGCTGATGCTGTGGGTGCGGAGCAATTTCTTCGTTCCGGATCCCCGTGCCGGATGGGTGCGGCCGTCGGTGAAGTTCCTCTGCGGGTATCTGCAGGAGCATCCGGTAGATGTCATAATCACTACCGGCCCTCCGCAGTCGGTGCATCTTATAGGACGCGGTCTGCACAGGGCCACCGGCCTGCCTTGGGTAGCGGATTTCCGCGACCCTTGGACCAGGATGTTCTATTTCTCCAACCTGCCGCTGCTGCCTTGGGTGCGCCGCCGGCATTACCGTCTGGAGAAGTCGGTGCTGGACGAGGCGTCGGCCGTCGTTTCGGTGACTCCGCGCGTGCAGGCAGACTTCGCCGCCAGGACATCTACCCCCGTGCATCTGATTACCAATGGCTACGACGAATCTGATTTCTCGGAGCCTCTGGAGCCTCGTACCGATGGCAAGTTCCGCATGGTGCATACCGGTCTTTTTGCCTCCGACGGCAATCCCCTCGAACTCTGGAAGGCCCTCGCCGGGCTTTGCTCCGAGTCAGCGGACTTCGCTCAGCGTCTGGAAATCCGTCTTGCCGGCAAGGTGGATCCCGAAATTGTCGAGGCCGTCAACGAGGCGGGCCTGGGTGCGCATCTTAAGTTGCTTGGGTATCTGCCGCATCCTGAGTCTGTGGCAGAGTTGAGGCAGGCGGATGTGATTTTGTTGCCTTTGCGGCATGGGCCGGAATATTCGAAGGTTTATCCCGGCAAGATATTCGAGTGTATTGCGGCCGGTCCCGTCGTCCTGGGCATCGGTCCTGCCGATAGTGCTGCCGCGGAGCTTCTGCGTTCTTGCGGTGCCGGAGATATGGTCGATTGGGACAGCGACCCGTCGGACTATATCCGCACGGCAGCTGCTTCTTCTTCCGCGGCGGGGAAAGGGCAGGTCCTGACACCCGAAAAAAAGGGTGTCAGGTACCTGCATTCCCCGTCCGCTAGGCCGACGCAGGAAGCAGCTGCCTACAGCAGAAAGGCAATCAGTAAAAAAATGGCGGATCTATTAGAAACCCTTTGCAAGTAACCCAATGAGAGAACTTCACGAAGAATGCGGTGTCCTCGGAATCTACGGAGTAGAACAAGCTTCCCATCTGGCCTTCCTTGGCCTACAGAGTCTGCAGCACCGAGGTCAGCAGGGCTGCGGCATTGCTGCGACCGGCGATGACGGCAACCTCCGCCTGTTCAAAGGTGCAGGATTGGTGAAAGACGTTTTCACGAAAGCCGAACTCGACCGCCTGCAAGGGAGCATCTGCATAGGCCACGTCCGCTATCCCACGACCAATGTCGGCGGCATGGAAAATCTCCAGCCCTTCTGCATAGCCAGCAAAGCCGGCCGCTTCGCCCTGGCACACAACGGAAATATAGTCAATGTCGACAGCATACGGGCCCACCTCGAGACCCTGGGCCACCTCTTCCACTCTACATCCGACAGCGAACTTTTCGGACACCTGATAGGAATGGGCCACGTATCCAACGGCTGGGTCGCGAACATCATCTCTGCCGCCCGCCGTCTCGACGGAGCCTTCTGCGTAGTGCTGATTGCTGATGGCATCCTCTACGCCTGCAGGGATAAATACGGATTCCATCCCCTGTCGCTGGCCAAGCTGGGGAATGGCTATGTGGTGGCCAGCGAGACCTGCGCTTTCAACGCCCTGGGAGCTGAATTCATCCGCGATATCGAGCCGGGCGAGCTGATTGCCATCGGCCCGGAAGGAGTGGAGAGCTACCGTCATTCCCAGTTCGTGGGGAACCGCATGTGCGCGATGGAATACATCTACTTCGCAAGGCCCGACAGCGACATCGAGGGCTGCAGCGTGCATGCCTTCCGCAAGCGTACGGGCAAGCTCCTGTACGAAGAGCATCCGGTGCCGGCAGATATAGTCTGCTGCGTGCCCGAGTCGAGCCAGAGTGCCGCCATCGGTTATGCCGAGGCCGGCGGCCTGCCTCTGGAAATGGGCCTGCTGAAGAACATGTATGTGGCCCGCACCTTCATCCAACCGGCTCAGTCCATGCGCGAGATAGGTGTCAAGATGAAACTTACCCCCGTGCGCAGCGTCGTCCGCGGGAAGAGGGTCGCGGTAATCGACGATTCCATCGTCCGCGGAACCACTTCCAGGCAGATTGTGCGCATGCTGCGGGATGCCGGTGCCAAGGAGGTGCACATGCTGATTGCCAGCCCGAAGTACGCCTGGCCCTGCTTCTATGGGATAGATACCGGCACCAAGGAGCAGCTGATAGGTTCCAGCCACACTACCGAGGAAATCTGCGAGTTCATCGGGGCGGATTCCCTGCATTATCTGTCCGAAAAGGCCCTGTTCACTGCATCCGGCCGCAGCAAACTCTGCACCGCCTGCTTCACGGGCAAATATCCTACTGAATTGTACGATCACGAATGAAACTCATCATACTTGATTTCGACGGCACCCTGGGAGATACCCGCGCCAACATCGTGCTCACGATGACCGATACCATGCGTAGCCTGGGGCTCCCGGTCCTGCCCGACGAAGACATCGCCGCAACCATCGGCCTGCCTCTTGAAAAGAGTTTTGCCACCCTTTATCCCGATATGGGAGCGGATGGCATCGCCGAATGCTGCCGCACCTACCGCGCCACCTTCGAACGTAACCGCAGGATACTGGTGCCGACTTTGTTCCCCGGCGTGAGGGAGACCCTGGCCGAGCTCCAACGCCGCGGCTATGTGCTTACGGTGGCATCTTCCCGCCGGTCCGGTTCGCTGGGGGATTTCCTGGTGGATATGAAGATCAAGGAGTTTATTTCCTATGTGCTGGGGGCCGATAACGTGGCCAAGGCCAAGCCCGACCCGGAGCCGGTGCTGATGACACTGCGTGCTTTCGATTGCCCTCCGGAAGAGGCTCTGGTGGTGGGGGACATGCCGGTGGACATCCTGATGGGCCGCGGTGCCGGCGCCCGCAGCTGCGGCGTCACCTACGGCAACTCCACCCGCGCCGAGCTCGCCGCTGCCGGCGCCGACTACATCATCGACTCCTTCCCCGAAATCCTGGGGATTCTACCTAAGTAATTCTTCCAGCTGGACGCTGCCGGCGGTCTTGTCATCGCGGTATTTGATGATGACAGGGCAGTAGAGCTGTACCCCCGCTTCGGCGGCCGGGCCCTTCACTATGGGCTTGCTGCCGCTCACCACCACTGCGTTGCGGGGCACCACTATGCGCCCCTCGGCATTGCGGCGGATGAAGTCTCCGTTCACGGCATCGAAGATTGCGGTCGAAGAAGTGATTATCACTCCGCTGGCGATCACGGCACCCTCCTGCACTATCGTGCCCTCGTAGATGCCGCAGTTGCCACCCACGAAAGCACCATCCTCGATGATGGTAGGAGTAGCCCCTGCAGGCTCCAGCACCCCGCCGATCTGGGTAGATGCCGAAACGTGCACGTTCTTCCCCACCTGGGCGCAAGAGCCGATGGTTACGTGCGAATCCACCATGGTACCTGAATCCACATAAGCCCCCACGTTCACATAGGCCGGAGGCATGATGATGCTGCCCGGGGCCATGTAGGCACCGCGTCTGACCGCGCTTCCGCCCGGAACCATGCGCACGCCGTCTTCCGGCTTGAACTTGCGCACGGGGAAGGTGTCCTTGTCCAGGAACCCTCCCGGCATCTCCACGATAGCACCGAGCTTGAATCCGGCCAGGATAACCTCCTTCACCCAGGAGTTAACCTTCCAGGCCCCGTCCACCTTCTCGGCCACGCGGACCTCGCCCCTTTCCAGGGCGTCCATTACTTCATTGAAACGTTCGAGGGTTATTTCTGCCATAGCTCTGCAAGGGTTTTGGAGATGATTTCTTCGGTCTTGGGGGTCGCGGGTACGAGGGGCAGACGGAGGCTGTTTTCCATCAGGCCCAGCTGCG
>JAFZJI010000055.1 GCA_017552105.1 Bacteroidales bacterium | reverse complement strand
GATGTAGAAGGATCCGGTTATCTCCTCCTGGCTGTTGCGCATCCTTATGGTACGGGTGGATCCGTTGCCTTCGGTGCCGTCGCCGGAATAGAGCCAGAGCACACCGTCGTGGTTGTCGCCGCTGAGGGCGGAGATGGCCGTGCCGGAATAGTCGAGGTCGAAGGTGGAATAGTACCAAGGGAGCACGGACACGTAAAGGTCGAGCGAACCGTTCTTGAACTGGAGGGTAAGGCTGTAGGCCTTGCCGGCTTCCAGGCCGGTGATGTTGGTTCCTTCGATCTTTACGTCCTTGAGATTGATTATGGACTCGTGCTCGACGTAAACGTCGTCTATCTTATCGTTCTCCAGATAATAGTTGACCACCAGGCGGGCGTCTTCTATCTCTTCCTGGGTCTGGGGCCACAGTATGCGGTATCCCTCCCACAGATTGAATGCGGGATCGTTCTTAGCGAGGGTAGCCTGGCTGAATGCAGGGATGAAATTGCTGGCAGCCTGCGAGGTGTAGGTGATGGCGCCGGTCTCGAAATTGATGTCGGCGGCCTTGGTGTTGCGCAGATACTCGGACCTCACCGAGTTCACCAGGACGGTATTGTCGGATACGTTCTGTATGGCAATCTTGACCGCAGTGAAAAGATGCCGGAAACGCAGGGGAACCATGGAAGTGTAGTTAGGCTCGCCGGCGTTGCGGGTCAGGGCCGGAGCATAGAGGAAGTCGAACTGGTCGCCGGAGGCGGTCAGGGTCTTCGCGGGGATGGAAAGGGTCTGGCTCGTGGTGTTGAAAGAGAGCTGGCCGGCACCGAAGAAAGCATCGGTGTTGAGCCCGGTCTGGCCGGCATCGTCCAGCAGCCATCCGAAGAAAGAATGGGATCCGGTGCGGGTCCAGCGGTAAGAGTTGCCGGACTCATAGGTCCAAGCGCCTGCTCCTCCGGGATAATCGATGACATCCGAGAAATAGAGGGCCTTCTCCGTGGTTTCATAAGTCCTCTCGACACCGTTCACCATTATGGTTCCGCCGAAGTTGCTAAGGTAGTCGTATACCTGCAGGCGGGTGCCGTCGGTATCGATACCGTTGGCCCCAAGGAGAGCCTTGGTGACACCACCGGAACCTATGCTTATAGTCTCGGAGAGACCTTCGTCTACCCGGTCGTGCTTGCTGCAGGCCGCGAGCAGGAGAGCCCCGGCGAGAACAAGCAGATATATGCGCGAATGCCTCATTTCTTTCTGTTTTTTTCTGGGAGCCCGGAAAGGTATCACCCTCGCCGGGCCAAGTATTTCATCTGTAAATATACACAAACACTACGATTTACAAACCAATAGATGTTTCGATACTTATATTTTGCCACTCTCCGACGGCCGGATCGAAGGTGATTACGGACGGATCCTGTGTCTCGGTTCCGCTGCCCGCACCGCTGCTGCGGCTGGGGCTGAGAACTATGTTATATACCACATTGTGGTTGATAGCCCAGCTGTTCAGCAAGGAAGAAGACAGGACTGTCGGCAATTCCACGTTCCTTTCGACGATGAACGGCGTGGTATCATAACCGCTGCCCGTATCGCGGAAGGTGCTGATCGTGAACTTGAGCAATGCCTTTACGTTGCCTATTGCCTGTGGCAGCACGAAGGTACTGCCGATAGCCTGAGGCGTAAGATCGGTAAAGAGGTTCAGCGACGAGCAGTCGAAAGGAATGTCGACCGTGCTCACATCCGGAGTCCATACATTGCCTGAAGGTTTCTCCCATACTCCTCCGTTCTGGCTCAGCAGGAGATCGCCCTTGGCGTGCAAGCCGGTGAGCTCGAAGCTCTCGAGCTTGACCTCCCATCTGGTCTTGTCGGAAATGCTTTCCTTCTCGAAGTATGCCAGCCGCAGGTTGAAACTTACCCGCGCCAGGGCATGCCGGAATACGATAGGCACTCCATTGTAGGATGTGGTATAGTTCTCCGTCAGGCAGTTGACCTTGTCGGCATACAGAAGGTCCACGTCGGGATTGGCGTAAACGTTGTAACCGGTGTACCGTATGGTGTTCTTCCCTACCTCGGGCCCGTGCTGCGCGTCGTAAGGCGAGTAGCAGATGAAGTCCAGGCTTCCCTGGTGAGGCCAGTAGTAGTTGACACCGGACGGTGCCCAGAGGTCGTTTTCGGCATCGTATGTAACCTTCTGGTTGACCATGAATATAGTATCGTTGGCAGGATTCGGGGCATTATGCCAGGCATAGGCTCCGAACGGCACGTCGGAATAGCCGTTCCCGTAGGGTACCGCCTTGGATACGGAGCGGAACTTAGCTACCTGGAACGAAATCCTGGTACCCGGAGCTGGCTCCGTCTTGGCACATCCCGCAAGGAGTGCCAGCACGGCGGCCGCCAGAATTATGAACCTGCCTTTTTTCATCTAAATACTAGAGCTGGATGCTAGCGTTGGTATTGACAATCGTCCAATCAGCCACTGCAGGGTCGAAGGTGATGATCACATCCTCAGGAGAATCGTCGGAGCTGACCTTGGCGGTAGGCTTGAAATTGATGGTGTAGATGATATTCTGGTTCATCTGCCATGCCTTCAGGCTGGAGATGCCGGAAATGTCGATGGTCTTCACGAAGTCTTCTTCGATGAAACGTCCGGTAGGAAGGTAAGTCTTGATGTGAGCGGAGATCTTGACCTTCTGGGCGCCGACGGAAAGTACCTGAGGCATCACGAAACCGGCTGCAGGGGTAAGATCCTTAGCAACGGTGTCGAGCTGGACTCCGGTAGGGTAGGTGGTAGCATCCACGAGTTCCTGGGCGGCAGTAATGGCAGTAGGATCAGAAACGGTCCACACATTGTAATCGGTGGTTCCGACGGTGGTGACGGGCTTGTCCCAGGTCTTGCCATCGGCGTTCAGGGTAAGAGCGCAGGAACCGGTGGTGTAGAGGCTGTCGATCTTGAAGCTGTTGATGGTGATTTCCCAACGGGTGGTATCGTTGTTGGCACCGACCCATTCCACGAAGTTGGCCTTGACCTTGAAGCT
>JAFZJI010000009.1 GCA_017552105.1 Bacteroidales bacterium | reverse complement strand
TTCCAGCTCCTTGAATCCGAAGGGGAAGTTGAACTCGATGTCGGTGGCGGCGTTGGCGTAGTGGGCCAGTTTCTCGTGGTCGTGGAAGCGGTAGTTCTCATCGCCCATACCAAGGGATTTATGCCATTTCATACGGGTTTCTTTCCACTTCTTGAACCATTCCATCTCGGTGCCGGGCTTGCAGAAGAATTCCATCTCCATCTGCTCGAATTCGCGCATGCGGAAGATGAACTGGCGGGCGACCACCTCATTGCGGAAGGCCTTGCCTATCTGGGCGATTCCGAAGGGAATCTTCATACGGCCGGTCTTCTGCACGTTGATGTAGTCCACGAAGATGCCCTGGGCGGTCTCGGGGCGGAGATATACGGTGTTGGCGCCCTCGCCGGTGGAACCGAACTGGGTGCTGAACATCAGGTTGAACTGGCGGACATCGGTCCAGTTCTTGGTGCCGGAGATGGGGCAGACGATGTTGCAGTCGAGGATGATCTGCTTATATTCTTCGAGGTCGTTGGCGTTCTCGGCCTTCACGTAGCGGTTGTGAACCTCCTCGTAGTGGGCTTTTTCGCGGAGGACGTTGGGGTTGGTCTCGCGGAATTTGGCCTCGTCGAAGGACTCTCCGAAGCGCTTGCGGCCCTTTTCGACTTCCTTGTTGATCTTCTCCTCGATCTTGGCGAGGTAGTCCTCGATGAGGACGTCGGCGCGGTAGCGCTTCTTGGAATCACGGTTGTCGATGAGGGGGTCGTTGAATGCTGCGACGTGTCCCGATGCCACCCAGGTACTGGGGTGCATGAAGATGGCCGCATCTATGCCTACTATATTCTCGTTCAGGCGCACCATGGCCTGCCACCAGTAATTCTTGATGTTGTTCTTGAGTTCCACTCCGAGCTGACCGTAATCGTACACGGCTCCGAGGCCGTCGTAGATCTCGCTGGAGGGGAAGATGAAGCCGTACTCTTTGCAGTGGGCTACCAGAATCTTGAAAAGTTCGTCCTGTGTCATTTCTAATCTATCTAAATCTTACAAAATTAATCATTTTTCATCACTTGCTCCAACAGCGGCTTGATGAATGGCCGGCTTTCTACCTGGGGATGCGGGATGGTGAGCTCGGGGGTGTCCATCTGCACTTTCCCGTAGATGAGGATGTCGATGTCCACTATCCTGTTGTGGTAGATGCGGGAGCCGTCGGGGGCGTATTGGGGCTGGTCGGTGCGGCCCATGCGCTGCTCTATCTCCTTGCAGATAGAGAGTATGGTCTTGGGGCTCTTGCGGCTGCTGTAACGGGCGACGCAATTGAGGAATGCGGGGCCGTCGAAGCCGAAGGCGTCGGTGGAAACTATGTCGGAGATGGCTTCGTAGCGGCCGAGATAGCCGTTCAGGAAGCTGAGGGCCGACTGGATGTTGGCCTGCCGGGCTCCGATGTTGCTGCCTAATGCAAGGTAAAGTTTTGCCATTTTAGTCGAATTCGGGATCCATTCCAAGTGCTACCCGGGCCTCGTCGGAGAGCATGCTCTGGTCCCAGACGGGCTCGAAGGTTAGTTCGATGCTGCACTTCTTCACGCCCGGGGTGAGTTCCACGCTGTGCTGCACGTCGGCGAGCACCTCGTCCGCCATGGGGCAGTTGGGCGCGGTGAAGGTCATCACGATGCTGACTTCGTGCTCTTTGTTGATGTTGAGTTCGTAGATGAGCCCGAGGTCGTAGATGTTCACCGGAATTTCAGGGTCGTACACCTGCTTGAGGGCCAGGATGACGGCGTCGTACAGGGGTGCGAGGGCCTTTACATCTTCCGGGGTGAGTATTTCGGCGGTCTGTTCAGACATTGCGTTCCGCCTCCTTGCGGATGGTTTCTATCATGGAATTAAGCCCATTTGCACGGGTCGGGGAGAGGTTCTCCCGCAGGCCTATCTGCTCTACGAAGTCGAAGTTGTCGGCAGCTATCTCCTGCGCGCTGCGCCCGTCGTACACGCGAATCAGCAGGGAGATGATACCCTTGGTGATGATCGCGTCGCTGTCGGCACGGAAGCGAAGCACTCCGTCCTGCACCTGCGTATCCAGCCAAACTCTTGACTGACAGCCTTTTATCAAACGCTCGTCGGTCTTAAGTTCCACGGGGAACACTTCGAGGTTCTTGCCGAGCTCGATAAGGTATTCGTATTTGTCCAGCCACTCGTCGAACATCGAGAACTCCTCGACTACGGCGGCTTTGGTTTCAGCTAAACTGCTCATTTCAACATATCAATTGCCTTCTGGAGGCATTCGGTAAAATACACTGCTTCCTGCATGGTGTTGTAGGGAGCGAAGGATGCGCGCAGCATCCCGGTCACCCCGAACCCGTCCATCAGAGGCTCGGCGCACATCTGCCCGGAGCGGGTGGCAATTCCCATCTTGTCCAGGATGAGGGCGAGGTCCTCGTGGTGGGCTCCCTTGACCGTGATGGAGAAGATGGGAAGCTTCTCCGCGGGATCGTCGGGATTGCCATAAAGGGTAATGTCGGGATGTGCGGAGAAGAAGCCGAGGAGGAAGGTTTTCACCCTCTCTGTTTCTGCCGTTATCTCCCTACCTGCCAAAAGTTTGCACATTTCCATCGCGGGGCGCAAGCTAGGCACGCCGGAGATGTTTTGGGTGCCTGCTTCGAACCTGCGGGGTACGGGTGCATAGGTCGTTTTCTCCCAACTGACGGATTCTATCATTTCTCCACCTCCCATATAGGGCGGAAGAGCCTCCAGCAGAGAGCGTTTTCCGTAGAGGATTCCGGTGCCGGGGGCGGCGTACATCTTGTGTCCGGAGAAGGCGTAGAAGTCGCAGTCCATCTCCTTGACATCGGTCGGAAGATGGGGTATTCCCTGGGCGCCGTCGACGAAAACCAGCGTGCCGTTGGCGTGGCAGATGTCGGCGATTTTGCGGATGGGATTGATGATTCCGAGGACGTTCGAGGCCTGGGCAACGGCGCAGATCTTAGTGCGGGGAGTCAGGAGATTTCCGAGTTCAGAAATGAGTATCTGTCCGCGGTCGTCGATGGGCAGGACCTTGATTTTGAGGCCCTTACGAGCGGCAACCATCTGCCAGGGAACGATATTGGAGTGATGTTCTGCTTCGCAGATGAGGATTTCGTCGCCTTCGGCGAAGAAATTTCCATGTTCCAGGCAACTGGCGAGCAGATTCGAACTCTGTGTCGTGCCGGAAGTGAAGACGATCTCTTCGGGGGCTGCGGCGCCAATGAATGCGGCCACTGCGGCCCTGGTGGATTCGTATTCTTCGGTGGCATCGACAGCGGTCTTGTGTACTGCGCGATGGAGGTTGGAGTTGTGCCGGAGGCTCATTTCTGCCCATTTTTCGGCCACGGAGACGGGTCTGAGCGAGGTGGCTGCGTTGTCGAGATAGACAAGCTGCCGGCCGTAGACTTTCTCTTTCAGCTGGGGGAATTGTGAGCGTATCTGGTCAATATCCATAAGATGCATTTTGAGACCGCAAATTTAGCAATTTTTGCCTACATTTGCGTAAGCAAAGACCGACAAATATGATTGATTACGTTTCTGGCAAAGTAGAAGAGTTGACGCCTACCCAGGTGGTCATCGATAACGGCGGCGTAGGCTACCGCATGGAGATTTCGCTGCAGAGTTACGCCTATTTGGAGAACAAGGGCGAGGCTCGTGTATATGTGCAGACTCAGGTGAACACAAGGGACGGCAGCGAGGTGTGGTATGGCTTCGCAAACAAGGACGAACGCGCTCTGTTTCAATTAATTA
The DNA here is from genome assembly GCA_017552105.1 of Bacteroidales bacterium. Lineage (GTDB taxonomy): Bacteria > Bacteroidota > Bacteroidia > Bacteroidales > UBA932 > Cryptobacteroides. Next base: position 6,124 of record JAFZJI010000009.1, on the reverse strand, counting down.
CGAGTGTTTCGGGGATGGGTGCAGCTTCTGCCCGAATGGTTCTTTCGTCTTTGTCGGCAGAGGAGTTCCGTCAGGCTGTTTTGGCAGAGAATGTGGGGCTTATCAAGTCGATAAAGGGTATTGGTCTGAAGACTGCGCAGCGTCTTGTTCTGGAGTTGAAGGATAAGATAGTTGATGGCAGGGGGAGCGATTCGGAGGTTCTGTTCAGTGTTGCGAGCAATCAGATTGTCGACGAGGCTTCGTCGGCGTTGGTTATGCTTGGTTTCAATAAGGCGAATGTCCAGAAGGCTATTCAGCAGATTCTGAAATCCAATCCTACTGCAAAGGTAGAAGATATTATCAAGGCAGCTCTTAAAATGCTATAATCCTGTGCGGGCAAAGGGGCACGGTACATGCATTGCCCGCATTAAAAAATAACATTCAACGGCCGAAATATACCAGTAGGACAGAGATATCCGAGGGGGAGACTCCCGAGATTCGGGAGGCCTGGGCTATGGTTTTAGGGGCGTAGCGTTTGAGTTTCTGGCGGCATTCGATGGTCAATCCAGACACACGATCGAAGTCAAAATCATCCGGAATAATAAGATCTTCCAACTTATGAAGTTTGTCCGCCATGCGTTTTTCGCGGTCGATATACCCACGATATTTCAGAGTAATCTCTACCGATTCAATAACTTTTTCGTCCGAAATTTGTGTTCCACGTGGAACAAGTTTTAGTAAATCCGCCAGATTTACCTCGGGACGAAGTGCTACATCCGCTATCTTTTTGGAGTCCGTAAGGGGTGAAGATCCAACCGATTCAAGGTAAGAATTCGCCTGTTTAGCAGTAACGTTTACACTGTCGCAGAAGCTTGTCAGGGCGGCCACCTGCTCGTATTTACGGGCGGTAAGTTCGTAGCGTTCCTGGCTGGCCAGACCTATTCTGTAGGCCTTTTCGGTGAGCCTTTCATCGGCATTATCCTGCCTCAGGAGCACCCTGTATTCAGCTCTGGAAGTAAACATTCTGTAGGGTTCATCCACGCCCTTGGTAACCAGATCATCGATAAGGACACCGATATAGGATTCATCCCTTCCGAGAATGAAAGGATCCTTTTCGGCGAGTTTCTGATGCGCGTTGATACCCGCCATCAACCCTTGCGCGGCAGCTTCTTCATAACCGGTGGTTCCGTTCACCTGGCCGGCGAGGAAGAGATTTTCCACGACCTTGGATTCGAGCGACAGCTTGAGTTGCGAAGGGTCGAAGTAATCGTATTCAACAGCGTAGGCAGGCTTGAAAATCTTCGCATGCTCAAGTCCCTTGATAGAATGCATAGCCTCCACCTGAACGTCGAGCGGGAGCGAGGATGAGAATCCTTGGAGATAGTATTCGTTGGTATTCCTCCCCTCGGGTTCGAGGAAGAGTTGGTGGGCGTCGTTCTCGGGGAACACGCGGAGTTTGTCTTCGATGCTCGGGCAGTAGCGCGGCCCTTTACCATGGATAATTCCGGTAAAGAGCGGGGAATCGCCGAAGCCGGAGCGCAGCACCTCGTGCACATGCTCGTTGGTATGGAGGATGTAGCAGTCCATCTGCTTGCCTTCCTTCTGGATGGCGGAAGGGATGTCGAGGAAACTGAAGCGGTCGGGATCAGCGTCACCGACCTGGATCGGAAGAGCCGATGTATCTACCGAAGAAATATCGATCCTCGGAGGAGTGCCGGTCTTCATCCGGCCGGTGGTTAGTCCGAGTCCGACGAGTTGTTCGGTCAGTCCATAGGAAGATTTCTCACCGATGCGTCCGCCTTCCGAAACATTGCGGCCTATGAAGATTTTGCCGCCGAGGAAGGTCCCGGCAGTCAAAATAACCGCGCGAGACTTAAAAATCGCCCCTGTATTAGTGCGGACTCCGCAAATTTTTGAATTCTCAAAGAGAAAAGAGACGGCTAAATCCGCGTAAATGTCTAATTTACAATGACTTTCGAGGATTTCGCGCCATTTTAGCGAGAAAGCGATTTTATCGCATTGTGCACGGGGGCTCCACATGGCAGGTCCCTTGCTTTTGTTGAGCATCCGGAACTGCAGGGTGGTGGCATCGGTAACCAGCCCGGTATAACCTCCAAGCGCGTCTATCTCCTTGACTATCTGACCTTTAGCTATTCCTCCAATGGCAGGATTGCAACTCATTTTTGCGAATCCTACCAGGTCCATCGATATCAAAAGTACCGAACTTCCGAGGTTTGCAGCTGCCATTGCGGCCTCGCAACCTGCGTGACCGCCTCCGACAACTATGATATCGTACTCACCAAGCATATCTTACTTTGCAACCGAGCAAACCACCGGGCGGAGGGAAAGGTAGTAATCTTCTTTCGAGCGCATCATCTTCTGCTCGGATTCGGAATGGTCGTCGTATCCGATGAGGTGAAGCAGGCCATGCACGATCACCCTGTTAAGTTCATCTTCGAACTCCGTTCCGTAGAAGTCAGCGTTGTCGCGCACCGAGTCGACGCTGATGAAAAGATCGCCGGAAAGAGTGTTTCCCTCGCAGTAGTCGAAGGTAATGATGTCGGTGAAATAGTCGTGTTGAAGATATTTCATGTTGACATCGAGAATATAATTATCGGAGCAGAAGATTATGCCTATCTCGCCAAGCTTGCGCACTTCGCTCTCGGCAACGAACTTCAGCCACTTATTATTCAGCAACTTATGCTTGAATACAAAATCGGTGTCTTCCTGAAAATATCTTATCATAATGGCATGGTAATTGGAATTGCAAAGTTATAGAGAATAATAAAAAATTGGAAATCATTTTTATTATATCTATCTTTGGAAGTTGAACACAGACAAATTAAGCGCTCAAAATGGAAGTTAAGAAATCAGAAAAAGCGAGCCTGGGGAACAAGAGATTGCTCTTCATGGAAATCGGTTTCTTCCTGGCTCTCCTTGTAGTTTACGGAGCATTCGAATATAGTTCCAAGGAGAAAAAGGAAAAAACTCTCGTGGCCGTTTCTGGCCAGATCGACGAAGTGGAGGAAATTCCTATCACCAACGAGACTCCTCCCCCGCCGCCGGAAACCCCCGACATCCAGCTGTCCGATAACATCGATATCGTCGACGACGATCTCGAGGTAGAAGATAACATCCTCAAACTCGAAGACGATGCCGACCTCGGTGTCGAGATCAAGGACTACATCGAGCAGGTAGAAGAGGAAGTCGTCGAAGAGGAAGCTATCCCCTTCGCATTGGTTGAGCAGAAGCCCGGTTTCATGGGCGGCGATGCCAACGCTTTCTCGAAGTGGGTTAACGAGCGCCTCCAGTACCCTGAAATTGCCAAGGAAAACGGTATTCAGGGCCGCGTAACCCTCCAGTTCGTGGTAGGTGCCGACGGTAAGGTGACCAACGTAAAGGTCCTCCGCGGTGTCGACCCCGCACTCGACAAGGAAGCTGTCCGTGTTGTACAGAGCTCCCCTAAGTGGACTCCTGGTAAGCAGCGCGACCGCGCAGTCAAGGTAACCTATACCTTCCCTGTTATCTTCCAGCTTCGATAAGAATATTAGAATATTAAATAAGGCCGTCCTCAACCGGATGGCCTTTTTTAGATAGAATGTACGAAACTAACCAGAAATACACGGAAAAAGCTGTTTTCGTAGGAATCATCCGGCAGACGGACGAGGAATCCAAAGTGATGGAATACCTCGACGAGCTGGAATTCCTGGCCGAAACCGCAGGTGCAGTCGGCGACAAGAAGTTCGTCCAGCGCGTAGATAAGCCCGAAAAAGCCACTTACATCCGCAGCGGCAAGCTGATAGAAATCCAGCAGTACTGCGAGGAGAATGGCATCACCTACTGTATATTCGATGACGAACTTACCGGAATGCAGCAGCGTAACATCGAGAAGGTCATCAAATCGGCCAAGGTAATCGACCGCACCAGCCTGATCCTCGAAATCTTTACCCAAAGGGCACAAACAGCCTATGCGAAAACCCAGGTCGAAATAGCCCGCCTGAACTACATGCTGCCGCGTCTGGCAGGTATGTGGACCCATCTTGAGCGCCAGCGAGGCGGCATGGGTACCAGAGGCGGTATGGGTGAGACCCAGATAGAAGTCGACCGCCGTATCGTCAAACAGCGTATAAGCCGCCTTAAAGACGAGTTAAGCAAGATAGACAGGCAGATGGCCACCCAACGCGGTAACCGCGGCAAATTGGTCCGTTTAGCGCTTGTGGGCTATACGAACGTGGGCAAGAGCACTCTCATGAATCTGCTTGCCAAATCCGACGTCTTTGCCGAGAACAAACTCTTCGCCACCCTCGACACCACCGTCCGCAAGGTGGTGATCGAGAACGTACCCTTCCTGCTGAGCGATACGGTAGGGTTCATCCGCAAACTCCCTACCCAGCTCATAGAAGCCTTCAAGAGCACCCTGGACGAGGTCCGCGAGGCGGATATCCTGGTGCACGTGGTGGATATCTCCCACCCCGACTTCGAGGAGCAGATGCAGGTAGTGGAGAAGACTCTCCAGGAGATAGGCGCAGGTAACAAGCCGGTGTATGTCGTATTCAATAAGATAGATGCCTACACCTACGAGGAATACGACGAATTCTCCCTCGAACCCAAGACCAAGATCAACCGTACCCTGGACGAGCTGAAGAACAGCTGGATCGCCCAAGAGAAGACTCCTTGCATATTCATATCCGCCATCAACAAGACGGGGTTAGAAAAACTCCGCCACGACATCTACAAGATGGTGGCGGAGATTCATGCAGGGCGTTATCCCTTCAATAATTTCTTATTCTGAGAATTTCGCTTTAAGGTACTCGCGGTTCAGGCGCGCTATGTGCGAGACGGTGATGCCCTTAGGGCACTCGAGCTCGCAGGCACGCGTGTTGGTGCAGTTACCGAATCCAAGTTCGTCCATCTTGGCAACCATGGAACGGGCACGCTTGCGGGCCTCTACCTTACCCTGAGGGAGCAGGGCCAGCGAACTGACGCGGGCAGCGACGAAGAGCATTGCAGAACCGTTCTTGCAGGTAGCCACGCAGGCGCCGCAGCCAATGCAGGCGGCAGCATCCATGCTCTCCTCGGCAGTATCGTGACCGATGAGGATATTATTGGCATCCTGTGCGGATCCGGTACGTACGGAGATGAAACCTCCGGCCTGCAGGATCTTGTCGTATGCGGTACGGTCTACCACGAGGTCCTTGATGACGGGGAATGCGGAACTCCTCCAAGGCTCGACGGTGATGGTAGCTCCATCCTTGAAATGACGCATGAAGAGCTGACAGGTGGTCACATGGTCGTCCGGACCGTGGGCACGGCCGTCGATATACAGTGAGCAGGCACCGCAGATACCCTCGCGGCAGTCATGATCGAAAGAAACAGGATCGATTCCCTCGCGGATCAGTTTCTCGTTGAGAATATCGAGCATCTCCAGGAAGGAAGCATCGGACTCAATATCTTCGATGCGATAAGTTTCGAAATGTCCTTTTGCTTTGGCGTTACGCTGACGCCATATCTTAACATTGAAATTCATACTCGTCCTTAGTCTTTGTAGTTTCTCGTCTTAACCTCGATGAACTCGTACTTGAGTTCCTCTTTGTGAAGTTCGGGCTCTTTACCCTCACCCTTGAACTCCCAGGCGGCAACGTACATGAAGTTCTTGTCGTCGCGCTTGGCCTCACCTTCCTCGGTCTGGCTTTCCACACGGAAGTGTCCACCGCAAGATTCCTTACGGTTAAGGGCATCGTAGGCCATCAGCTCGCCGATATCGAAGAAGTCCTCGAGGCGGAGAGCCTTCTCCAGTTCCTGATTGAATTCGAACTGGGTTCCGGGCACTTTGACATCCTTGTAGAAGCGCTCGCGGAGGGCCTTGATCTTAGAAATAGCGGTCTTGAGACCTTCTTCGTCACGGGCCATTCCGACGTACTCCCACATGATGTGGCCGAGTTCCTTGTGGAGGGAATCCACGGTCTCGGTGCCCTTGATGCCGAAGAGGCGGTCGATACGTGCCTGGACTGCTTTCTCGGCCGCTGCGAACTCAGGGGCGTTGATGTCGGTCTTAGGCTCTGCGAACTTGTGGGAAAGATAATCTCCGATAGTGACGGGGATAACGAAGTATCCATCCGCCAGACCCTGCATAAGGGCAGATGCA
>JAFZJI010000054.1 GCA_017552105.1 Bacteroidales bacterium | reverse complement strand
TATGGTTACGGCGGATTCGACGTTTCGCTGACTCCCGGCTTCTCCGCTACCCGCGTTCCTTTCCTCGAGGCCGGTGGCATCTATGCTCAGGTGACTCTGCGCGGCGGCGGCGAGTATGGCGAAGCCTGGCACCTTGCCGGTACCAAGATGAACAAGCAGAATGTGTTCGACGATTTCATAGCGGCAGCCGAGTGGCTGATTGCCGCAGGATATACCAAGCCCGAAAAGATGGCCATAGTAGGCGGTTCCAACGGCGGCTTGCTGGTGGGCGCCTGCATGACCCAGCGCCCTGAACTTTTTGCAGTCGCGATTCCTCAGGTAGGTGTGATGGACATGCTCCGCTACCACAAGTTCACCATCGGTTGGAACTGGGCTCCCGATTACGGCACCAGCGAGGACAGCGAAGAGATGTTCAAGTATCTTTACGGATATTCTCCTCTGCACAACCTCAAGCCCGGCACCAAGTATCCTGCTACCCTGGTAACTACGGCCGACCATGACGACCGTGTGGTTCCCGCCCACTCATTCAAGTTCGCGGCAACCCTGCAGGAGTGCAACGACGGCACCAACCCTTGCCTCATACGCATCGATTCCAAGGCCGGTCACGGCGGCGGTAAACCGCTGGCGAAGGTACTGGAGGAACAGGCAGATATCTACGGATTCATTTTCAAGAATCTCGGGATGGAATAAAAAAAAGCGGCAACCGCCGCTTTTTTTATTCTTCAGGAAGGAACATCGGATCCCAGGCCGGAAGCATCGTCGGCTTCTGCTTAAGCAGGGCCTGGATTTCGGCTGGGACGTATTTTTTCTCGACCACGAGGCGGAACATATACTCGTCGAACCATTCGTCGGTCATTATGATGCTGCCTTTGTAGCCTGTGTCGCCCCAGCTGTTTTCCACCATCCATTTCTGGGGCACGCCGTCCTTGAGGTCGACCGCGATGAGTGTCATAGCGTGCGTGGAGGCGCTGGCGTGGGTGAGTATGCGCTGCTTCTTGTCCATGGTGTACTTGACTCCAAGAAGCGACTCATAGTCGAAATTCTTGAGGTCGCATATGCCGCGCTTGCGGTCGAGGAACTTGCCCACGTCGCAGGAGAAATACATAGGATCCCCGCCCTTGATGGAGGCTATCGCCATCTTCTTGATGTCGTCCAGAGGAAGGTTTACGTACAACCAGTTGTGACCGTCGTAACTGTGACGGTCGTATTCTATCTCGTACACCTTGCCGTATTCGCGTGCAGGGTCGTTCATCAGCATAATGTAGTTGTTCTGCAGGTCGAATCCCACGAACTCCTCGTAGAAACTGAGGGGCGTATAGGTCTTGGTGCTGATGACCTTGCCCTTGGCATCGCGGCAGGTCCATTCGAACTCGGTGGGAGGCTCTCCCAGGGTGAGGGCGAGGACACGGTAAATCTCTTTCAGCATCTCCACTTTCATCTTCTGAAGGTCCGCCTTCTTGGGAGCGTCGCGCAGCGCCAGGCCGTCCTGGCGAAGCAGGGTGGCGAGCTGCCCGCGGTATGCGGAGGTGCTGGTGGCGCTGAGGGATTCAGGGAAGATCTCGGCCGGCACCACGCCATACTTGCTGATTATGTCGGCAACGCCGGTGAAGGTGCCGCCGTCGCTGATGGGATGCGCGAAGAGCCAGTCCACCGTGCGGTCGTCGAAGGATTTGTCGCGGGTATCAATAACGGCCTGGAGGAAGAGGTTGGCCTTCTCCAGCTGGTCGTAGAAGAAGCAGTAATTCTGACTGAATTTGAAGGCGCCTAGATTGAAACGCTCGATCGTGGATTCCCTGAGTATGTTGAGGCCGGTGAAGAGCCAACAGCGCCCGGAGGATTTCTGGTCGGTGCGCCCCTTGGTTTTGATCTCGTCGGAGAAGTGGGTGTCAATCATAGCAGCCCTTTCAAAGTTATGGGCGAGCACCGCCAGAGGTGCGGCGTTCATTGCATTGCGCAATGCTTTGTCGGCGGAAGTGCCTTCATATCCTTTGCGGATTTCGCTCAGAGTGGCCTCGTCCAGGCCGCCCTTCTGCGCAAAGGCGCTGATGGAGAGCAGTGCCGTTGCGATAATGAGAATCTTTTTCATATAAGAACTTAGTTGTTTTCTTCTTCGTCCAATCCGTCGGAGAGCTGGCCGGGGATGATGGATTGTTTGCCACCTATCAGTCGGCCTCCGGTCTTGAGGCTGGCGTTGGAACGTTTGCGGGTGGCGCCAAGTTTCTCGAGCTTGGAAATCTTCTTGATGACGCTCTGGTTGGACTCCTTGAGAAGGCGGGTGGTTTCGCCGTAACTGTCGCTTACGGCCTTGATCTTGTCGCCCATCTTCACATATTCGCCCATCCAGTTCTCGAGCACGCTCATAAGCTCGGAGGCGGTCTTGTAAACCTCCTGTATGTTGCGCTGCTGGTCGAACTGCCTCCAGGCCACCAATATCATGTTGAGCACTATGGCCAGCGACATCTGGCTGACTATGAGCACGCCTGCGTTCTTGGCCTGCTGCCACAGAAGGGGCTC
>JAFZJI010000008.1 GCA_017552105.1 Bacteroidales bacterium | reverse complement strand
GGATTCCGCCGGCCTGGAAAGCGCTTTCCTCCGTTTTGCTGCTTCCAAGGATGGCCTCAGACCCTCTTCCGCTTCGGAATGGGCGTCCGAGAAGAGTTACATGATGACTTCCGTAAGGGCGCTGGTAGGCCGCTACTCCAAACTGGGGGACGAAGCCTTCTATCATATCTACCTAGCGGTGGACAATGTTTTCGAGGTTGCTATTGTTGGCTAAATTGCTTATATTTGGCGGGTTAACCAAGTATAAGTGATTTATGAAAAAGCTTCTCTTATTACTCGCAGTCGTTCCTTCCGTTTTTTTCGCCGTATCCTGCGATCCGGTCAATACTGACGGACCCGATAACGGAGGTGACTCCAAGGACAAGACCAACATCCGTCTTATAGATGTACTACCTGAATACAAGGTAGCGAGCGACATCGATACCGTAATGATTCGCTTTTCCGTGACTCTCGGCGAATCCGATGCCACTTGGAAGGTGACTGCCTCCCAGGACTGGTGCAAACCCGAGCCCGCCGAAGGCAGTGGCTACGCCGAGGTGTCCGTGGCCATCTCTGCCAACGATAAGGCAAGCGCCCGGGAAGCCGAACTGGTGATCAGTGCCGGAACTAAGACCAAGAAATTAAAGGTTACCCAGTGCATGTATGCCGGGGCCATGCCTGCCGAGTCGTGGTTCACGAAACCCTATTACGAGCGTACCGACAGGGAGAAGGCCGGCCTTCGCGGCCCGGTGAAGAGTTGGTACGTCAGCACTTATACTACATACGACAAGTATTATTACGACGAAGCCGGTCATCTGGTAAAGGAAGAGTACTACAACACAACCGACAATTCTATGGAGGTCAGATGGGTACACAGCTACGATGCGCAGGGCCGTCGCGTGAAATCCGAGCAGAGCTACGGCAGCGACGCCGAAGGTGGCCGTACCTTTACCTACGAATATGGCAATACCGGCAAGCTGGTCGCTACCGACGCATACAACTGGATAGAATTCCAGGAGGGCTGGGTGAGCGGGAAGAACTTCCCTTTGTCCATATGGAAGGGCCTCTCGGCCATACATTATTTGGACAACTCTCCTTTCTACTACGAACGAGAGGATCTCGTTTTCGCTTTCCAGCCTGATGGCAGCCTGGTCATTACGGATACATATTGCCGTAACGAGGATGGCAGCGCCCCTGATGTCTCCGTGTATCATATAGCCTACGAGAACGGTCTGCCCGTCTCCTGCGCCGAGAGCGAGGTTGCGGTGAAGTACGATGACAAGGGTAATCCTGCGGAACTTAGCGTCGACGGAGGGGCTAGGACCTGGACTTTCCTCAGCCATCCCAGGCTGCTCCTCCCCGCAACCATGGACGAGCCCAAAGCCCAGGGAATGGTCGCCCAGTTCTGGGCTAGATACTTCTACAACAGCAACGGGGACGGCACCCGCTTCCAGCGTGCTTACTTCTCTGCCGACCAGGAGTATAACGATTACTACATCAAATATTTCTACGATGCCCACGGCAACTGGATACAGCGCGAAGAGTCCACCGAACCCGCATTCCAGCACGGCCAGCACTTTATCGGCGAGGTCAACCGCGAGATAGAATACTATTAATGGCAAGGTAATTGCTCTATAAGCAGGAAAAACGATAATATTATGAAAAAGTTTTTCCTACTTATAGCATTGAGTCTATTTACGCTCGGCGCTTCGGCGCAGCATTACGGATCCTACGGCCATCAGCGCCAGCAGGTGCCTCATCGTCAGGCACCTCACCGTCAGGCGCCTCATGCCGGACCTTCCCGCCAGGCCCCCATCCACCAGGGACCCGTTCACCATGGGCCTGGTTACGGCCATAACCTGAGGCCGGAAGTAGTTTGCGCCAGCGATTGGCAGCGTCTTTGGAACGGCTGTCACGTCAGGCTCAAGGGCGGAAAGGTCTATGTATATGAAAGAGACGGTGACCGCGTTGTCTATGGCGACGAAATCATTCTCCTGCCTAATGGTTACTACAAGGTTCGCAGAGGGGCCGATTGGCGTATCTACGAGAGAGATGGCGACTGGACTTCCATCCATGGCAGCCGCATAGTCAGCCTTTGGAACGGATGCTATACGGTGCTCGTCGGCGATGTCTGGAGGGTCTTCGAGGAAGATGGCGACAGGCTCAGCATATGGTCGCAGAGCATGGTGGAACTCCTCTGGAACGGTTACTACAAATACCATAAGAGCGGCCGCTTCTATGTGGCGGACGAGAGGGGAGACAGGATCTTCAATATCTGGGGCGACGATATCCAGCTACGCAACGATGGTATATTCCAGGTGCGCAGAGGTAACTATTATCGCTTTTACGACCACCGTGGGAACGAGCTGAGATAGCCTTACCGGCTATCCCGCCCGATGAAATCACAAATCAGTTTGAATACCGGCTCGTAACTATCGGACTTCATGGTCCGATAGTTATCGTTTGGTGTGTGGTAGTATTGGAAGGCGGAGCCGTGCTCGTTCATGAAGAAGACGCAGGGAACGCCCTTGACAGCGAAGGGATAGTGGTCGCTGTTCGCGGCCAGCGCCCCACGGTCCAGCGCGGTGAAGTAGCCTTTCTCTTTATTGATCTGCTCGAACACCTCGAACTTTGCCATACCCTTCTCGCTCAGCTCGCAGTATATGGCGGGATTGTCGTCGCCAATCATGTCGATGTTGAAGAGGAAACGGATCTGCTCCAGGGGTACCACGGGGTTGTTTACGAAGAAGGTGGAACCGCGCAGATTGGCATCTTCTCCCGAGAAAGCCACGAAGTACATGTCGAATTCGGGCTGGTGAAGGGCATAGTAGTCCGCCAGGGTGATGATGGTCGCCGTTCCTGAAGCATTGTCGTTGGCTCCGGGGTAAAACACCTTGGGGCCCAGGTTGCCCAGATGGTCGTAATGGGCCGTGAATACATAGCAGCTGTCGTGCCTGCGTCCGTTCACCTTGGCTATCACGTTCTCGGTCTCGTAGCCCGCCAGGAACTTGTTATCTACCGCCACCTTGATGGTCTTTGCGCCTTCCATGGCCTCGGGGACTATCCAGATTATAGGTTTGTCCACGACCTTCTCGCCGTATGCCTTGTAGAACTTGAGAGGCCCTGCCCAGGTGTACACCACGCCCGTGTTGGGCAGCTCTCCTCCCTTCAGTATGCGTGAGAATACTTTACTGTGCCTGTAGGTGAAAAGGAAGTCGCAGACCACCATGCAGTTCTTGTTCTCTGGCTTCTGCAGGTCGGCGTAGATGCGCTCTGCGTCGAAGTTGAGGGTATCTACATGATACAATGGGAATTCCCCGTGCACGCCGGGGGAGAACTCCCTCATCGAGAAATCCATTCCCGGGGTGAGTTTCCTGCCGTCGACACTGATCGCCATATCGCCGCAGAAGGTGTTTATGTCCAGAGTGAATCCCTGGAAGCTGACCTCGTCTGCGCCGGATTTTTCGAACTGGCGATAGATGTATTTGCCGGCCTTGCGCACACCGTCGCGGGCGTATCCGCGCCCTTGATAATTGGCGCTGCTGAGCTGGCGTACTACTTTTTTGAATCGGGGCAGGTCCTGGGCCTGCGAGGTCTGCACCGGCAGCATGGCTGTCAACGCAAGGAGGGAGATAATGATTCTCTTCATATAGACACTAATGTTTCTTTGTTTTTCCTAGCACCGCCCAGCGGACGAAGGGGATACGTCCGGTAATCTCGTTCAAGAGCGGGGTTAGCGTGAATACTGCGGTGGTGAGTATGGCATACATCGCTGCAGGAGGCAGCTGGGTGTACATCTTCATCATATAGCCCAGGCTGGCTATCACCAGATAATGAAGTATATAGAACCCGAAACTGGAACGGGTCATGTAGCCTGCGAACTTGCCGGTGCAGTCGAACTTGGCCTTGAACCAACCCATCATTGCAAGGCACGCCAGCCAGCCGTAGAGGCAGTTCAGGGGGCTGCTCATATACTCCGGGGAGGTATTGTTCTGCCCGAAGGTGGTCGCTATCAACACCCCGCCCACTGCCACGGCACAGCCGGCAAGCGGCGCCCACGCTCGGCCAAGGACCTCCTGTACGCTGTCGTTCGCAAAAATGAAGTAACCCATCAGGAACGGCACGAAGTAGAAGAGCGGCTTGTAGAGATTATAGAGCCCGTCCGCACTTTCGGGCCGGGGGTTATGGATGACCAGTTGTCCGGCCGCATAGAAAAGGATGCCGAGCAGTATTGCCCAGGCAATGCCTGCCTTGCCGCCGAACAGCCTGCCGCACCAGTCATGGAAGCGGTTCTTCCTGTCCAGAGGGCGTATTATCAGGAGCAGCAGCGAGAAGAGCCAAAGGTCCTGAATGAACCAGAGCGGGCCGGTGCCGCTGATGGCCATCATTATATATTTGGCCACGCCCGGCATGCCGTCGAAGGTGCCGGTCTTGGCAGCGACGGCCGTATTGAAATATCCCACCATCCAGTGGAAGACGAAAAGACCTATAGTGCCGGGGACAAGCAGCTTGCGCGTGCGTGCCCGGAACCATTCTTTGCCGGAGTGTTTCTCCAGCGCGTAACGCGCGCTGATGCCTGCCAGAAGGAACAGAAGTGGCATGAACCACGGGTACAGGATGTACATGACCACATCCTGATACTGGTGCCATTCGGGATAGGGCCCGAATCCGCCTATGCCTCCGAATACTCCCTTGTTATTATAGAAATAGATGACGTGGTAGAACAGTACGAGCAGTACCGTTATCCAGCGGAGATTGTCCAACCAATGCTTTCTCATTATCATAATTTTCGTAAATATAACTATTTATTATGAATGTGGGTGGAGCCCTCTCGCCGGGATTGTAGAATGAGCACATCGGTGCGAACCGCGGAGGGATTAGCCCGCACTGCGTGCGGCCTTTTCCCTCGAACACCGCGGGCAAAGCAATCTATGTCGGGACTTCGTCTCTTTTTGCGTTGATGCAGAGCTGCCCGAAAGCGAGCTTTCAGCAGTTCTGCATCAACGCAAAAGCGCCGCATTACTGCGGCGCCGAAGATTGCTTTGCTAGCGCGGTGAGAGAGGGATTCGAACCCCCGGTACGTTGCCGTACACCTGTTTTCGAGGCAGGCTCCTTCAACCACTCGGACATCTCACCAGGTGAAAGGGACTGCAAATATAGCAATTTATTTGCAATCCCAAATCGCTACAGGGCCTTTGCTTTGGAAAGGAAAGCACGGACATGCTCCTTATACTCCTCCGGATGCTTGGCGAAGGAATTAGCATGCACGGCACCCTCGGCAACCCACATCTCCTTGTATCCCTTTACTTTGGCATCGTAATTCTTCTGCAGATGCGAGAAGGGTACGAAATCGTCGGCATCTCCGTGGATGAAGAGCATAGGACGCTCGCACTTTGCAAGCTGGTTCACGGAAGATGCTTCCTTGAAACCCCAGCCATAACGGCTCTTGCAGACTATCGATGCGGAGTTCAGGATAGGGAAGGGAGGCAGATGGAAACTCTGCTTCAGGTTCGACTTGAACTGGTCCCAGACCGAACTGTAGCCGCAATCTTCCACGAAAGCGCGGACATACTGAGGCAGTTCGTCGCCGCTCATCATCATTGTCGTGGCAGCACCCATGGAAACACCATGGACCACCATGAAATCATCTCCCCATATGCCGTGGGCAACTTCGGCCCACTTTTCTACGTCGTAGCGGTCGAGCCATCCCATCTGGGCGGCAGGGCCCTCGGAATAACCGTGATACTGCAGATCGGGGAAGAGTACGTTATAATTGAATTCGTCTCTGTACATACGCACGAGATACAGGAAGACGAAACGGTTGTCGGTGTAGCCGTGAACCACTATGGCCGTTCCCTGGGCCTTAGCAGGATCGGCCGCGCTTACGTATGCGGCGCGTATCTTGTATCCGTTGTACCCTACGATAGCCGTGTCTTTCAGGGCTCCGGAGGCCTGGAGGTTGTCGTACCAGGCTGTGCTGCCGGGAAGCAGGGAATCGGCTTTATGACGGGTACGTTCGATATCATCGACGCCGTGCGGTTTGGGAAGCAGGGCGTAGTTGCACATGTACTTGCCGGCAAGGCAACCGGAAAGCAAAGGAAGGATCAAAACGGCCGTAAGGGCCAGATGGGATAACTTTTTCATATGGGTTTAGTGCTATTATTGTGCTACGAATTGGTAGATGATGTATCCTTGCTGACGGTCGGGGGCGGTGCTGCTCATCGAAAACTTCGACATGCGGGCGGCGCGGACGGCAAAAGATCGCAGGCATCCGTCGGAAGATGAGGCACCGTCGTCCACTTTAGCCCCGGTAACATTGCCTTGTTTGTCTACGGAGATGTTCACACGGACCTCTCCGGCACCCATGCAACGGTAGGCGGGGATGGGAAGACGGCTGGCCTTGCGGCCTTCGAGCTCCCAGGAAAGCACCGAAGGGCCGCTGTAGCGCACTTCTTCGCGCTTGGTTTCCTTCGATTTTACGGGCTCTGCCACTATTTCATTCTCCTCGGGGATTTCCGGAGCGCTTTGCAGATCCTTGCGGAGCTTCTCCACATCTTTGTAGAGCTGCTCGGCATCCTCCGCTGAGTGGCGGTCATCCTTCAGGGACGAACGGTCCACGGCGATATTCCGCACAGGCTCGTAACCACCCGCGAGCATCTCGTTCAGACGCTCGTTGATGGCCTGCTTGAGGTCGAGCTCTTTCTTGAGCTTCTCTATCTGTTCGGCTTTGGTAAAGTCCAGGACGAAGGTGGATTCCTTCTTCAAAGTTGCACCAAGCTGGATTCCCATCAACACGATCAGCACCACAAGGTGCACAATCACGGTGATGTAGAGTCCTACCCGGTCATCCTTGGAGATCCGCATTATCAGGCGTTTTTCTTATCCCTGCGGAGCGCTTTCTCGACAGTGTTGAGGATCATGTTGATGGCCACCTTGTTGTGCCCACCCTGAGGTATGATGATGTCGGCGTAACGCTTGCTGGGCTCTATGAACTGCAAGTACATGGGCTTCACGGTCTTGCTGTAGCGCTCTATGACCCACTCCACGTTTTTGCCGCGCTCGCGGATGTCGCGTGCCATGACCCTCATCAGACGGTCGTCGTCATCGGCATCCACGAAGAGCTTGATGTCCATCTGGTCGCGGAGCTTCTTGCAGGTGAATATGAGTATGCCTTCGATGATGATAACGTCGGCGGGCTCTATCTTCACGGTCTCAGTCTTGGAACGGCTGCAGCTGATGTAGGAGTACACCGGCTGCTGGATGGTCTTACCCTCCTTGAGTTCGCTGAGCTGCTTGCAAAGCAGGTCCCAGTCGATGGCGTCGGGATGGTCGAAGTTCTGATTGCGTTTCTGCTCGTCGGTGAGGTTGCTGGAGTCCTTGTAGTATGCATCCTGGGGGATGACTACAACCTCCTCCTTCAGCCTCTCCTTGATGGCTTTCACGACAGTGGTCTTTCCTGAGCCGGAGCCGCCGGCGATACCAATTACCAACATTAGAATTCTGCGTTTTTAGGAGTTCTGGGGAAGGGGATGACGTCGCGGATGTTCTGCATGCCCGTGACGAAGAGAAGCAGCCTCTCGAATCCGAGTCCGAATCCGCTGTGAGGGCAGCTGCCGAAGCGGCGGGTGTCCAGATACCACTCAAGCGTGCGGTGGCTCATTCCCAGTTCGTCGATGCGGGCGTTGAGCTTCTCGAAGCTTGCTTCGCGCTCGCTACCGCCGATGATCTCTCCGATCTTGGGGAAGAGGACGTCCATAGCGCGCACCGTGCGGCCATCTTCGTTCTGTTTCATATAGAAGGCCTTGATGTCCTTCGGATAGTCGGTAAGAATGACGGGCCTGCCAAAATGGCTCTCCACGAGATACCTCTCGTGCTCGCTCTGCAGGTCCACGCCCCAGCTTACGGGATACTCGAACTTGTGCCCTTCGGCGACGGCTTTCTCGAGGATCTCGATACCCTCGGTATAGGTGAGCACCTTGAACTCGGTGTCCACGACCCCCTGGAGGCGGCTGATAAGCTCGGAATCATAGCGGTCGTTGAGGAACTTGAGGTCGTCGTAGCAGTTGTCGAGGGCATAGCGCACGAGGCTCTTGATGAAGTCCTCGGCGAGCGCCATGTTGTCGCGGATGTCGTAGAAGGCCATTTCCGGCTCGATCATCCAGAACTCTGCAAGGTGACGGGGCGTATTGGAATTCTCGGCACGGAAAGTCGGGCCGAAGGTATAGATCTCTCCGAGGGCGGTTGCGCCGAGCTCTCCCTCGAGCTGTCCGCTCACCGTAAGGGAAGTG
>JAFZJI010000053.1 GCA_017552105.1 Bacteroidales bacterium | reverse complement strand
GGGGATGCATCCGTCCGGCTGGGGGCCTACGTTAAGCAGAAGGTTGGCGTTGCGGCCGGAGGTGGCGAGCAGGATGCGGATGAGTTCGGGAACGGACTTCCAGTTCTCGTCCTTTATGTCGTATCCCCATGCCTTGTTCATGGTCTTGCAGGTCTCCAGGGCCAGCTCGGTGCTAACGTGGGAGGTACGGCCGTATCCCGCGGTATTCTCACCGGGAATATCGCGCTCGAAGACCTGGATATCCTCCCCTGCTATGGGCACGCGGTGGTGGTTGTTCGCCACCAGGCAAGAAGGCTGGAGGGAATGGATGAGGCGGTAGATACGCTCGTATCCCCAGTCGAAATCGATGACCATCTCCTCGCCGGGGGCAGGTTTGCGGATCTTGGCCCAGTCGCCGTCGAACCAGATGCAGCCGATGGGGCCGTAGTTCGTCAGCAGCTCGGTAATCTGCTCGCACATGAAGTCCAGGTACTTGGCATAGAGCTCCCTCTCCTTATCGGTATGGGCAATGGCGGGATCGCGGGGATAATCGTCACGGCCCCAGTCCAGCAGGGAGTAGTAGAAATTCAGGGTCAGGCCCTCCTTATGGCAGGCATCGGCAATCTCCTTCAGCACATCGCGGCCGAAAGGAGTATCCTCCACGATATTGTAGGGAGATGCCTTCGTGGCGAACATCGAGAATCCGTCGTGGTGGCGGGAGGTGATGGTGATATACTTGGCGCCCGAGGCCTTGATCTGGGAGACCCAGCGGGCGGCGTCGAATTTCGAGGGATAGAAGCCTCCGGCCAGCTTGGAGTACTCCTTGTAGGGGATCTTCTCGACGTTCATCACCCATTCGCCACGGGCGAGCATGGAGTAGATTCCCCAGTGGATGAACACTCCGAACTTGTCGTCGCGGAACTGTTCCTTGGCAGCCGCGGTTTCGGCGGCGGGCACGTAGCCCTTGATGCCTTCGTCAATGTTTGCAGGTGCCGCCGAAAGGGTGTTCAGCGTCATCAATGCGGATATCAATAGTGTGCTTATCATAGGTTATTTGCGAGTCAGGGTGAAACCTCCGTTGGTCATGGCCTTGTTGGGATTGGCCTGATAGATTACATCGTACTGCTCCTTGAAGTCACTGGCGGCGGGGCTTGCATTCTTGCAGACCGCGCAGGTGATGCCGATGATGTAAGGAGAAGTCGTGTGAGGGTTGGTGGTGTTAAGGCGCTGGAAAGGATAGTCGTAGTTCAGGACATCGAAGTCGGAACTGACGCTGAACCAGAGCCAGGTGTAGTTGTTGTCGGTACCCAGGGGTACGGGAACGAAGGTGTAGGGGGCTTCCACAGCCGAAGAAGAGCCTCCGAGTTCGGGCAGGAAGCACACGTAAGGATAGGTGGAATTGCCGTTCGAAACGGCCTGGGCCCTGCGTCCGTCGAGGAAGAGGCCGAATTTGACCAGGCGGAGGGAATAGTCGATGCTCAGCGCAACATCCGCCACGGCATCCTTGTAGAGGCCGTTGAAGCCGAGATTGTTGGTGATGCTCTTTCCGCCGACGTCCTGAAGGGTCTCGCCGTACTTGGCATCGCCGATGGTAATGTCGTATGTAAGGTCGGCCGAAGCGGAAGCAACGGAGCTGTTGTTGCTGAAGCGCTGGCTGCGGAAACTCCAGGTTCCCTTAAAGTCCTTGGGTTCTACCTGGATTACTTTCACCTTGCTGTTATTAGGCAACGAAAGCACTTCGCTGCGGGGCTTTCCGGTAGTATTGGCATCCCAGGAGAGCTCTCCGGAATTGTAGCGGAGCCAGCTGCCGGTTATACTGCCGCTGCCTGCGGAGAATGACATCGAGCCGGCGGCATCGGTAGTCATGACGGTCTCGTAATCGCCTCCCACCGAGAAGTCCTTCACGAGAGGGTCGGATTGCGCATCCCAGGAGTCGTAGGCCTTGATTTCAAGGCTGTAATCCCCTTCTTCCAGATTGCCGAGGGAGAAGACGTACTCGCTCTTCATCATGGATGTCTGGGGGCAACGGTAGAAGTCGGACATTATGAGTTTGGAAACCAGGATGGAACCACCCTTACGGAGGGTGTAGCCGTAGTGGTGCACGAACTCGTCGTCGGTTCCGGCCGCCCATCTGGCGGTAACGGGAGCCACTCCATTGTTCACATCGCCGCATTCCACTTCGAGGGTGGAGAGCGTCGGGGCGGCATTGGCAGCCCTGAGGGCGGTATGGTTGTAGGTGTCCAGATGGGATCTGTCAGATGCGGGCGGAGCCATCTCCCAGGCCTTGCCTATGACGGTAGAATGGAAGAAGTCCATCCTGGTGGCGCGCATGAAGCCGTTGGCATCGAACTGCACCAGAAGGCCCTGGGAATAATCCCCGGCGTCGTTCAGCACGGTGTTGCTGCTCTTGTTCTCGTAGTTGCCTCCTTCGAAAGCCATGTAGCTGCAGGAAGCGCAACCCATGGAGGTGAAGTTGCCCTGCCATACGCTGCGGGGGTCGTTCAGAGGGAAGTGGAGATGCCCGCTGAAGGTGACAACCTGGGGATATTTGTTAAGGATGTCGGTCAGGGTGCTGGTGTACCAGTAGGTACCGAGCGTACTGCCATAGACCGTGTTGTAGATCATAGGGTGGGTTATGAGCAGCACATATTTTTCGGGCTCGGCCGTGGTTATCTGCTCCAGCACATTGTCAAGCCATAAGGTGGAATTGGCATCGTAGAGCACGGGATTGGCGTTGTTCGGGGTGATGCCGATGATGTGGTAATTCCCTACCACGCAGTGCCGGCACTCGAAGTTCTTGCGCATGGTCTGGTCCTGGTCGGTAAGGAAGTAATTGTCGCCCAGAATGTCGTGGAAGACGGCGTTCTGCGTAACGGTATTGGTGCTCCAGTTGCAGCCGGGGTTCATGTCGTGGTTGCCCACGGTGTAGATGAGCGGCACCTTCACGGGGTCGAATACGGCCTCGTAGAGCTGCTTGAGCGTGGAAATCTGCCCGGTATTGGTGGTATTGATGATATCTCCCGCAATCATTACTGCGTCGAGGCCGTCGGAATCCTTCTCGGCAGCGCGGTTCTTGAGCTGGTTGAGAGCGGAAGTGAACTTCGCCTCGGAATTATATCCGTTGCCTATGTGCACGTCGCTCAGGGCCGCCACAGAGAACACTATCTGGCTCTCGTCGAAGGCCGTGGGCTTTTCGATGCTGGTGATGGGGATGGTGAGTTTGGTGCCGTTGTTGAGCACGAGCACGAGGTTGCCGTCCACCACGCTCACGCTGCGGAACAATGAGTCTCCGCTGCCGGAGCTGCCGGAAGAAGCCTTCTCGAGCCGGGTCCAAGTGGCGCCTTCGTCATAGGACACCCACCAGTAATCGTTTTCTATCTTGACAAGAGGGGTAATG
>JAFZJI010000052.1 GCA_017552105.1 Bacteroidales bacterium | reverse complement strand
GAGCATGTTGAACTGCTCGTCCCATTGGACTTTGAGTATGTGCGAATGCCCGCATACGAAGAGTCCGGGCCTCTCTTCCATTATCACCCTGCGGGCGACAGGATTGTAGTGGCCCGGATATCCTCCTATATGTGTCATGAGGACCTTGAGTCCTTCGCGTTCGAAACTTTGGAATTCGGGGTAATCGTATCGGGCGGGATATCCGTCGCAGTTCCCATAAACCCCGACTATGGGTTTGAAATCCTTGAACTCCTGCAGGAAGGCATCGTCGCCGCCCCAGTCGCCGGCGTGCCAAAGCTCGTCGACGGGCTCCAGGAACTCGCGGAATTCACGGCCGAAAACGCCGTGGGTGTCGGATATCAGGCCTATTGTCATTTCCCGGCCAGGCGCTTCTCCCAGGCCCATGCGGACGCGAGAGTCTCCTCGACGCTGCGGTCGGCCTTCCAGCCAAGCTCGTTGTTCGCCAAGGTAGGATCCGCCCAGATGGCGGTCACATCTCCCGCACGGCGCGGAGCGAACTTCCAATTGAGCTTGAGGCCGTTCACCTTTTCGAAAGCATTCACAAGCTCCAGCACGCTGACGGGCCTGCCGGTGCCGATGTTGAAGATCTCGCAACCCTGCTTCATCTTGCCGTCGATCATACGGCTGACGGCGCACACATGGGCCTTGGCCAGGTCCACGATATCGATGTAATCCCTCTTGCAGGTGCCATCTTCCGTAGGATAATCATTGCCGAAGATGCTGAGGCACTCTCTTTTGCCGATGGCAGTCTGGGTGATGAAGGGAACGAGGTTGTTGGGAACGCCGCGGGGGAGTTCGCCGATAAGGGCGGAGGGATGCGCTCCGATAGGGTTGAAGTAGCGCAGGAGTATGCCTTTGAGCGCACCCTGGGAGGCTTTTACGCTATCCTGGAGGATATCCTCGCACATCTGTTTGGTATTTCCGTAGGGGGATGTGGCGGGCTGGCGGGGGGACTGCTCGGTAACGGGCACCACCTCGGGCTCACCGTAAACGGTAGCGGAAGAAGAGAACAGCACATTGCTGCATCCGTGTGCCTGGGCTGCCTCAAGCACGTTCATGAAAGATTCCAAGTTGTTCTTGTAGTACATCAGCGGCTTTGCTACCGATTCGCCCACGGCCTTGAAGGCTGCGAAGTGGATGACTGCGTCAATCTTGTTCTCCTTGAAAATCTTGTCTGCTGCGGCTGCATCGCAGAAATCCATTTTTACGAGGGGCAGCTTCTTGCCCAGGATTTCGCAGACACCCTTGTAGTTGGTTTCGTCGCAATTGCTGAAATTGTCGGCAATCAGGACATCGTACCCTGCCTGTACGAGCTCCACGGTCACGTGGCTTCCGATGAATCCGGCTCCTCCGGATACCAAAACAGTTTTCTTCATATTCGTTTGATTGAACTGCAAATTTAGTAATAATTCTCTACCTTTGCGACATGGGAATGTTGCTGAATCCGGAAGAATTACCGCAGGGGCGCCTGCTCCTGCACTCCTGCTGCGCACCGTGCTCCGGGGCCATAGTCGAGGCCCTGGCGGAGGCGTACCGGGCGGAAGGCCGCAACCCCGCGGAAGAGATGGCCATCTTCTGGAGCAATTCCAACATCTGCGATAGGCAGGAATACGAAAAGCGCCGGGCCGAGATCCTGCGCTATGCCGGGCTCTTCGGCATAAAGGTACTGGACGACGATTACGACCACGCCTGCTGGATTTCAGAGGTGGCGACAGGCCGGGAAGATGCCCCTGAGAGGGGCTCCCGCTGCCTGGAATGCTTCCGGTTCCGTTTGCTGAGGGCTGCCCGCTATGCTGAGGGCAACGCCTTCGGGACTCTCACGACCAGCCTGGCATCTTCCAGATGGAAGAGCCTGGAACAGGTAGATGAAGCCGGCTCCTGGGCTTGTTCGCAGGTAGAGGGCGTCCGCTGGTGGGGGCGCAACTGGCGTAAAGGCGGGCTCCAGCCCCGCCGCGGCGAAATCATAAAAGAACAGAACTTCTACAACCAGACCTTCTGCGGCTGCGAATTCTCTATTCCGCAGGGAGGATGTGCCAAATAACGCTGGATTTTGCTTCGGGGAGGAATAATTGCAGGCCACGGGTGCGGAGTTCCGCGCCGGTGAGGGCAAGTGTCTCGGCGGAATCTTCGTTGGTGAGGATATAGGAGGCATCCGCTGTCAGGAAGTCCGGACGGACCGTAAGCGTGCTGTCCGGGCAATCTTCCTGGCGGAAGGCCGCGATCACCGCCTCGTCCGTCTTCCTGTCGTGATAGGCGAAAGCCGTCCATCCGCTACGGTCGTCCCTTTCATGCCAGGGGGTGAAGAAGTGCATGTCCGCCGTCAGCAGATGCCTGTACCGCTTCCACTCCCCGAAGGTGGCGCGGAGCAGATCGTAATCCAACTCCGGATTATGGGTAAAAACCTCGCAGATATTGTAGATGGGTAGCCAGGAAGCACGGGTGACATACTTCGAACTGCCCTTCCCCATAGTAAAGGAAAGCTGTTCCTCCGCTTCCTTTGTGTTGGCCCCGTGGAAGGGGATCCAACGGCAGAAAGATGTGGTCATCGACAGCCTCAGCGCAGTGGTTGTACGGTCGGCATCGCTGCGCATCAACGGCACGCTCCGACGCATCGACTCTATATCCAGGCGCCCGCCCCCGCTCGCGCAGTTGTCGATGAAAGTACACTTCCCGTTGCGGGCGCAGAAGTCTATGATCCTGTCCCAGAGTTCGTAATGACCTTGGATGAATTTATTCTCGGTGATTCCTTTGCGGGGGAGATTGCAGGTCTCCTCTTCGCGGGCATCGAACTGCTTCCAAGCACCGATGGGGTCCACATTGTTATCCTCGCGGTACATATCCACCGCATTATCCTTCATTATCCGGGTAATCTTTCCGAAGATCCAATCCCTGCAGGCGGGGTCGCCGAGATTGCTGAGATAGCGGGATTTCCGTATGTGGGCTGCCCAGGAAGGGTCATATCCGTGGTAGGCCGCCAGGCTCTCCACGTCCGTCACGCTCTCTTTTTCGAACCAGAGCAGGACCTTCATCCCCGCCTTGTGGCAGGCTTCGTTCGACTCGCGGAAGCTGTGCCCGGGCCATTTGACGGTGTCGAGCTGCCAGGAGCCTATGGTCTCGTACCAGTATTTGGGGCAGGTCTCTCCCTTGGGCGAGAAATACCAGCCCGCATCGAACCAGCGGAAGTCGGTCAGCATCTTTTGGGCAATCAGCACGTCCAAGGTCCTCCGCCAGGTGAAATATCTCTCCGAGATGGATCCGTCCGAATTAGGAAGGCCGGTGTCGGGCGCAAAGAAGGATGTGGAGAAGGGTTTCAGCGGCGTTCCCTTGGCATCGTAACGCGGGGTGTTGTATTTGAGGAACCATTCGCGCCAGAGATTGCTGGCCGCATCGCGGTCCCGCCCCTTGTACGGCAGCATCACCACCAATCCGGTACGGACCTTCTCCCCGGGAAGAAGCACGGACTCGAAGCCGTTGCAGGTGCCCGCATCATAGTGCAGGCCGTCGCCGCAGGCCTCGAAACGGGCATTCCATGTGCCTGCCCAGCCGAGGGCGGTGAGGGTTCCTCCGTCGCCATGGACCAGGTCGAAGTAGGGGAAATACTCGTGGGTGGCACGCCCGCTGCCCGAGATGAATTCAAGGGCGGGGGCCCCTTCGAGAGGGGTGATATAGTCCCGGAAATAATTTTCATGGTCGCCGAGGCATCCCCGGACCATTGCGCTATCTCCCTCGAACACGGCCGAAACCGACTTTATCTTTTCCAGGACCGGACTGGGGGCGGAAGATGTGTTCTCGAACCAGAGAGTGTACTCCACCTCCCCGAACTCATGGTTGAGCCTTGCTTCCAGGCGCGCTTCGACGGCGTCGTCCAGCTTGAACACAAGGGTGGCTTCCCGGCCCTGCCTGTTCTCGCGGACCCGCCTGCTCAGCAGCGTGGCATCTTCCAGGCCGGAGTAGTCCTTCCCGCCGTAAGTGAAAGAGACGGGGATGCTCCCGGGGGAGGAGGTGATTTCTTCGAAGAGGGCTTGCCCCCGTTCATAATCAAAGTTCGGACGGTCGGACCGGGGAACGGCCGCCGTGCATGCTTGCAGGAGCAGCAGGAAGGCAAAGCGCAGTCTCATCTTATTTGACAGAATTGATATCTATGTAACCGTTGAGGATTGCGTATACCGTAAGGCCCGCCACGGTCTTGATGCCCGTTTTGTGGGTGATATTCTTGCGGTGGGTGATCACGGTATTGATGCTTATGTTGTGGCGGTCGGCGATTTCCTTGTTGAGGAGGCCCTGGGCCACGCTCACCAGAATTTCGATTTCGCGGTCGGAGAGCTCGTCGCGGCTGTCTTCGGCGTTCTGCTGTTTTTCGGCATTGATAGCCCTGCGGTTCGCGGGCTCTTCGATCAGCCTTACCATGGGCACGAGGATGTTGTCTTCGATGGCGGTGTGGGAGTCGAGGTCGCTGTGCAGGGCGAAGATATAGTTCAGCAGCCGGACGCGCAGCCTGTCGTCGCAGGAGTCCGGAAGACTCTTCAGGATAAGGTTCTTGAGGTCGGACAGGCTCTCCTCGATGTTGGAGTGGTTGGCTTCGAACTGGTCGATGGAATAGCCGGGGTAGCGCTTGCCAAGGAGGAGTCTCTGCACATACGGGATAACCTCTCCCTCTTCATACTCGAAGTGCTTTTCGAGTTCGGTCTTGTAGTCGGAGAAGAACTTCCATATTACCTGTTTCTGCGCCTCGGGACAGGGGGTGATGAGTTCCTCTATGGTCGATGCCAGCAGCACGAGGGCATTGCTCATATAGTAGTCGTGGCTCTGGTGTATGTAGCGGAGGATGTCGTCGATGTTGCCGTCGCGCAGGATCTCCTCGCTCGGAGTATAGTCCTTTCGTGTGTAAACATTGCAGATAAGCAGGAATGTGTCCGTGTCCAGATGATTCTTTTCGCATATGTCCCGGACGGTTTTCTCTCCGAAACCTCCTTCGATGCCGAAGCGTGTGAGTACCGCCAGCAGATGGTAGTTGGACTCGACCAAGTCCGCCATCTTCATGTTGCCATTGAGTTGTTTCATATCATACAAAGATAATAAATATAGGTGAGAGAGAAAAATTTTCGAAAATTTGATAAATTTTTGTTGTAAATCAATAATTATTTATATATTTGCAGAAAACATTAAACAAGTAAACCTATGGCAGCTTGGTGGGCATCACTTAGTATCCT
>JAFZJI010000051.1 GCA_017552105.1 Bacteroidales bacterium | reverse complement strand
TGGGCATCTATCAGCACATCCTTCGATGCACCGAAGTTCACCAACTGCTGAAGCACCTCGCGGATATCGCCGCGCTTCGAAGAACGAGTATAAAGCTTGCCGTCGGAGAAAGCACCTGCGCCGCCCTCGCCATAGCAATAGTTGGATTCAGGATTCACCACTCCGCTCTGGGAAAGCCTCGCCATATCGAACTTTCGGGCGTGCACGTCCTTTCCACGCTCCAGCACCACCGGCTTCCTGCCAAGCATCAGCAGCTTCAAGGCAGCGAACATTCCGGCAGGGCCGGCACCCACGACAACGACGGGCTCAGCCTTGGAAACATCCTGATACTCAGAAAGTTGATAAGGTTGATACTCACCTGGGGCATAGGCCTCGTAGCGATAGCGCCAAACCGGCTCCTTGCGGGCGTCGATGGACCTTTTGACCGCGACCCACTGCAGGCCGCCGGCCTTGGCCTCGATCTCTTTCAAGCGCGGTTCACGCGTAAGGGGGCAACTTATCTCGAATTCTTTCATATTACTCCGCTTCCTATCATTTCGTCATCGACGGCATACCACACGGCAAACTGGCCGGGGGTAATGCCGCGCTGGGCACTGTCGAACAAAATAAACATTCCATCTTCGCGGCGCAGAAGCGTAGCATCCTGCAGCGGCTGGCGATAGCGTATCCTCACACGGTACTTACGGACCTCTCCCACCGCCATCTCCAGATCCGGACGTATCCAATGAAGCTCGTCGGGAGACACCCTCAGGCATAGCCTGGAAAGCCCGGGATGGGTATGGCCTTCGCCTACGTAGATTATATTCTTTTCTATGTCGGTAGATATCACGAAGATAGAGTCCTTATGACCGCCTATGTTAAGGCCCTTGCGCTGCCCTATGGTGTAAAACTGCGCACCCTCGTGGCGGCCGACTATCTTTCCGAAAGGATTCTCCTTATAGCGGGTCTTCTTGACGTGCTTCTTTCCGGAACGGTAGGTCTCGGTCTCGAAACGGATATCCCCGTAGCTGAGAGGCGTGGAGAGCGTGAGGAGGTCCTCATCGCTTAGGGCCGCGATCTTCGCTGGGTCGAAAGGATGCGAATCCTCCACGGGCGTGCCTTTATCTTCCGAAATATAGTGGGAGATGACGGGAAGCGGCCCGTTGAAACCGTCGCAGAGTATCCCGCGGACTATGCCGCACTGCTTCTGATAAAGCGCATCCTGCTGATAGAAAGGAGGATAGACTTCGACAACATCGCCCTCGACGGACTTAAGTTTCTGCTGGAGGAAGGTAGGGAGATCCACCTTTCCTACGAAGCAGATTCCCTGGGAATCCTTCTTGTCGGCGGAGGGCAGGTCAGCCTCCTTCGCAATGGCGCGGACCTCGCTCTTCAGCAGGCCTCCGATGGGGAAGATGGCCTTGGAGAGCTGTTCCTGGCTCAGCTGGCAGAGGAAATAGCTCTGGTCCTTGCCGGGATCCACTCCCTCGAGTATGCGGTACAGGGGTTTCCCGTCGGGGCCCGTGGTCTCCTCCTTACGGCAGTAATGCCCGGTAGCGACCATGTCCGCACCCATCTTCTGCGCCACGCGCAGGAAAGCATCGAACTTGATTTCACGGTTGCAGAGCACGTCGGGATTGGGAGTCCGGCCCTTGGAATACTCGTCGAACATATAGTCGACTACGCGCTGACGATATTCCTTGCTGAGATCCACGAAGTAGAAAGGTATGCCTATCTTGCGAGCCACGATTTCCGCCACATACTTATCCTCTTCCCACTCGCAGTCGCCGTGGAGGGTAGCATCGGCATCGTGCCAGTTCTGCATGAACATGGCAAACACGTCATAGCCCTGCTGTTTGAGCAACAGAGCGGCAACGCTGGAGTCAACGCCCCCTGAAAGGCCTACGCAAATCTTCATAGACTGCAAATTTAGCAGAAAATTTGTATATTTGGGGACTGTAACTCAGGATTATGAACGATAAAGAAATCAACATCAAGTTCCACGAATACGCTTCGCTAAAAGACCTGGATGCCAATGACCGCGAACTTGCCGAAGCGGCAATCGATGCTATGAAAGGCTCCTATGCTCCCTACTCCCACTTCAATGTCGGAGCTGCCGTGAGGCTGTCGAACGGTGTCATAGTCAAGGGCGCCAATCAGGAGAATGCCGCATTCCCTTCCGGGCTTTGCGCAGAACGTACAGCCATGTTCTCGGCCGGCGCAAGCTATCCCGACAAAGCAATGGTTTCGATAGCTATAGCGGGCGGAGTGATGGGGCGTCTTGCAAAGGCTCCGGCCACTCCCTGCGGTGCCTGCAGGCAGGTTATGGCACAGTATCAGCTCAAGGGCGGAAAGCCCATGTCGGTGATCATGGTGGGCGACGGACAGATATGGAAGTTCGACAAGGTCGACGACATTCTACCCCTCATATTTGACAGTATTTAAGAAAGTTTTCTTATATTTGCCGCGGGAAAGTCGTACACGACCAGCTCCCTCCCAACTCCCCCAGGGCAGGAATGCAGCAAGGGTCAGAGGTTGTAGCGGTGCGATGTACTAAGCTTTCCCTTTTTTCGTACTATGAAGTCTGATATCATCGTAATCGGCGGAGGTGCCGCCGGCCTCATGGCCGCCTATGGCGCGGCATCGACCTTGGTTTCAGCAGGTTCCGATGCCTCCGTGCTGCTGTTGGAAAAGATGCCCCGCCCGGGCCGCAAGATAATGATCACCGGCAAGGGCCGATGCAATTTCACCAACGTCAAAGACTGGAATTCCTTCAGCGCACACATACGCTCCAAGGCCAATTTCGTCAAGCCCGCCTTCTACAACCTTACCCCGGAGAAACTGATGGATTTCTTTTCTTCGGTGGGGATGGATTCCGTGGTGGAAAGGGGCGACAGGGCCTACCCGGCTTCATACCATTCTACCGATGTGATAGATGCGCTGGTGCGAGCCTGCAATGGCGTGGGAGTCAAGATAGAGACTGAGGCGGAGGTGTCTTCGGTGGTTTCGGGAGATGGGTTCAAGATCGGGCTCGCCGACGGCCGTTCCTTCAGCTGCAGCCGACTTATCATAGCCACCGGCGGACTCTCCTACCCCGGAACCGGCTCCACCGGCGACGGCTACCGCTTCGCCACCGGCACCGGCCACAGCCTCTCCCCACTCTTCCCATCACTCACCGCCCTCGTCCCAAAAGGATATAAATCCGACGGGACACCTTCTCCCTCCGAGAGGCATGCCACCCTCGGCAATGTTAGAGGGAGGGGCCCATCGCTTGCGATGGGAGGGATGCCGGCGGAGCCGGCACCGGTTCGGAGGGAGATGAGTGTCCCGTCGGATGAGATACATCATATGGATAGGTCACTGCCGTTGAGCGAGTTGGGAGAGAAGTTCCAGAATGTGCATCTGAAGAACGTTGGAGTGCAGCTGGTGATAGAGGGGACGGTGGCCGACAGCGAATTCGGCGACATAGACTTCACGGACGGAGGGATAGAAGGGCCTATAGGATTCCAGCTGAGCAGGAAAGCAGTCAAGGCCCTCATCAACGGCTCCCGCGTAAAACTCGTAGTAGACCTCAAATCCGGAGTCAGCCTCACCGAAGTCACCACCCGCGTGAAGGAACTCTG
>JAFZJI010000007.1 GCA_017552105.1 Bacteroidales bacterium | reverse complement strand
CACAAAAAAACCCTCCCGGAACTAAAGTCGGAAGGGATAAGGATTCAATAAGTAGTTATTCGATAACTTACTTCTTGATTTCGTCCTTTACAGCCTCTGCACCTGCTGCGATAGCTTCCTTAGCAACGTCAACAGCGGCTTCCTGAGCTGCATCTTTTACTTCTTCAGCTGCGGTGGGCTCTGCGGCAACTTCCTGAGCTGCGGGTTCTGCGGCTGCTTCCTTAGCTTTCTTGTTTCCGCAAGATGCGGCGCTGAGTACGAGGGCTGCTACTGCAATGAGAACATAAATCTTCTTCATAAGGCAATAAACTTTAAGAATTTAACCGGTTAAAAATACTGTGACACAATTGTCACTGGGGCAAAAATAGTAATTATTCCGAAAAGGCGGTTACAATTTTTAACTTTTCTATAAAAATGGTGTTCATTTCCTCTTGCCACCGAATGCAAGACCAATACTGATTGTGGAAAAAATGTACTCATCTCCACCGTAGGGAATCATTGGACTATAGCTAAGACGTACCCTGTCGAATAATTCAACTCCTACTCTGGGGGAAAAGCAAATCGTTCTTCCGTCGTTTCCGATTGCGCCCTGACCACCAGGGCCTCCATAGTAGTCTGTATCACTTATTGCAGTTATAATACCGGATCCTATGCCGACAAATACGTTATAGTTATCTTCCTTCCTCCAGTTATAGTCGCAATAAACCGTGGCGCTCAAATCCACCAACCGTTCTATTGTATTTTCATGTGTGTGATTGCGGTAATAACTGGAACAGAGCAGGTTCAATCCAATATCAAATTTATTATTGAAATTATAGCGGATTTCACCGTAATGGTTGATGCCATTGAACGCAGGCGTCCGTGTGGCTGAGATGGGATAGACTCCACCAACCCCAAGTTCAAACTCAAACCTTCCGACTTTCTGTGCAGACATGAATTGAAAGAATGTCAAAAACAAACTGAGTAACAATACAGTCTTTCTCATAATACGATCTATTTCATAAAGAATAATTCACAAAACGTTGGGCTATCCCGCCAGATTCTAGTAGTTCTTGAAGGCCTCCCAATTACTAACACTAAAGTGTGCAAGAGCTACTTCTTTTTGCCGCCGAATACCAGGCCGAAGGTGATGGTGGAATAGAAGTACTTGACTTTGAAGATGGGCATTTCGGTTTTGAATGTAACGCGAAGCTTATCAAATAACTCTACTCCGAACCTGGGCGCAATGCAAGGCACTAAAGAGTTAGTTGAAGCCCCATTCTCGGCACCCTCAACATAATAATTTGCGCCATTCATATACTGGGTAAAACCAATCTCCGTCCCTGCAAACACATTATACTCTTTCTTATTCCGCCAGTTGTAATCGGCGCATGCCATAAAATCAAACGCTTGAATGGTATAATAAGCGGAACCGAAAGTATCATCATGATAATTCACAGATCGTTCAAAGGCAAGACCAAGGTCTACTTTTGAGTTTACATTATACCTGGCTTCAAGTAAAGTCTGAAACCCATTGTATGCATAATGGTTGTTAAAATGAAACGGGTATACTCCTCCGCCAGCAATCTCAAACTCAAACCTTCCGACTTTCTGTGCAGATGCTGCCAGCGAAAAGGAAAAAATAACGCTTAGAAATAAAATGATTCTTTTCATATCATTGTAATGGTTGATAACAGAAACCAAGGGTTTATACTTAGCTGAATGTGCGCCCACTCGTTTCTGTGGGCTTCGTTTCCCCAATAGGTTCGCTAATATAGCTAATTGTCCTGAAACACAATACTTTTATCGCAAAACTTTTCCACAAAGCGCTGGTCTTCGGTGCCGGAGGCAGGGTAGCCGTCGGTGGTGAATTCCACCTTGTTGCCGCGGAAGATGAAGCCATCCACGCAGTAGATGTTTACTATCCTCTGGTCGAAACCGCGGAAGGTGTTGCCCTCGACACGGATGTTCTTGTGGTAGCGGGAGTGCTCCTTGTCCGGAATACCGCTGCCTACGGCAATCACCGCGCGGCCCCAGCTGGGCGAACCGTACATACAATTGTCGAAGATGTTGTTACGGATAGTAACATCCCTCACCCCCGACTGTTCGTACCAGAAACTCCCGTCCCCCTCGAACAGTATCGCCGAGCCGGGAGTGTGGAAGACGTTATTCTCGATGACCACCTTCCCGCGCGAGCCGATCAGCAGCCCCCTGGCCCTGTTGTTGCCTATGTAGCAACCGCTTATCAGCACATCAGGGTAAGCGCCGTCTTCCGCCACCACGTCCCCGGGAGCGAAGCTGTCCGGCAGCTCCCCGCAGAAATACACCTCCGCATATTCGCTGTTGAGGTATTTCACGCTCTTTACTTTGGCGTGTCCGCAGGCCTCCAGGGTGGATTTTTCCGCAAGTTCCATCTCCATCCCGGGCTTGATGAAGCGGCTCCCGACCTGCGCCCCGTTACGCCAGCGCAGCAGCGCTCCGTTGCCCGGAAGGAGCTTCTCCACGGCCATATACCAGCCGTGGATATTGGTAGCATCATCCTTCTGGTTGCGGAAGATGCAATCTTTCATCCGTATGTATCCCTTGCAGTTTATGAAGTGGGTGGCGTCGGCGGAGATGCTTATGATGCGGCCGCTTCCGGGCGCAGGTTCGACATTCACCCGCAGCAGGTCAATGTCCTTGGTACTCTGGGCGATGACGCCCATCCCGCAGCAGTTGTGCAGTTTTATGTCCGTCAGCGTCACCCCCTCGCAGTTGTCGATGAAGAAACCTGGATGATGCCTGTAGGCCGCCCCGAATACCAGGGTGTTCCCCACGATGGCATCCCCGAAATCCTCCCGCCGTATGATGAAGCGTCCGGGGCCGGTCTGCTCGGCAGGATAGCAATCTGCCGAAAGCCAGTAATCGTGGGCGTGATATGCCACCTCCCTGCGCGCGGAATCGAACTCCAGAAGGTTAGAATAGGGATATTCCTCCCAATCAGGAGTCAGGAAGCGCAGCTGTCCCTGCACCAGCCGGGCCCCGAAATTCTCGGGGAACTCCAGTTCGAAGAAGCCCTTCCCGGCGCCCACGATCTTCCCTTCCGACACGAAGGGACGGTCGAAATCGATGGTCAGATCCCGAACGGTGACATTCCTGCATTTTTCCAGATGGAAAGGGGAAATGTGCCCGGAAAACATTAGCACCGCCCCGTTGCCCTCGATGCAGAAATCCTTCATGTTCTTGAGTTGGAAAGCGATGCGTTTCATCGAAGGGTCGTGGTTGCTTATGAACTGATATTCCTCGAAGGCCAATCCCGGCTTTATATGCAGGGTGTCGCAGGGGAGCACCAGCGCCGAGGCCCTGCTGGAGGCGCATTCGCGGAGCGCGGCCCGGATGGCGGGCATCGCATCCTCGTCGGAAGATCCGTCCATGAAGTCCTTCAGATACAGTTTCTTGGGTTCCGTACGGAAGGCCAGGGTAATATCGATGGCTTCCCCTTCCTTAGCCTTATAGCTGTGGAGCGAGTGTTTCAGGTTATCCTTTACCTTAACCTGGATGCCGCTCTTGGCTCGGGATACTTCCAAATCGAAATCTCCACCGAAAGCCATGATGTGCCTGAGCGACATGCGGTCCCAGTCCTTTGCGAGCCTGGGGGTGACGCTGAAGCTATGCAGGCCGGTGGGGCGAAGGCCGAACATCCCTTCGATGACGGCCCTGCAGTATAGGCCGCTTTCTGCCGAAAGATGCCTCTGGTTGCCTTCGGGCCAGGCCTCGATGGGGTAGGGAACGTGAGTCCCGAGCAGGCGGCGCTCGGAGTATGCGTGCATCAGCCGGTCGGCGGTTGCGATGTCGCCGGCGATGTATATTCCGCGGAGGGTGTACAGGGTGGAACGGTCCCAGAAGGTGGTGCTGCCCTGCTCGGTCAGAACCCCGTCGTCCGTAAGCAGCAGAGGGGATGTGAGTGCGGCGATGGTGCCTACCTCACGGCCCTTAAGGCCCACTATCAGAGGCATGCATATCCAGGAACGCAGCACGGTGTTGCCATCGTAGTAACGGTAGCTATGGAACCCTTGGATCTCCGCCCCGAAATAATCTTCGATGGCCTGGGCCAGCCTGTCCGCCTTGCTGTTGCAGGCTGCTTCGACCGATGCGTCCCTGCCCAGGCTGCGGGCGAGCATAGCCGTGGAGAGCAGGGCGTCGTAGTAGAGGCAGGAGGTGCAGAGGTTGGCATCTCCCGCAGGGAAACGCCCTTCCAGCTCGTCGCAGTCCGACCGCACTACCCCCGCCTCGTTCAGCTGCCTTTCGCAGTACTCCAGGCACCACTCTATCAGCGGCCAGAGCTCCTCTGCCTCGGCCTTGCTGCCTCTCGCAAGGGCGTAACGCGCTGCGCCATAGGCAATCATCGCGGCGTCTCCGCGGTCGCCGGCTCCGTTCCATATGTCGGTCCCTTCCGCAATGATGGAACTTGGGATGGGCTCCCACCTGTCGTTCATGAAGCGGGCGAAGTGCCGGAACGAGTTGAGAGCGGATTCGTTCCCGGTCCCGTATCCCAGGAAGGGGAAGAAGGGGTTTACGTATTCGGCCTGGTCGTTCGCCCAGATGGCGGCGTAGTAGGCCTCTCCGCCCGGACCGTGCATGAACCCTCCCTTGGTCTTATAGATGCTTTCGCTGGCGCGGATCTTGGCAAAATCGAATTCCCTGTCGATGACCTCGTCGGGAGTATCCAGGACCAGTTTCGAGCGCCATTGCCCAAGAAGGGAGATGCGCCCGCGCAATTCTTCCTGCAGATCCGCTTGCAATGCGTATCCGGATGCCCTGTATGCCTGGAAGACGGCCCCGAAGCGGAGGGTATCCCCGGCCAGGAGTTCGTAGGATCCGCTGCCGGAGATGTCTTCCCGGACGATGAACGGCCCGTCGAGGGATTTCGCCGGGTCGGAACGGAAGGAGTTCGAATACTCGGGGATAAGCACGCTGATAGTTCCGCCGGAAGTATTCACTAACTCGTAGGTTTCTCCCAGCAGGGGTTTATCTACCGAAGGGAAGATAGTACGCGTGATCTTCACCGGCGCTCCGTCGGTGAAACTGCTGACTACCTGTATGTATCCGTTGATCCTGACCTGCCGGACTATCTCTTTCCGGAGGGGCTGGCCATTTATGCTTAGAAGCGAGGGGATGTCGGTCGAAACGCGGTGCCTGAAGCTGGCGTGGGTGTTGTTGGGTATGGTCCTCAAAAGAGGAAACACCAACGACCGTTCCTCGCGGAAACGGCCGTCTTCATCGATACTCCACCGGATGACGGCAGACATTTGCTGCCCGCTCATTTCCATGTGGTCTTTGAGCGGCTGTTGCGCTGTACCCGGGTCGAGGCATATGCCACCATCGGGCGAAAGTTTCCAAACGGGTACAGCGCCAAGCAGCTCTATAAACAACAACAACCAAACGGAGGCCAAAAATGATTTCATCATGAACTGGTACTTATTCTCTCAAAAGTACAAAAATCCCTGGCACTCCAACCAAATTTCTTACTTTCTCGTTTCCCCTCTTCCTGCCACGCTTGCCGGCTCCAAATCTCCGGCGGGACCAGGAGCGGTTTGTCCTTGTTGGATGCAAAAATATGTACTATGACATTAAATAGCCTTGCACGATTATCAAATTATTATCAGAATCGTCGTATTTGGACGATTCTGATAATTTTTAGACAAATGAGATAAATAGCGGTTTATTGCACAAGATTGACCGAAATCGTCCATTCTTTTCGTGATTTGTCGGCCGCTTCTATCATGTACTTATGAGGAACACTCCAATCCGCCGGAGTTCCCAGTTTCGGAGAGTCGCCGATGGGCGATATTATGGCGGCCGTCGAGATGGAGACGGCTACCACGAGCTGTCCGGCGCTTATGTTGGCTCTTTCCGAAGCAGGGAAGTTCGAGGGGATGGTGACCGTGATATCACAGGTGCCATTCTCGTTGTCTATCGCGTTCGAAACCGTCAGGGTAACCTGTTTCACGGCATTGGCGCCGCTCAGCACGTGAGTGTAGGATTCGTCGATGTAGCGATAGTATACGAATGTCGAAGTGATGTCCGAGCCCTTGAATACATCCAGTTCCTTGAGGTTCGATTCAAGGCAGGAGCTGCAAAGCAGCGCCATGCTTATGATGGACAAAATGTATTTGATTGTTTTCATATTCTTTCCTTTTTAATCATTGGCTACCAACCCTCGTTCTGTTCGTGGTCGAGGTCGTAGGCTTCGCGGGTGTTCAAGAAGTTCTGCGCGATCGGAAGCAGGTATCGGCGGGTAGTGAACCTGCGGTTCGAAGCACCCAGGGTGGTTACCTGTCCTACAAGGATCTTGCTCCTGTCGCGGCTGATCATGATCTTGTGCACCGGCGATTCAAGAGCCTTGACAATATCTCCTTCCGGAGCTCCGCCGTTGGCGTATCCGCCATACTTGCCCCATCTCAGGTAAGAGAAGTAGGTATAGCCGGATTCGCTGCAGAACTCGACATTGCGCTCGCGCATGTAATCCTTCCATGCTTCTTCCAGGGTGCTTGCCTCGGATGCGGGCAGTCCGCCATGGATAGTGCGGGTTGCGTTGAGCGCCTCCACGGCCTTGGTAACGTTCTTCTTGCAGAGATAGGCTTCCGCCAGGTTCAGATAAGCCATCGCAGTGCGGGTGATGCAGAAATGGTAATCGGTCTGGGTGGCGTAGAACATGTTCTTGAGGTCTTCGGGCACCGTCTTCCTCCAGTAGTAGTTGGTAACCGTGTTGTACCATCCGCCGTTTTCCTTGTCGCGTACGCCTATCGAAGCATTGCCCTGAAGGTTGGTTTCGATGGTCTCGCCGAACCACTCGCTCTGGTCGTAGACTACCGAGGCATAGAATCGCTTGTCGCGGTTCTGGTACATAAGCTCGGAGATGTTGCGGGTGTCCGGGCGGACCGCCTTGAGCTCGGCATAGTGGTCGAAGGTGGGATACGCTGCGTTCAGGTTGGCAAAGTCCTGGTCGCTGGGAATGCGGCGGGGCTCGCCGGTCGAACGGTTGTAGCTATCCACCTGTCCGGGTGTGGTGACGGTCTCGGGGTCGAGGTCATCCACGTTGTTCTTCCACTGCGAGGTTTCCCACCAGGGGAGAGCCTTTCCGGTAGCATCGTCGACCACGAGATACTGGTCCACGAGGTCCTGTGTGGGGAAGAATATCGACCATCCCATGAAGGTCGCTCCGCCGAATGCATTCTTGAAAGGAATGGGGCACATGGACGGCTCGGTGTCGGTGACCTGGATGTTGGGGCCGATGTCGATAAGTTCGCAGAAGCTGGACACGTAGGTATCTTCCTCAAGATAATAGTAGCCGAGGAGGATCTCCTGGTCGGTGGAGTTGCCGATATTGAATATGTCCCTGTAGTTCGGCGAGAGTGTCTTGTTTTCTACGACGTCGGTGGCTGCGCTGATGGCCCTGTCCAGATACTTTGTCTGCTTGGTATAGGCATAGGCCTGCAGGCAGGCTTCCGAAAGCATTGTTTCCGCGGTGTATTTGTTGGCCCTTCCGGCGCTGGAGAATTCAGGCAGGCCGGCTATCGCGTCTTCGAAGTCCTCCACGATTATGTCGTAGCCTTCTTCGAGGGTGGAAGTCATGGCAAGCTGCTTGGCGGCAAGGGTGTCGCTCTCGGTAAAGACCTGTCTTATGGGGAGGAAACGCCCCATCTTGCGGGCCTGGTCGAAGAACACCATCGCACGCAGGAACTTTCCTTCCGCGACCAGCATGGTCTTCTGTTCTTCGCTCATGACCTCCGAGGCGGCAGCCTTTTCGATTATGACGTTACATTTGCGGAGGCTCCTCGAATGGTTGACTCCGTAGTCGCTATATGCGTTGATGGATGTTTCCAGGGAAAAACCGTCGGTGCCTTCTCCTACGAGCGAGCACCATACCGAGTTGGGGGTGCGGCACTCCCAGAACACGGCAGAGCCGTTGCCGGCCCACATTCCGGTGCTTTCTCCATTGTCATAGTCCGCCAGCACTGCGCTGTAGGCAGCGTTCACGAAAGCGTTGGCCGTCGAGAAGGAACTCCATACGGTTTCTTCGTCGAAGAATTCCGTGGGATGGGTGTCGAGCGGATCGCTGCACGATGAAACTCCCAAAGAAAGGAGCCCTATCAGGCTGATTAAAAATATCTTTTTCATACTCATGCTGTTAGAATCCTACGTTTAAAGTAAGTGCTATAGTCCTGCTTACGGGATAGCCGTAGCCGGAAGCATCCGTGTTCTCAGGATCCATGCCGTACTTCTTGGCCTTGGAGAAGGTTACGAGGTTTTGTCCGGACACGCCCACGCGGAGGCGGGAGAGCCATTTGGCGTTCTTGAGAAGGGAATACTTGAAGTCATAACCGAACTGTACATCCTTGATTCGGAGGTAAGCGCAGTCCAGAAGCCAGAAGTCGCTCGACAGGTAGTTGTTGTTGGAGTTGAGGTTGGTGTTGTACATCAATCTCGGATAGGCCGCGTTCTGGTTGGTAGGAGTCCATGTATCCTCCTGATAAGGATAGATGGTGGTCAGGTTGCCCGCATGGAGAGTCTGCATCGAGTTCGTTGCCGAGATGTAGAGGTTCGCCGTGGTCGAGCCCTGGAACAGAGAGTTGAAGTAGAATCCTTTATAGCCGAGGGCGATGTTGATGCCGTACTGGCCGCGGGGCATGCTGGACTTCCCGAGGTGACGGTAGTCTTCGGCATTGATCTGTCCGTCGCCGTTGGTATCTTCGTACTTGATGTCACCGGGAGCCAGGGCGCCGGATGTGATGCCGGCGAGGTAGGCGACACTGTTGAAGACGTCGTCCTGATCTTTGTAATAGCCCAGCGAATGATAAAGGTTGCTGTAGTAACCCCTGGTCTGCTGCGACCTGGTGTAGGGGTTCATGTAGGAGGCTTCGGCTTCCGACTG
Source organism: Bacteroidales bacterium (assembly GCA_017552105.1). Classification (GTDB taxonomy): domain Bacteria; phylum Bacteroidota; class Bacteroidia; order Bacteroidales; family UBA932; genus Cryptobacteroides. The sequence goes on along the minus strand of JAFZJI010000007.1, from coordinate 8,859 downwards.
GTCGTATGCCCACATTTGATCGAAATAGGTGAAGTTGGCCGAGATGTCGTAGTTGAAGTCGCCGATGTTGCTCCTCCAACCCATCTGGATTTCGATACCTTCCCTCCTGTGCTCGCTGTCCGATTTCACCTTGGGCATACCTACGCCCATGATGACATTCAGATAGCTCTGGCCTGTAGGAGAGACCAGGTATCCGTGGGTCTTGTAGAAGAAGTAGTCGAAAGAACCATAGAAGCGGTTCTTGGCAGAGGCAAAGTCGAAGCCTATATCTGTCTGGTCGGTGGTGTACCAGGTAAGGTCGGGAGAAGGCAGGTTCCCCTCGGAGAAGCCGGGGACGTATTCGTTGTCGACCACATACGCCTTGCTGTCGAGATAGTACGCCTGCAGGTAGGCGAAACGCCCGGCGCTGGAGTCCAGACCCGTCTGCCCGTAGGAGGCCCTGAGCTTGAGCATGTTAAGTATGTTGCGGTCTACCAGGGGTTTCATCCACTTTTCGGAAGTCACTATCCAGCCGAGGGATCCGCCGAAGAAGGCGCCCCATCTTTTCCCGGGGGCGAAGTAGTCGGAACCGTCGTAGCGGAGGCTGCCTTCGAAGTAGTACCTGCTGTCGTAGTTGTATCTGCCCTGGAAGATCCACGCGGCTCGGCCCATCTCGGCCTCGCTGCCGCCGTTGGTCTGCTTGCTGGCGGGGCCGACGTTAATCTGGTCGACGCGGAACTCGTAGTCTTTCCTGGCAAGCTCGACATAATCGCCCTTCTCGTAGAACTGCTCGTAACCGGCCACGGCCGATACGGAGTGCTTGCCGAAGTTGTTGGCGTATTCCAGGAAGGCCTGGGTGGTGTAGTCGGAGAGCTGGCTGTTGCTCTTCGAAAGATTGGAGTTGCCGGCATATCTGGGGGTCTGGGAATCCCACTCGTAGTTGGCAGGGTCCTTGGCCCAAACCTTGGCATCGGCTATGTTATAGCGATAGTCCGCCGAGACGCGGGCTTTCAGACCCTTCACTCCCGGGACGCTCCATATGGCTTCTGCCTTGGTGTTGACCAGGTTGTTGTTCGTACGGTAGTAACCCACGTCGTCGGAGAGCTCGGCGATGATGTTGATGTTGCCAAGGGCGAGAGGCAGCCCGTACTTGTTGAGCAGCACCGCTTCCGGAGCATTCTGCATGTCGGCGAATGCGGTGCGGTAACCAGGGTCGATATTGGACCACGGCTGGGTCTCCCTCTGCACGAATCCGTCGACCGTGGCGTTGATCTGGAGGCCGATCTTCTTGAAATTGACCGTATGGGCCAGACGGAACGTGGCACGCTTCAGGTAGTTCTCGGCCACCTTATATAGCGAATTGTTGTCTACGTAGCCGAATGATGCATAGGTCTGGGAGATATCGTTGCCGGTATTGATCCTGACGCTGTGCTTGGTCTGGGGTGCCCAGTTCTTCAGGACAATGTCCCTGGATACCTGCATGGGGCGTCCCATTGCGTCGAGCCCCTGTTTTGCTTTTTCGATGATTTCCGGGGTGTACTGGGGCTCCAGGCCGTCGTTGATGCTTGCCTGATTGGCAAATTCATAACGTTTCCAGAGCCTGTTCGTCTTCTGCCAGTACGAAGGTTGCGCGTAGCTCTGGGTGAAGTCGTAATCTACCGAAACTACGCCTACCGTTCCTTTCTTGGTTACGACCTGGATGATGCCGTTGGATGCACGGGCGCCGTAGATGGCGGTCGCGGAAGCATCCTTAAGGATGTTCATCTGCTCGATATCCTCGGGCGACAGAGCGACGAAATCAGCCTTGGTACGGATGATCCCGTCGATGACATAGAGAGGATTGCTGCCGCCGCGGATGCTGATCGACGGGTCCACGTTGGCACCGCCGCCCTTTTCCGTAACGATCAATCCCGGCGAACGGCCGGCGAGACCTTGCGAGATGCTCGTGGTCGGCAGGTTCGAAATCTGTGAAGTCTGAACCTGCGAGACAGAAGAGATAAGATCCCTCCTTGTTGTAGAGGAGTAACCGACCACGACCACGTCGTCCAGCGCGAGGATGTCCTCTTCGAGCACGATGTTCTGCGTCATGCTCTTTTCCGCCTTGAAACCTGTGGTTGTGAAGCCGATACATTCGACGGTAACTTTCGCATTGACCGGAACGGTCAGGGAATACTTGCCGTCCAAGTCGGTCGAAGTGCCGTTAAGGGTGCCAGCTTCCAGCACTGTCGCCCCTACGAGCGGGGCGCCTTTCGCATCCTTCACGGTACCGTCGACGGTTACCTTGTTCTGTGCAAACACTAGTTGCGACAGACACAAAAGCGTGACGGTTGTCAGTCTTTTGAGATAGGAAGAATGGATCATAATAAATTGGTTATAAGGAAATATCGTTTACCCTTTCGAGTTTGATGGCGAAGCCTCCGCCGGGGGCACAATGTATATCCAAGCCGGATTTGGCATCTACCCTGCAGCTCTCTGTCTTATAATCCTCCCCTATGCGGTCCGCGTTGATGCCGTCCCGGAAGATGGAGGCGTTCCAGTTGCCCTCTCCCAGGAAGGAGAAGCCGACGTGGATGTCGCGGGGCTCCCAGGTGGTGATTCCTCCGACCCACCAGCAATCTCCCTTCCTGCGGGCGGATACCACATATTCTCCCGGCGCTCCGTCGAGCACTTCCAGCCAGTCCGGTACGGAAGGGATGCCGGAGATGAATTCCGTGGTCTCTTCTTCCTTTATATAATTGGTAAGATTGTCGCAGAGGACCACGACCGGTGAATCATATATGACATACAGGGCAACCTGGTGAGCGCGTGTTCCCTGGCTCATCGGGTCCATCCTTATGGCCCGGAAATTCTTCCTGGTAGCATTGCGCATAGCCCCCGGAGTGTAATCCAGCGGGCCCACGGCGCCACGGGTGAAGGGTAGCATTACGTCGTGGAAGGGCATGTCGGCCACATCCCCCTCGGTCCATTTCAGCTGTTCCAGCCCGAACACTCCTTCGTAGTTCACTACGTTCGGAAAGGTGCGGCTCAGCCCGGTGGGCTTATACATCCCATGGTAGTTGATGGTGAGCCCGTAGCGGGCGGTTACCTCCGCCATATGATAGACACTTTTCACGAATTCCTGGTCCTGACGGTCGAAGAAATCCACCTTGAAACCCTTCACGCCCATTTCCGAGTACTTCTTGCAAACGGCTTCTATCTGGTTCTCGAAAGTGTTGCCCACTGCCCAGAGGAGGATGCCTACGCCCTTGAAACCGGCGTAAGATACTATCTCGGCTATGTCCAGCCCGGGGATGGAGTGCAGCAGGTCGTTGTCTTCGTAGGAATACCAGCCGTCGTCTATCAGCACATATTCGATCCCGAACCGGGCGGCGAAATCTACATAATATTTATAGGTTTCGGTGTTTATGCCGGATACGAAATCCACATGGGAGATGCGTATTCCGTTCCACCAGTCCCATGCGGCCTGCCCGCCTTCCACCCAGGAGGCATCGGCAATCCTGGAGGGAGATGCGGTCTGGTATACCATGTTGTTGTTGGCAAGCGCAACGTCGTCTTTCCCGTAGATGATGATGCGCCAAGGGTAGGTCCTGGTTCCCTTGCAACGGGCTATGTAGTCCGCCCTGGTCTTAGGATACCGGGCGTTGGATTCGTCGCAGTAGAAGGTCAGGGGGTACTCGGGATGCTTGGCAACGTAGGAGATCCCGCCCCCCGCGGTTATGAACATCCCGGGATAGTCTTCCACGTCCGATTCGGTGATAAGCAGGCGCCCGGCGCTCCCGGCATCTACATATAAAGGAAGGAAGGCATAGGTTGCATGCTCCTTGCAGGAAGATACTTTCTCCATGCTGTACTGAGCCTGGAAAGAAGACATGTAGGGGTCCGGGTTGTCGTTGACATAAGTTACGCCCGTCTTGAAATCCTGCGCGAAGCACCATTCCGCCTGTTCGGACTCCACCAGTACCTCGCCCTTGAAGGAAGTGAAGAAGCGGTAGGCCACGCCGTCGGGATATACGCGGAACTCCAAACCGTAGTTGCCCACCATGGTCAGGCGCAGGACTTCATAGGAAGCGGAAAACCTGTTACGCCGGTACAGCGGAGCGTCGATGCCCTCGGTAACGTGCTGCTTAAAGACTTTACGGACTTTGGGATTCCGCCCCAGGACGGTCCCGTCTTTCAAGGTCATTGAAATAGTGCTGGGAGAAAGTATTTCCGTACCACGGACGGCCACGGAATAATTGACATCCTCTCCGACATTTACCGTCAAGGCCAAGTCCCCATATTCGACCCGGTAGTTATTCGAGTGAGCCGAACCGCCGGCCAGGGTCGCAAATAACAGAAATGCATAAAGTACGAATTTCCCCATAAGTCGTGACTTGCTATTTGTCCTCGACGAAAATATCAACAATGAAAGAGAATGTTAGTATCAGAAAATCAAATAATTAGCAAATCTGTAATTTTGTATGATTCTTATACTAATTGTACAAATGAGATAAAAAGCATATTATAAAACAAATAATTAGATGATTGGAAAGTTGGATTATTTTATCATATTTGTGAAAATGAAAGCTTTTTACCATTTGATAGCTACGGCTTTGATGCTCTCGGCCCTTACTCCGGCGCAGGCCCAATTCCGCTATTACACTACGGATCAAGGACTTCCGTCCAATACGGTCCGTTCCTTGCTGCAGGACTCGGAAGGTTTCGTCTGGGTAGGAACATCTTCGGGTTTGTGCTGGTGCAATGGTAACGAGTTCGAATCCTGCAATCCCCCCGAAGGTGAAGAATGGGACAAGTCCATCTTCGACATTTGTGAAAGCGAGGATACCGGCACCCTCTGGGTCGGCACTTTCGAGGGCATATACTATATACATAAGAACAGCCGTACGCTCACGCGTCTTCATGTCAACAGCTACGACGGCCCTACGGAAGACTGCTCCGTAAACCGCATCGTAGCCGACAACAACCGCAACATCTGGATAGGCACCATCGAACAGGGCCTCTTCCGCTATAACATTTCCAGTGGCAAGTGGGTGAACTACAAAGGCAAAGGCCCCGGCAAAACCGTCAAAGACATACTCATTACCAACGACCTGCAGCTCTGGCTGGTCTGCCAGGACAATTGCATATATAAGTACAACACCGCCACCGACGACTTCTCCGTATATCCCGTGGTGGACAGGTTCACCGGCCGCACCATGGTGTCGGGCACCTGCGTCTGCCAGGATACCTACGGCGACCTCTGGGTCTGCGATTCAAATTGCGATCTCTGGAGGGTGGACCGCATCGACATGCTATGCGTGTCCTCCACCGTCCATGCCCAGAACGAGAAACTCACTTCCCGCACCATAATGGAGTTCAATCCCGGCGAACTGCTGATAGGCACGAACCTGGGGCTGCTCTCCTTTGACATCTCCCACCGTGCATATTCCTGGGTGGACAGGGGCGGCGAGCATAAAGGCCAGCTGAACGACAAGTTCATCTATGCCCTCATGAAGGACAAGGCCGGCGGATTATGGGTCGGCACCTATTTCGGAGGCATCAACTACAAATCCGCCAACACCAACATCGTCAAATCCATCTACCCGTCTGCCGGGTGCGGAAACATCATCTCGGTAATGGCCGAGACCCCCGACGGGAAAGTGCTGATAGGCAGCGACGATGGCGGGCTCAGCACCTACGATCCTCTCACCGGATCCTACACCCGCTTCGACGTGGACCGGAACAACTCCAACATGAACGTCCATGCCCTGCTGATAGAGAACGACGACGTGTGGGTCGGGACCTTCGAGAACGGCCTCTACAAGGTGAACCGGCGGACCGGCAAAGTCCGTCATTTCGACGGGCGCTTCATGGAAGATGGCATGAAGGATGTCTATTCCATCTTCCGGGACAACCGGGGAAGCCTCTGGATAGGCACTACCACCGGAATAGGAATCCTGGACGAGAAGGCCGACGTATTCCGCCGCATGATCAATCTGGAAAGCCGCAGCGATGTGGTGCGGGTGCTCCAGGACGGCGACCTGCTCTACTTCGCCACCGAAAAGAACGGCCTCATCCGCTACTCCTACGAAACCGGCCTGTTCGACACCGTGCCCGGGGAGTATCCCAAACACGTCACCTGCATCGAAATCTACGAGGATAAGCTCTACGCCGGCACCACCCACGGGGTATATGTGCTGAACGAATCGGGCAGCCTGGTGCAATGCAACTCCCCGCTGCTGCAGTACTTCCAGGTCTGCGGGATGGTCCCCGACTACTGCGGCCTCTGGATAACCACCAACAAAGGAATCTTTTGCTTCGTGACCACCGGCGAGAGAACCCGTTTCACCATGGAAGACGGATTCATCAGCGACCGATTCAACGTCGGGTCCATCCTGAAACTATCTTCCGGAGCCATACTCACCGGATGCGCCAGGGGAGTCAACAGTTTCATCCCATCCCTCCTCAAGAATGGCAGCCGTTCCGACGAACTCCGCGTAGTCATCAAGAGTATCGGGCTGATGGTGGATGGCCGGGAGATGGTCCCTGCGGACTTTTCTCAGGGCGAAATCATCGTCCATGGCCTGAGGACGGGCCTGTCCGTCGACTTCATTGCCCTGAACTACGAATCCCAGAAGACCAACCTTTACCGTTACCGCCTTGCCGGTCACGAAGATGACTGGCACTACGTCACCAGCGAGGATATGGACAAGGGCATAATCTATACGGATATCAAACCCTCGATATATACCTTCGAAGTGCAGGCGACCCGCTCTATGACCGCAGGGTTCGGCCCGGTGTCATCCGTCCGGATCAGGGTATGCCCGCCGGCCAAGAAGGTCATATTCTTCATAGTGCTGAGCGTTCTGACCGTGAGCATAATCATAGCTTTCCTGTCTTTCTTCTACAGATACCGCAAGCAGAAGAGGATCGCCCTCACGCATAAGGAGAACTATCTCAAGGAGGCGCTTTCCAAAACCCTCTACGAAGATCTCCTGGTGAAGATAAGGGATTATGCCGAGCGGACGTCCTTCGATCCCGAGGGCTCCGGCAAGTCCTTGTTGTCGATAGCGGACATGGCCGGCACCCAGCTCGATTTCTCCGACGGCGCTTCCGTGCTGAACGCAGAAACCGTGATCCGCAGCCTCTGCACCGTAATCGACGGGGATGTCGACTATTCCTTCTCCGGCAACGTGACAGCCTCCGTCCGTTCCTCGGACATCGTGCTGCCGCTCTGCAACATGGTGGAGAATGCGTTGATGAATAAAGATGCGGGAGTGCGCATCAAGGCCGAGGCTTCCACCGAGAATGTCGAAATCGCAGTATTCTCGGGAGATACCCTCCTGGAATCCATGACCATCCCGGTGGCCGACTCCGAATCTTCCGGGAAACTGGCCAGCGGACCTATCGCAGACCTGTGCTCCAAAGACAAGTTCTGCTCGGAACTGCTCACGACCGTGCTCATGCATCTTTCCGAAGAAAGCCTTTCCATCGATTCGCTGGCCGAAATAATGGACGTGAGCCGCGCAACCATTTTCAACAAGGTAAAGAACGTGACCGGGCTGACCCCCAACGTTCTTATCCGCAAAATCCGCATGGAAAGGGCCGCCGAGATGCTATGCCGCCCGAACATCAGGGTCTCCGAAGCCTGCCTGAAAACCGGCTTCCTCTCCAACTCCTATTTTGGTAAGCTGTTCAAAGTTGAGTTCGGGATGACCCCGAAGGAGTTCACGAACAAATACAAGGACATGGAATCATATTATAAATCGAAACAATCATGAAAAGAATCATTCTCCTGACTGCCCTGCTGGCATTCTTCTTCAATACCCAGGCTTCCGCGAAAAAAGACGGGCCCGAAATCCCCAGCCAATGGAACGGTGCCAGAGTTGCCTTCCTCGGCGACTCCATAACCGACGCCGGCCAGCTCGGCTTCCAGGATATATACTGGCATCAGCTAGCATCCATACTTGGCATACAGCCCTACTGCTATGGCATCAATGGCCATCAGACCGAACAGGTTCTGGGGCAGGCCCGGAAGATGATGGAGGAACACGGTCAGGAACTGGATGCCGTGCTGATCTTCATCGGCACCAACGACTTCAATTCCTCCATCCCCCTGGGAGAATGGTACAAAGAGGAAACCCTCACAGTGAACAGGGACGGATTCCCCGCGACCCTGCGCCACCGGGTTCCCATAATGGACGAAGGAACCATGCGCTCCCGCATCAACCGCTTCATGTCCTTCCTCAAGCACAACTATCCCACCAAGCAGATAATACTGCTAACGCCCATTCACAGGGCCTATTTCAACTGCTATAAATACAATGTGCAGCCGGAAGAGACCTTCGCCAATCCCCTGGGCCTATACATCGACGATTATGTCAGGGTCATCAAGGAAGCGGGGGATGTTTGGGCTGTGCCTGTAATAGATTTAGGCAGCATCTGCGGTCTTTTCCCCACAGACACTGCCTATAAGCGTTATTTCCGCGAAAGCGATGTAGAGCGCGCCCACACTGCGGCCGAAGCTGCTGCGGCGGAACCCGGCTCGGAGATGGCCCTGGAATATCACGACCTCCTGCATCCTAATACCGAAGGACACCTGAGGATGGCCTACTCTATCGCCTACCAGCTCCTGGGCTATCCCGCCAGATTCTAGTAGTTCTTGAAGCTCATCCAGTCGGAGTTGCTTTCGCAGGCGGCCTGGAGTTCTTCGGGCAGGTTGGCGAAGAAGTCGAATCCTGTCCAGGCTTCTATCTGGTCCACGCTGACCGCGTAATTTACGTAGGCGTTGTTCTCCGTGGGCATGTTCAGGCTATGCTCGATCCAGAAGCCTACTGCCTTGGCATCGGTGACGTAGTTGCCGCTCCACCTAACCTTCAGCAGCACCTTCCAATAGTAATT
>JAFZJI010000006.1 GCA_017552105.1 Bacteroidales bacterium | reverse complement strand
GGTCTTTTCTATCTGGGCTGCGCCGTGGGATACTTCATCGTCTTTCCCATTATCTTCAAGTTCCTTACGGGTTATCGGGTGTCGGAAGATATCACCAACCAGATTTCCCTGAACAGTTACATGGGCATACTGTTGAGCATGGTCTTCGTCATGGGACTGGTGTTCGAGCTGCCCTCGCTCAGCTGGTTGCTGGGCAAACTGGGAGTCATCTCCCGCGATTTGCTTAAAGGTTGGCGCCGCTATGCCGTGGTGGTATTGCTGGCGCTGGCCGCATTGATTACCCCTACGGGTGATCCTTTCACTTTGTTAGTAGTGTTTCTGCCCTTGTATGGGCTGTATGAATTATCAATATGCGTAGTAAGATAAAAGCTTCTTTGAGTTCGATGCGCCTGCGTACTTTGCCGCTGTCTTTGGCGGGCGTAATCCTAGGATGTAAATTGGCGGTCCAGCTCTGGCAGGTAAATGGATGGGTGGTGGCGTTCGTGTGCCTTACCACCGTATGCCTGCAGATATTGTCAAACCTCAGCAACGAATTGGGCGACGTGCTCCGCGGTACCGACACCGAAGAGCGCCAGGGACCTGCCTATGGCCTGAATTCCGGTGCTCTCACCGTGAACGACATGAAGCGCCTGATCCGTCTTTTCGTGCTGCTCTGCTGCGCTTCGGGCGTGGGGATGATATATCTTTCCTACGGAACCCTGTTCTGCGTGCCTGCGGCGGTGCTGATAGGCCTCGGCGCCTTCGCCATCTGGGCTGCGATGAAATATACCCTCGGCAAGAATCCTTATGGCTACCGCGGATGGGGAGATCTGTTCGTGTTCATTTTCTTCGGGCTGGTGAGCGTGATGGGCTCGTACTTCGTGTGCTCGCATCATCTGGATTCATGGGAGTTCGTGCTGCCTGCCGCGGGAATAGGCTTCTTCAGCGTAGGCGTGCTGAACATCAATAATATCCGCGATATGAAGACGGACGCCGTCAACCGTAAGACTGTGGCGCTGCGCCTCGGTCTCACACGCTCGCGCATCTACCAGACCATCTTGCTGACCCTTGGCTGGGCTGCGCTGATTGCCTTCGCCATCCTCCGCGGCCGCTCCTGGTGGTTCCTGTGTGTGTTGCCGCTCTTCGTCCTCCACCTCCGCGGAGTCTGGACCACGACCGACAGCGCCCTCGACCGCTATTTCCCTATGCTGGTCTTCGGCACCTTCATCTTAGCCATCATATACTAGCCGGCCGGTCAGGGTTTGATGGCGATGTAGAGGCGGCAGATGCCTAGGGAGAGGGCGTGGTGTTTTACGCCCGTGAAGCCGCAGCCCTGCAGGAAGGCCGTCCATTCTTTAGGGCCCGGAAATGCCAGAACGGATGCCGGGAGATACTTATACGCTGCGCGGTTGCCGGAGAGGCGGCCTCCTATCAGCGGCATTACCTTGGTGAAATACCACTCGTAGAACTTGCGCGCGAAACGCCAGGAAGGCACCCCCAGCTCCAGCATCACGAAGCTCCCGCCCGGGCGCAGCACCCGCAGGATCTCCTTGAGGCAAGCCTCCCTATCCTCGAAATTCCGCACACCGAACGCCACCGTAACATTATCGAAATAGCTGTCCCTGAACCTAAGGTCGGCACAGTCCCCGAGCTCGCAGGAAACCCTTTTGTCCAGATGCGACGCCTCAACCTTCTTCCGCATCTGGGCCAGCATCCCCTCGGAAATATCCACCCCCACGACACCGCAGTGTTTGCGCTCGGCGATGGTGATTGCGAAATCCCCCGTGCCGCAGGCAATATCCAGCACCTGCGGACCTTCGATATAGCGCAGGGCCCTCCGACGCCATATGCGATCGATGCCCAGGGAGGTCAGATGGTTGAACGCATCATACTCATGGGCAATCGAGTCGAACATCTCGCGGATTTTTTCTTTTTCAGGCATCTTTTTGCTAACTTTACCACAAATATAGGAATTAAATATGAAGAAAGTCCTCCTGCTTCTCGCCGGGCTGCTTCTGGCCCTGAACATCTCCGCTCAGGAGAAATATCCTAACCACCCTCTGCCGGAAAATCCGGACACCCTGCGCATCCTGGCCATAGGCAATTCCTTCTCCGACGATGCCACCCAGTATCTGCCCGACCTGCTCGAGGCCGCCGGCATCCACAACGTAATCATCGGCCGCCTCTATATCGGGGGATGCACCCTGGAAAGGCACTGCCGCGAGTACAAGGACAACGGCCACGAGTACGTGTATCTCAAGTCCACCGCCAACAAGTGGGAGACGGTCAAGAAGTACAAGGAAGGCTCCTTCATGGACGGAGTGGGGGATGAACCCTGGGATATCATCACCCTCCAGCAGGGCTCGCCCAAGAGCGGCCGCTGGGACAGCTACGACCCTTGGCTGGGCACCTTGATAGAGATAGTGCGCAAGGAGTGCAAGAACCCCGAGGCCACCATCGTGTGGCATCAGACCTGGGCCTATGCCCGCGACTTCAAGAGCCGCAATTTCGCCAACTATGCTTACGACCAGAAATACATGTACGACAGCATTCAGCTCTGCGTCGACAAGGCCCGCGAGCAGTATAACATCCCTGTGGTGATCCCTTCCGGCCCGGCGGTGCAGATACTCCGCAAAACCGGAATCAATACAGGCAAGGACCTCACCCGCGACGGCTTCCACATGGACTTCAAGTACGGCCGTTATGCCACCGCCTGCGTATGGTTCGAAGCCCTCATCAAACCCACTCTCGGAGTGAGCGTCGTGGGGAACTCTTTCCGCAATGCCGGCACCGAGAACGAGGTGGGCGATGTGGAGGCCAAGATTATGCAGAAAGTGGCTGCCAAGGCGGTCAGGATGAACAAGTAAATTACTATCTTTGTAGATATGAAAAAGACCATACAGGAACTAAACGACATTGCCTCCCAGGTCCGCCGCGATATAGTGCGGATGGTTACGGCCGCCAAGTCCGGCCATCCGGGAGGATCTTTGAGCAGTACCGATATTCTTACTGCCCTCTATTTCAATGAGATGGAGCAGGATGCAGCCAGTTGGACCCGCGAGGCCAAGGGCCAGGATGCTTTCATCCTTTCCGCAGGGCACCTCGCCCCCGTGTACTACGCTGTCCTCGCCCGCGCAGGCTATTTCGATCCTAAGGAGATGGCTACGCTCCGCAAGTTCGGCTCCAACCTCCAGGGGCATCCTTCGGTCGGGCATCTCAAAGGTATCTTCCAGCCCTCCGGCTCCCTCGGGCAGGGTCTTTCCGCCGCGGCCGGCATAGCCCTCAGCAAGAAGATCGACGGTGATCCTCATCGTGCCTTCGTGCTCTGCGGCGATGGTGAAAGCGAGGAAGGCCAGATTTGGGAAGCCGCCATGTTCGCGGTCCATCATAAGCTGGACAACCTCGTGGCCATGACCGACTGGAACGGCATGCAGATCGACGGCCCCATCGAGACCGTCACCGGCATCGAGGAGCTCAACGAAAAGTGGCTCGCCTTCGGATGGGATGTCATCGTGGCTGAAGGTCACGACTACGAGTCCATCCTGAACGCTTTCCAGCTTGCCCGCAAGCAGAACGGCCAGCCTAAGATGATACTCTTCAAGACCGAGATGGGTCACGGAGTGGACTTTATGGCCGGCAGCCACAAGTGGCACGGCAAGGCTCCCAGCGCAGAGCAGTGCGAAGAGGCTCTCAAACAGCTCAAAGAAACCTTAGGAGATTACTAGTATGAAGAAGTATATAGATTCCGGAAAGAAAGACACCCGCAGCGGATTCGGTGACGGCCTTGTGATTGCAGGCCGCGAGAATCCCAACGTGCTGGCCCTTACGGCCGACCTTAAAGGCTCCCTCAAGATGGATGCCTTCGCGGCCGAGTTCCCCGAAAGATTCATCGAGTGCGGCATCGCCGAGGCCAATATGATTGGCGTGGCAGCCGGCCTGGCAGTTACCGGCAAGGTTCCTTTCTGCGGCAGCTTCGCAGAGTTCGTGACCGGCCGCGTGTACGACCAGGTCCGTCAGGAGGTCGCCTATGGCAACACCAACGTCAAGCTCGCTTCTTCTCACGCTGGTATCACCCTCGGCGAAGATGGCGCAACCCATCAGACCATGGAGGATATCGCCCTGATGCGCGCCCTTCCCGGCATGGTGGTGCTCGTGCCTTGCGATTACAATCAGACCGTGCAGGCTACTATCGCTGCCGCCCGCTACGTGGGCCCCGTCTATCTTAGGTTCGGCCGTCCTTCCGTGCCTAACTTCACCAATCCCGACGAGCCCTTCGAAATCGGCAAGATCTACAATCTCAATCCCGGTACCGATGTTACCATCGTGGCAACAGGCCATACCGTGTGGGAGGCCCTGCAGGCAGCTGAAGCCCTCGAGGCGGAAGGTATCAGCGCAGAGGTGCTGAACGTGGCTACCATCAAGCCTCTCGACGCCGCCACCCTCGCAGCTTCCATCGCCAAGACCGGTGCTGCAGTGGTTGCCGAGGAGCACAACGCATTCGGCGGTCTAAGCGAGGCTGTCGCATCCGTGGTGGTTGCCGGAACCCCGGCTCCCGTGGAGTTCATCAACGGTGGCGACAAGTTCGGCCAGAGCGGTACTCCCGCCGAGTTGATGGCCGCCTACGGCCTGGACGCCGCACATATCGTCGAGGCTGCCAAAAAGGCTATCGCCCGCAAATAAACCTTTTGCCCTCCCGGGCATCTAATGCCTAGAATGGACGAAAGAGATTTCAATGAGTTGGTGGACAAGTACAGCGAGCAGTTGTACTGGCATATCCGCAATTTGGTGGGAAGCCACGAGGACACCGACGACATTGTGCAAGATACATTCATCAAGGCCTGGAAGGCTCTCCCCTCATTCAGGGGAGAGTCTTCTCCTTCTACCTGGCTATGGCGTATCGCCACTAACGAGGCTCTGGCCTTCCTGCGCAAGCAGAGGGTGAGGGCGGCGCTGCGCTTCGAATCCCTCGATGCCACGGCCGAACGCGTCATCGACGACGACCCCTGGTTCAACGGCGACGAAGCCCAGCGCCGCCTTGCCAAGGCAATCTTCCGTCTTCCGGACAAACAACGCGTGGTATTTTGCATGCGCTATTTCGAAGAGATGTCCTACGAAGATATCTCCGAGGTCACCGGTACGTCGGTCGGGGCCCTGAAGGCCTCTTTCCACTTTGCCTCGGAAAAGATCAAGGATCTGGTCCAATTGGAGCAGGATTAAACCTTTTTATCGACCATCCATCTAACAAAGCGGTATGAGAAAGAATAACGGTTATAATGTGCCTGACGGCTACTTCGAGGGTTTGCGTACGAAACTCTCGTCTATTCCTGCGCAGGAGAAGCAGCCCACGCGTTTCCAGAAGTTCGCTCCTTACCTTGCGTTGGCAGCGTGTTTCGCGATAGCGGTGCTGATAGGGAATTTTATCCTTAACAAGACTACGGTTCCTTCGGCATCCGACGATGAGATCATAGAATATCTCATCAGTTCCGATATCACTCTCGCGCAGATCGAAGATTATTTAATTTCAAATCAGTAGAACAATGAAAAGGATTTTACTTGCAGCATTAGCTCTGATGGTGTGTGTAGCTTTGCCTGCCCAGAATAACAAGCAGCAAGGATTTACCAAAGAAGATGTCCAGCGATTCAAGGATAACGCCAAGGAGCGTATCCGCGCCGAGCACATCGCATATCTTACGGCAGAACTCGATCTTACTCCCGAAGAGGCTCAGGTTTTCTGGCCTATCTACAACAAGGCTTCCGATGAGCAGCGTGCCCAGCACAAGGCTTTCTCCGAAGCCAAGAAGGCTCTCCGCCTTGCCGTGAAGGAGGGTAGGGGCGACAGCGAGATCCGCAAGGCCCTTGACGAATACAACAAGGCCAAGGCTTCGCAGCACGACATTATGGCCGAGTATCAGAAGGATTTCGAAAAGATACTTGGTGTGGCCAAGACGGCCAAGCTTTATCTGGCAGAAGACAGCTTCCGCACACGTCAGATCAATAAACTCGGCGGCGGAAAGTCAGGCGGCAACCGCCAGTACAACGGGCAGCGCCCGCACAATGGGCAGCGCCAAGGTGGCGCGAAAGGCCCAGATAATTGTTAACCGGATTAAAAACAAAAAACGGAGCCCCTCGGGGTTCCGTTTCTTTTTAAGCTATCCAGACCAGGACGTGGCGGTCGAAGGTCATGTATTCGAGGTCGAATTGTTCTTCGTAGCCGTCCTTGTGGATGAATGTGGCTTCCAGTTCACCTTCGCCCTTGGGGCGGAATGAATCTATTTCGATCTGCTCGGCGAAGTCGACTTTGTACTGCGACAGTTTTTTGTAAACCGCTTCTTTGGCGCACCAGTAGATGGCGAGCTGCTCGTTGCGTTTGTCGTCGTCCAGATCTTCGATTTCCTCTTCCGAAAGCGCCCTCTTCTCCACAGCCGAAAAGTCCCTGTCGAGGCTTTCGCAGTCGATGCCCACGTCTTCGAGGTCGTTGAGGATCACTGCAACGTAATCGTTGGTGTGGGTGATGGAGATGTTGGTGGCGTTGTTTTCGATGTAGGGTTTGCCGTTGTCGTGGTGGGAAAGATACACTTTCTCCTCGAACATCGCGTCCAGAAGGGCGCGTACGGCAAGTTTCTGCTTGCGCAGGGATTCGTTCTTTATAAAAGAGATTTCTTCCAGTTCATCGGAAGGGATGGAGCATAATTCTTGTAATTCTGCCTCGCTTTCAGTAATATGCCAAACTCCGAGACGCGAGTGCGCGTCGTCGTCGAGGTCTTTTGTAAGAAATAGTGCCATAAATATTTATTGCGCACAAATATAATGATTTTTTTTGTACCCAAAAAATATGTAACTTTGTACCCACTTTAGATAAGTCCATTCTTTTAATTCATCATGAAATATTTAACAAACGAAAAGTTGGTCATTGTAGGAGCAGGAGGAATGATTGGCTCCAACATGGCCCAGTCCGCACTCATGCTCGGTCTCACACCTAACGTATGCCTTTACGATATCTTTGAGCCCGGCCTCAAGGGTGTTCTTGCCGAGATCGACCACTGCGCTTTCGAGGGTGCCAACGTTACCGCCACCATCGATCCCGCCGTGGCATTTAAAGATGCAAAATACATTATCTCTTCAGGTGGCGCTCCCCGTAAGGAGGGTATGACCCGCGAAGATCTTTTGAAGGGCAACTGCCAGATTGCTGCCGAATTCGGTGACAATATCAAGAAATATTGCCCCGATGTGAAGCACGTCGTGGTTATCTTCAACCCCGCCGACGTTACTGCCCTCACCGCTCTCATCCACTCCGGCCTCAAACCGGATCAGCTCACCAGCCTTGCAGCTCTTGACAGCACCCGTCTGCAGGAGGCCCTCGCACAGGAATTCGGTGTGCAGCAGAGCAAAGTCACCGGTGCCTACACCTATGGTGGACACGGTGAAGCCATGGCAGTTTTCGCTTCCCAGGTCAAGATCGACGGCAAGCCTCTCGCAGATATGAAGCTCAGCGCCGAGAAGTGGGAGGAAATCAAGCACAACACCATCCAGGGTGGTAGCAACATCATCAAGCTCCGTGGCCGCAGCTCTTTCCAGAGCCCTGCATACAACGCCGTGAAGATGATCGAGGCTGCAATGGGTGGCGACAAGTTCACCTGGCCTGCAGGTTGCTACGTCAACAACCATGTGTTCCAGAACGTGATGATGGCTATGCCTACCGTTATCGACAAGACCGGTGTGCACTTCAGCGCCCCTAAGGGAACCGCCGAAGAGATGGCTGCCCTCAAAGCTTCCTACGAGCACCTCTGCAAGATGCGCGACGAGATCATCTCCCTCGGCATCGTCCCTGCAGTCTCCGAATGGAAGACCATGAACCCGAACCTCTAATCGGTAGTTTTACAAAGAACGGAGCCTCCCGGGGCTCCGTTTTTTTTATCTCCCGCGCACTACCGCAACCGCAGCGAGCCGGGGATGGTTTTGTCGATGTAGAGCACGCCGTCGAGGTGGTCGCATTCGTGCTGGAAGATGACGGCGCTGAATCCTTGCACCCGCTCAACCGTATCGCGCAGCGTGGCCACGGAAGTATAACGGATGTCCACATCCCTGTAGCGCAGCACATCCCCACGCCAACCCGGAACCGAAAGACAGCCCTCCGGCCCGGCCTCCATCTCGCCGCGCACCTCCACGATACGTATGTTCGGATAAACCTCGAAAGGCTCACCCTCCTTGTCGAAACGCTGCACGGCCACGATCCTGCGGCCCAGCCCTACCTGCGGCCCAGCTATCCCCACGCCATCCTGCGAAGGATCGGTAACCGTGCCCAGGAGCGCCTTGCAAAGCACCCCGTAAAGCTCGGAACGGATTTCTTCCGCCGAAAGCTCCGAGCAGGGAGTACGCAGGAAGATATTCTCTTCGCGGTCGAATATGGTAAGCACTGGAAGGGGCACATCTGCCGAAATGATGTCCCGCTCGGCCTCGGTCCATCCGCCCTTGGGCGAACAGGCTGCGAAAGCCAGGGCAAAAGCTGTCAACGCAAGGATTTTAACTTTCATTTTCCTATCTTTGTAGTAGAGACTACAAAAATAACAATTAAAATGAAACGCCTGGCACTCCTTCTTCTGCTTGCCCCTATCAGCCTCTGCGCTGCCGTATCTCCCAACCTCGCCCGCCGCGCCGACCGCATCTATTTCGATTCGGCCGATGGCGTCGTGCAATGGAAGATGTGCAGGCACGACCAAGCCGGCCAGGCGGAACTCATCTCCCGCCCCGGGTTCGACGATTCTTCCTGGATGCCCGCCCGGGTGCCCGGGACCGTCCTTACGAACCTGGTGGAGAACAAGGTCCTTCCGGATCCGTACTTCTCCGACAACAACCGCCTCTCGAAAGGCCTCATCCCCGACATAAACGATGTAGGCCGCGGTTTCTACACCTATTGGTTCCGCACGGAATTCGATGTCCCCGCATCCTACGCCGGCAAGAAGGTCTGGCTGCGCACCGAGGGAATCAACTACCGGGCGGAGTTCTGGGTGAACGGACATCTCTTCAGCACCGTCACCGGCATGTTCCGGGACGATGACATCGATATCACCGAATTCGCGAACATCGGCGGCCGCAACGCGCTTGCGGTGCTGGTTTATCCGGTAGACTTCCCTGGCAGGCCCGGCAAGAAGACATGGGGTGCCGCCGGCGAATACAATAATGGCGGAGATGGAAACATAGGCCTGAATTCCACCATGCTGATGAGTGTGGGATGGGATTTCACCTTCTGGGATGGCATCCGCGACCGCAACACCGGCATCTGGCGCAGCATCTCCCTCTACTCCACCGGTCCAGTCACCATCCGCAATCCATTCGTGCGCTCGACGCTGTCGCATCCCTACTACGATTCCGCGGAACTCACGGTTTCGGTAGAGGTCGGCAGCCGCTATGTGGACAGCCGCATACACAAGGCCCGCGTGGTGGCGGAGATCCTGACTCCGGACCGCAAGGAGTACTACGAACTCTTCAGCAAGGAGGTCGAACTCTACCGGGAGGAGGTCCAGGAAATCACAGTATCCCCCAAGGAATACCGCCGTCTGCGCATCCACGAACCCAAGCTGTGGTGGCCGCTGGGCAAGGGGGAGCAGCCCTTGTACAATCTTCGCGTGAAGGCCTATGTGGATGGCGAACTGAGCGACAGCACCGAGACTCGTTTCGGTATCCGTGAGATAGTTACCAGCCGCAGCACCCCCGACGAGTCGAAGCTCTTCGTTGTTAACGGTAAACCCATATTCGTGCGCGGGTCCAACTGGATTCCCGAGGCCATGCTGAAGGATAACGACAAGCGCATGGCGGCGGTTCTCCGCCTCAGCGCCCAGTGCGGGTTCAACCTGCTTCGCCTCTGGGGCGGCGGAATCGTGGAGAGCGACTACTTCCATCAGCTCTGCGACGAGTATGGTTTCCTGGTCTGGGAGGAGTTCTTCATGACGGGAGATACCCGCCATCCCCACGACAGGGCCACCTACTTTGCCAATGTCGAGTCGAGTGTGAAGAGGATACGCAACCACCCTTGCGTGGCTTTCTACGTGGCTTCGAACGAGAGTACCGAGGTCAGCGGCACCCGCGAACTCATAGAGAAACTCGACGGAACCCGCCCTTGGCAGCAGCAGAGCGAATGCGACGGCATACACGATGGCAGCCCCTATGTGCAGGTGAACCCTATGCTCCACTATCTGGACCAGGCTTCGCCCCGTGGCAGCCGCGTGAACGGATTCAATCCCGAGTATGGGTTCACCGGCCTGCCCCACTATACTTCGTTGAGCCGCTTCCTGCGTCCGGAGGAGATCTGGCCCATCGACAAGGCGGTGTGGGATTATCTCGACGGCAGCGGTTTTGGCAAGGTGACCACCACCGTGAAGGCCTTGGCCGATAATTACGGAGAGTCCCATTCCATCAAGGAGTATGGTTGGAAGACCCAGGTGCTGGGCGCCATGAATGCCAAGGCTATCTGGGATGTATGGAACTATAATAAATTATGGTACGGCGACCGCTACTGCTCCGGCACGCTTTTCTGGAGCCACGCCAGCCCCATCCCCATGGTCAAGAACCACATGTGGGATTGGTATCTGATTCCTACTGCGGCTCTCTACCATACTATGCATGCCCTGGAGCCCGTGCACGTGCAGTTCGATTATCTGAAAAATACCGTGTCGGTGTATAACGACAGGCTTACTTCTCTTTCCGAGCTGAGCATTGTTGCCAGGATCTATGACATCAACAGCAAGAAGATTTCTACCTGGACGGTCCATGGTGTGAATGTTCCTGCCGATGGGGTTGCTTGCGATGTGATGCGTCTGTCGTTCAAGAAGGTTACTCCCGTGCATTTTATTTCGTTGGAGTTGAGGGATAAGTCGGGCAGGTTGTTGTCTTCCAACTTCTATTGGCGTTCTACCGATAAGTTTGAGCCTGGGACTCTTACGGGGCCTTGTGCTTCGGGGTTCGAGTCTTTGCAGAAGATGCCGAAGGCGGATGTGCGTTCCAGTTTGGTGAGGCGTTCGGATGCGGAGAATCTGTATTTCGATGTTACTTTGAAGAATGGTTCGGGCAAGATTGCTTTCTTCAACGAGGTTTTGTTGTTGGGGGATGATGGTTTGCCGGTGCCGTATACGTTTGCGACGGATAACTATTTTTCTTTGTTGCCTGGTGATTCGAAGACTGTGACTTTGGAAATCGCCCGTGGCGATGCTCCTGCGCGGCCGGTCGTCCATGTCGAAGGCTGGAATGTTCCGGAAAAAACTCTGAAGTAGCGTTGTGACGGGCCGGTGGTGGTCTATTTACATACGCTACCGCCACGCGCAAGGCTCGCTCAAATAAGGAACTATTCGGGGAAGTATTGGTCGAAGAGGTTCTGAAGCCAGCCGGGGCGACGCAGGTTCTGGCGGAATTCTTCCAGGCGCGCCGCGTTGGAAGATCCCGGAATCCATAGCTTGAGGTATCCGCCGTAGTCGTACTTTTCCTTGAGATGAGCGCACATACGCTCCCAGTGCTGTTGCCGGTCGAGTTCGGGATAATGCGAAAGCCCGTACTGGATGGTCCTGCGGACGATGGTATCGCCATCGATGATGCGGTCGGCCTCGGCTACGATGCGGCCGTAGATGCTGCGCGGTTCATGGTCGGATGATGCCCGATGGTCTTCCGCAGCTTGCGCCATGGTCTCTATCTGATCTTCCGAAAACCAGCGCCTCAAGGCGGCATCTTCCCGGATGATGCGGCCCGACACCAGATGGTGCCTGTCCCGCCCTTCGCAAAGTCCCGTATCGTGGTACGCCGCAATCGCGTACACCATATCTATATTAATGGCCTCCCTCTCGTCATTGCCGGC
>JAFZJI010000050.1 GCA_017552105.1 Bacteroidales bacterium | reverse complement strand
GGACGCCGTTTTTTTTCGGCGTCCCGGACCTGCCCTTTCCCCGGCGCGGAGGGAAATGGCCGCGGCGGCGAGAACGGGGAAGCGGCGGAAACGGACGGGGAAACGGCGAGAACGGAAACGGGGAAGGGAAGGGGTATATAAAAAAACAAAAAGGCAGCGTGTAAGCTGCCTTTTTGTGGTCCCTGCAGGGCATGATCCTGCGACCCCCTGATTATGAGTCAGATGCTCTAACCAACTGAGCTAAGGGACCGATAGTGTCAGACCTTGATCTCGACCTCAACACCGGAAGGAAGCTCGAGCTTCATAAGGGCGTCGACGGTCTTGCCGTTGGAGTCCTCAATGTCGAGAAGCCTGCGGTATGAATCGAGCTCGAACTGCTCGCGGGCCTTCTTGTTGACGAAGGTCGAGCGGTTCACGGTGAAGATCTTCTTATTCGTCGGGAGCGGAATAGGACCGATCACCCTGGCGCCAGTAGCCTTCACTGTCTCAACGATCTTAGCTGCGGACTTGTCCACGAGCATATGGTCGAAAGACTTGAGTTTAATTCTGATTTTTTGGCTCATATTGCAAAGTTAATTAATTATTCGTCAAAAGACATCTTGAATCCGCTTTTCTCGATAATATCCTTCGCCATAGATCCAGGAACCTGTTCGTAGTGGTCGAAGCTCATAGTCGAGGTAGCACGTCCGGACGACAGTGTACGCAACACGGTAACGTAACCGAACTGCTCGGAGAGCGGAACGAATGCCTTGATTATCCTTGCGCCGTAAGCTGTGCTGTCCATGTTCACGATCTGGCCGCGACGACGGTTGAGGTCGCCCACGATGTCGCCCATGTATTCCTCGGGAGTAACGACTTCGAGGTTCATGATAGGCTCGAGGATGACCGGGCCGCACTTGGTGGCAGCGTGACGGAAAGCCATACGGGCTGCAAGTTCGAATGATAACTGGTCCGAGTCCACAGGGTGGTAAGATCCGTCGAGCAGGGTGACTTTGAGGCTCTGAACCTGGTAACCGGCAAGAACGCCGTTGTTCATAGCGGACTCGAAGCCCTTCTGCACGGAAGGAATGAATTCCTTAGGAACGTTGCCTCCCTTGACGGCGCTCTCGAACTGAAGTCCGGTAACGCCTTCGTCGGCAGGACCAATCTCAACAATGATATCTGCGAATTTACCGCGACCACCGGTCTGCTTCTTGAACACCTCACGATGCTGGAAGCTGGTGGTGATGGCCTCTTTGTAGTTGACCATAGGAGCGCCCTGGTTGATATCCACACCGAACTCGCGACGCAGACGGTCGACGATGATATCGAGGTGGAGCTCACCCATGCCGCTGATAACGGTCTGACCGGTCTCGGCATCGGACTTGACGGAGAAGGTAGGATCCTCTTCCGCGAGTTTGCCGAGGGCAACGCCGAGCTTGTCCAGGTCGCCCTGGGTCTTAGGCTCGATAGCGATGCTGATAACCGGATCCGGGAATTCCATGGTCTCGAGAGCGAGCTTGTGGCTCTCGTCGCAGATGGTATCTCCGGTGTGGAGATCCTTGAAACCGACTGCTGCGCAGATGTCGCCAGCCTCCACGAATTCGATAGGATTCTGGTGGTTGGAGTGCATCTGGTAGAGCCTTGCGACGCGCTCTTTCTTACCGGTGCGTGAGTTGATCACATAGGTACCGGCGTCGAGATGTCCGGAGTATGCCCGGAGGTAGGCCAGCCTACCAACATAGGGGTCGGTAGCAATCTTGAATACGAGGGCGCAGAACGGACCCTGGGGAGTAGGCTGCAGTGCAACCTCTGCTCCGGTATGGGTGTTCGTAGCTTTCGTGTCGCCCACGTCCCATGGAGAGGGAAGATAGCGGACAACCGCGTCGAGGAGGAACTGGACGCCCTTGTTCTTATAGGAAGAACCGCAGGTTGCGGGAACGATCTTCATAGCGATCGTACCCTTGCGCAGGGCGGCGATGATTTCTTCCTCGGTGAGGGATTCAGGATCCTCGAAATACTTCTCCATCAAAGCGTCATCGCAATCGGCTGCTGCCTCGATGAGCTTGTCTCTCCATATTTCGACCTCATCCTGCATCTCTGCGGGAATGTCACGCACCTCGTAGTTCACCAGTTCGTCGCTGGTGTTATAGTAGTACGCCTTACGTGCAATAAGGTCTATGATTCCGGCGAAAGATTCCTCTGCGCCGATGGGAAGGCTGATAGGCACGGCGGTAGCACCAAGCTTGAGCTTGATGTCCTCGACACAGCCGAGGAAGTCCGCACCCACGCGGTCCATCTTGTTGACGTATGCTATCTTGGGAACACCGTATTTGTCGGCCTGACGCCATACGGTTTCGCTCTGAGGCTGCACCTTTCCGACTGCGTCGAAAGTTGCAACGGTGCCGTCGAGCACGCGCAAGGAGCGCTCCACTTCCACGGTGAAGTCAACGTGGCCGGGAGTGTCGATAAGGTTGATCTGGTAAACCTTGCCCATGTAGTGCCAGAAGGCCGTAGTTGCAGCAGAGGTAATAGTGATACCCCTCTCCTGCTCCTGGACCATCCAGTCCATGGTAGCAGCACCATCGTGAACCTCACCGATCTTGTGCGTTTTCCCAGTGTAGAACAGGATACGTTCAGACGTAGTGGTCTTTCCGGCATCGATGTGTGCCATGATGCCGATGTTCCTTGTAAAATGTAGGTCTCTGCCTGCCATTAATTTGCTACTAACTGGTTAAATCCGACTAGAAACGGAAATGTGCGAAGGCCTTGTTGGCCTCTGCCATACGGTGCATATCCTCTTTGCGCTTGAATGCACCACCTTCATTGTTGTAACCCGCCATAATTTCTGCGGCGAGCTTTTCTGCCATCGAGTGGCCGGAACGCTTGCGGGCGAATTGTATCATATTCTTCATTGCGAGAGATACCTTACGCTCCGGACGCAACTCTGTCGGCACCTGGAAGTTGGCACCACCGATACGGCGTGACTTGACCTCAATCTGAGGGGTCACGTTCTCGAGAGCCTGCCTCCAAATATCGAGAGGAGCCTTGTCAGAATCCTTCATCTTCTCGCCTACCATGTCAATGGCATCGTAAAAAATAGAATACGCGATACTCTTCTTCCCCTGCAACATCAGGTTGTTCACGAAACGAGTTACCTCGGTGTCGTGGAACTTGGGATCAGGAAGTAGAATCCTCTTCTTAGGCTTTGCTTTTCTCATAACTGAAAAAATTAAAAATTAAACACCCGACGGCTACTTCTTCGGCCTCTTAGCACCATAGAGGGAACGGGACTGGGTCCTGCCTTCTACACCTGCTGTGTCCAAAGCGCCGCGAAGGATGTGATAACGTACACCAGGGAGGTCCTTGACACGACCACCACGGACCAGCACGATGCTGTGTTCCTGGAGGTTGTGGCCCTCGCCCGGGATGTAGGCGTTCACCTCTTTAGCGTTGGAAAGACGTACACGGGCAACCTTACGCATTGCGGAGTTAGGTTTCTTAGGGGTCGTAGTGTAAACCCTGACGCATACGCCACGCTTCTGAGGGCACGCATCCAATGCGCGAGACTTGCTCTTTACCTCGAGAGTCTCACGTCCTTTGCGAACCAATTGTTGAATTGTCGGCATAGTAAATAATTAAATAAAAAAACACCCCCGTAAAAAAGGGGGTGCAAATATACGGAAAATTTTTTAAAGTGCAACGAATTCTATGTCCTTCAGGGCTTTTTCCCGTAGTGCAGGGTCCTTTTCGCACGCTGAATCAAGGAGTTTGCGTGCCTCTTTCACCTTGCCCCTGCGGGCCGCGATAACTGCCCGATAGTAGTCGGCAGCTGCGGAATCATCCTTCTCGATAGCCTTCTCGGCAGTGTCGTACTCGCCGCACATGATGTTGGCGATTGCCTCGTTGATGTCGCCCGCGCCCTTGAGCTTATCGGCGGCAGCGACGAACTGGCCCTTGCTGAGGAACACGATACCGAGGTTCTTCTGTGCCAGAGGGCTGTCGGACTTCTCGAAGAAGTCGGCGGCCTTGTCAAAGTTGCCGCGGCGGAGCTCAACCACGCCGAGGGCATTCAGCACGTCGGGATCGTTCTGGTCCTTCATCTGGCTCAGATAGAGTTCGGTCACGGCATGTGCGCCCTGGTCGAGCTTGAGGATGGCGAGGTCGTAGCGGCCTACCTGCGAATTGAAGCGCTCGGCGGCGGCACGGTAGAAGAGCTCCTTGCGCTCGGGATCCTCGGAAGTAGCGGCGATGCGCAGCACCGCGGGCTCATCTACCAGATAGAGGAGCTTGCGGTCGGCAAGGCGCTGGAGTTCGGCGTCGGAGTAGTTCTCGTATTCCACCTCGGTCACGAAGCGCGAGCGGCGGAGCTCAGGAAGGACCTCCTTCTTGAGTTCGGTGAAGATCTGGCTCATATTGCGGATCTCGCTCTCGCGGACTTCCGGATCATTGTACATGCTGAGCACGCGGAGGATGAGGTCTTTATCCTCGATGTTCGACTTTGCGACGGCCTCCTGGAAACCCTCCCAGTCCTGGCCCACGCTCTGCACGTCGGGGGCATCGGCACCCTCCAGGTTCTTGGAGACGGATGCCCAGGCCTTCTTGGCGGCGGAAGAACGCTCGTTGGAGAGCTTGGCGTTGTGCTCCTCGCCACCTTCGGGAGATGCGTAGGATATGATCTTCACGTCCTTGATCTTCGCGCGGTCGTTCTCGGC
>JAFZJI010000049.1 GCA_017552105.1 Bacteroidales bacterium | reverse complement strand
GCGGTTGCGCCAGGGGCTCTCCTTGCCGGGAGTCTCCACGGTGCCGCGCCCTGCGCTGATCTCTTCCTGGGTCTGGTCGTCAACATAGGCCAGTCCGCGCTGGATGAGCTGCTCGGCCCATTCATAGAGCTGCTCGAAATAGTCGGAGGCATAAAGCTCTTTCTCCCACTGGAAGCCGAGCCACTTGATGTCTTCCTTGATGGCATCTACGTATTCGGTGTCTTCTTTGGTGGGATTGGTATCGTCGTAGCGGAGATTGGTTTTGCCGCCATATTTCTGTGCGAGCCCGAAGTTGATGCAGAGGCTTTTGGCGTGGCCGAGGTGCAGGTAGCCGTTAGGCTCCGGAGGGAAGCGGGTAAGTATGCTGTCCACTTTGCCGGACTTCAGGTCGTTCTCGATGATTTCTTCCAGGAAATTCAGTTTTCGTTCTTCTTCCATTTTCGGTCTATTGTATTTAACTTACAAAAATAGGAACTATTTTGTAAACCTGCAATAAGAAGAAAAGCTGCTTCGACCGGGGGTAAAAACGAAAGTTTTTTGTAAATTCGCAAGTTTAAAGCTAGTTAGTATGATTAAATCCATGACAGGATACGGAAAGGCCGAGGCGGTTCTCGCCTCCGGTAAACTGACCATAGAGATCCGTACCCTGAATTCCAAAAGCGCCGACATCAGCATCAAATCATCACTTCTCCCCAAGGACAAGGACCTGCTGATGCGCCAGAAAATCTCCGATTTACTTGTCCGCGGAACCATCGATGTGTTCCTCAATTTCGAAGCAAATGTTGCCGATGCCGCCAAGATGGTGGACGCCGACGTGGTGCGCAGCTACTATAACCAACTGCTTGCCATCCGCAAGGACCTCCCCGGCTTTGCGATGGGCTCCACGGAATCCTCGGACCGTATGAACAACGAGCTTCTTGCGGCCGCCCTGCGTTTTCCCGACGTGGTAGCTGCCAGGAAGGAAGACATAATTAACGAAGAGAACTGGCCCGTGGTCGAGGCTGCTTTCGACGAGGCCCTGAAGGCCGTCGATGCATATCGTGCCAAGGAGGGTGAAGCTCTCTATAAGGATGTTACCGGCCGCGTGGCAAATATCCTTGCCCTGGAAGACGAGGTCGAATCGCACGAAGGCGAAAGGGTCGAAGCCGTTCGCGACAGGATACTTGCCGCTGCCGAAGAACTCAGCGTCAAGCTCGACAAGGAGCGCTTCGAGCAGGAGATGATCTTCTGGCTCGAGAAGTTCGACATAAACGAAGAGAAGGTGCGCCTGCGCCAGCACTGTGCGTATTTCAAAGACACTATCGATGGCGAACCCTGCCCCGGAAAGAAACTCGGATTTATCATCCAGGAGATGGGCAGGGAAATCAACACGACCGGCTCGAAGGCCAACAATGCCTCGATCCAGAAACTTGTCGTGCGTATGAAAGACGAGCTGGAGAAGATCCGCGAACAGTCAATGAACATACTATAATAGTCAGATGGGAAATCTTAGATCGAAAATCGTCCTTGAAGCTTTCAAGAAGCAGGCCGTCGAAGTACCTGCACCCGATAGCGCCGTTTCCAACTGGTTCGGTGAACTTGTCTTCAACCGCGACAAGATGCGCCGATACCTTGATCCGGCAACCTACGATGCCCTTATCCAGTGCATCGACGAAGGTGTGCAGCTCGATCTTGCCATTGCCGACAAAGTCGCGGCAGGCATGAAGAAATGGGCCCTGGAGCATGGCGTGACACACATCACCCACTGGTTCCAGCCTCTTACCGACGGTACTGCCGAGAAGCACGATACCCTGCTCGATTACGACGGCAAGGGGGGAGTGATAGAGTCTTTCACCGGGAAAGCCCTCGTGCAGCAGGAGCCTGACGCATCGAGTTTCCCCAGCGGAGGAATCCGTGCGACCTTCGAAGCCAGGGGCTATACCGCCTGGGACCCTGCATCTCCCGTGTTCATCCAGGACGATACCCTCTGCATCCCCACGGTCTTCGTGGCTTATACCGGAGAGGCACTCGATTTCAAGACCCCGCTCAAACGTTCGCTCAAGGCAGTATCCGATGCCGCAGTTCCTATCTGCCGCCTCTTCGATCCCGAAGTCAAGAGGGTGAATGCCTATCTCGGATGGGAGCAGGAATATTTTCTGGTAGATGAAGATATCTACGCCGCCAGGCCCGACCTTATGATCACCGGCCGTACGCTTATGGGGCACGAGTCCAGCAAGAATCAGCAGCTGGACGACCATTATTTCGGAGCGATCCCTTCGCGCGTGGCCGCCTTCATGAAGGACCTGGAGTTCGAAGGATTCAAGCTCGGAATTCCCCTCAAGACCAGGCATAAGGAGGTCGCCCCCAACCAGTTCGAGTTCGCTCCCATCTATGGGGAGATGAACCTCGCCAACGACCAGAACCAGCAGATACTGAACGTAATGCACAAGGTCGCCCGCAAGCACGGCTTCGTGGTACTGTTGCACGAAAAGCCCTTTGCCGGCGTGAATGGCAGCGGCAAGCATAATAACTGGAGCCTCGGTACCGACACCGGCACCAATCTGTATGCACCCGGCAAGGACGCCAACGGAAACCTCCAGTTCGTCACCTTCTTCGTGAATACCCTCTATGCGGTGCAGAGGCACAACGGCTTGCTCAAGGCATCCATCGCTTCTGCCACCAACGCACACCGTCTTGGGGCCAACGAGGCACCTCCGGCCATAGTTTCCGCCTTCGTGGGCCGCACTATGAACGAAGTACTGCACAAGCTTCTGGAACTTCCTTCCGGCACTCCCATAGAGATCGCAGGCAAGAAGGGCGCATCGGTGGGCGCCATCGGCATCCCCGAAATCTTCATCGACAACACCGACCGCAACCGTACTTCGCCTTTCGCGTTCACCGGTAACCGTTTCGAGTTCCGTGCCGTAGGATCGAGTGCCAACTGCGCCGGCGCCATGATTACCCTGAACTCCGCAGTTGCCGAGCAGCTGATGGATTTCAAGGCGGAACTTGATAAGTCCCTGGCGGAAGGTAAGGCCCTGGATGTCGCGGTTATGGACACCCTCAAGCCTCTTATCGCCAGCATACTCGGTACCGTCTGCTTCGAAGGCAACGGGTACACCGACGAGTGGAAGAAGGAAGCTGCCCGCCGTGGGCTGGATACCGAGAGCGTGGTGCCCAAGATGCTTCAGGAGTACGAGAAGAAAGAGTCTGTCGAGCTCTTCAAGCGTTGCGGTGTTTTTTCCGAGAAGGAATTGCACGCCCGCAACGAAGTGAAGCTCGAGACCTATGTAAAGAAGATACAGATAGAAGCCCGCGTGATGGGCAGGATGGCTACGAACCATATTATCCCCGCAGCCCTCGAATTCCAGACGAAACTGCTGCAGAACATCTCCCTGCAGAAGGAAATCCTCGGAGAGGAGTCCGCTTCGGAAGAGGTGTTCATCGCCCGGGAGATATCAAAGCTCGTGGCCGAGATACGTCAGAAGGTCAGGGACATTACCGAAGCCCGCAAGAAGGCCAACAAGCTTGAAGATATGTACAAGAGGGCCCTTGCCTACAGCGACATCGCGGAGATGATCCCGCTCATACGCAAGCCTATCGACGCCCTCGAGGAGATCGTCGACAACGCCACCTGGCCCCTTCCCAAGTACCGCGAGCTGCTGTTTATCAGCTAGCGGACAGCTGGTTCGCAGGCCCGGGAGACGGGATAGTTTCGGGCGGAGGTTACCGTGAAGGTGGCCTCCGCTTCTGATTTCTCGGAGTTGGCTCCGAAGTAGGCGGTGTAGTCGCCTTTGGCGGTCTCCCAGCGGGATTTCTCTGAATTGAAAGATGCTAGCTGGCGCACAGGGACGCTGAAGTTCAGAGTTTCGCTTTCGCCGGGCTGAAGCAGCCTGGTTTTGCCGAATTCCTTGAGTTCGCGTGAGGGCTTGTCCTTGAACGAACCCAGGGGCGCCTTTATGTAGAGGCCCACCGCTTCCTTGCCTGCCAAGGAGCCGGTATTGGTTACCTTCACGCTGGCGCTTAGTTTGTCACCTACAATGCTGACTATAGGCTCGGAATACTCGAAACTGGTATAGCTGAGGCCGTATCCGAAGGGATAGGAAACGGCTTTTCCTTCGGTGCAGAAGTACCTGTATCCCACATATATGCCTTCGATGTAATCGGTGTATGCCAGATCCTTGAGGGGTAGGCCCCTGCGCTCGGGATGCACCACGCTTTCGTTGGCCCTGTCGCTAATGAAATTATAAGGGAAGTTCTCCGCTCCCTTGGCATCTATATAATTTATGGGGAAGGTCATCGGGAGGCGTCCGGAAGGATTCACTTTTCCGGTCATCACGTCCGCTATGGAGTTGCCTGCTTCTTCGCCGGGCAGCCATGCGCAAAGGATGGCGTCGGGATACTTCTTCCAGGATGCGGTCTCGACCGGGCCGCAGATGTTCAGCACAACAGCTACTTTCTTGCCGGCTGCATGGTAAACCTCGCAGACATCCTTTATAAGCTTTATCTCTTCCTTCTGGATAAGGAATTCCTTGTT
Organism: Bacteroidales bacterium; assembly: GCA_017552105.1. GTDB lineage: Bacteria > Bacteroidota > Bacteroidia > Bacteroidales > UBA932 > Cryptobacteroides. The sequence continues at coordinate 1,675 of JAFZJI010000049.1, read as the reverse complement.
GTGGATGCGGTCGCGGGCTTCTCCAGAAATGCGTCCTATGGTGATTATCGCCATGTCGCTGTCCGGTTCGGAGAGTTCTATAAGGTCCTTTTCCACGTCTAGTTCGGGCATCTGTGGGTCTCCCACATGCACGTTTATTACGTGGTTGGTCTTGAGATCCTGCATTACGAATCTTGCATATGCCTCATAGAGGCCGCGCAGCTTGGAATCCACCTTGATGCCGGCGTTCTCCAGGCCTTCTGCCAGGCTTACCACATAGGGAGGATCGACCTTGGCTGCTCCGTTACCTCCCGCTATCATGTCGTAGGAATACACTCCGTAGAGGGCAGCCCTGGCAGGTTTGGCGGGGAAGACTCCGTCGTTCTTGAGCAGCACCATTCCCTCGGCCGCGCTTTCGCGGCAGAGCTTGGCATGTTTCTCCAGGTCGGGTTTGTAGCTGGGTTCGTTGCCGTTGTTGGCAGGGCATTTCAGTACCAGCTCCAGAAGCCTGGTGACAGCCTTGTCGAGGTCGGCTTTCTTGAGGCTTCCATTCTTGATGCATTCGAGTATATCTTCGGTCTGCTCGGGAGAACCTCCCATGAGCAGGTCGGAACCTGCGTTGATCTGCTTGGGCGTATTGCGTTTGCCCGTCCAGTCGGTGACCACCAGTCCTTTGTATCCGAAATCCTTTCGGAGGATGTCGGTAAGCAGCTCCCTGCTTTCCTGGGTGTAGGTGCCGTTAAGGTAATTGTACGACGCCATCACGGTCCAGGGAGAGGATTCGCGCAGGCAGAGTTCGAACGCTTTGGTGTAGATTTCCCTGAGGGCCCTGGTATCCATGCGTGAATCGTTGTCCAGGCGGTTGGTCTCCTGGTTGTTGGCCGCGAAATGCTTCGCGGAGGTGCCTACTCCCATGCTCTGGACGCCATTGATATATTCAGCCGCAAGAAGCCCGCAAAGTACGGGATCCTCCGAGAAATATTCGAAGTTCCTTCCGTTAAGGGGATTGCGCAGTATGTTCATGCCGGGGGCGAGCAGCACGTCGTTGCCCATATCCAGCGACTCTTCCCCAAGGGCCACTCCGATTTCGTGGGCGATGCTCCTGTCCCAGCTGGCTGCGGTCAGTATGCCGGCGGGGAAGCAGGTGGTCTTATAGTCGTAGAGCCTTAGGCCTATGGGGCCGTCCATCATCACTATCGACGGTACGCCGAAGCGGCCCAACGGGTAGGTGACGCCGCCCGTGCCCCTGAGGTACTTGCCTTCATATGGAGGCAGTTCGAACTTGACGCCTACTACGAGGGCGGCCTTTTCCTCGGCCGTCATCTTTTTTACTATTCAGGGGATGTCTTTGGCGCTGAAGCCGGTTTGCGCAAGGGCGCTTGCCAATGTCGCGGTAAGACATGCAAGCATAGCGATTGTTTTTCTCATGGAATCAGGTTGTTGGCTAGAGTTGATTCAGGTATTTGCTTCGGGAGAGCAGGCAGTCGCCGATTGCACCGGCGCTGCGGCCCAGTTTGGAGAAGCGGATCTTGGTATCCGTGCTCACTTTGCTGAGGGAGAACTTGTTGACGGCGGTGCGGATAGGGAGCATCAGATAGTCTTTTCCGACTATCAGGCGCCCGCCTATGACCACCAGGCCGGGATTGAAGATATTGATAAGGCCTGCAATACCGCGGCCGAGGGTCTCTCCGATGGC
>JAFZJI010000048.1 GCA_017552105.1 Bacteroidales bacterium | reverse complement strand
TCTCGCCCATGATGTGGAGGCGACCCTGACGGGCCTGCTCCAGGGCTTTCTCCAGTACTTCGTAGGACAGACCGTCCACCTTGATATCCATCTGGGTAGCGGTGATACCGTCCTTGGTACCGGTTACCTTGAAGTCCATGTCACCGAGGTGATCCTCGTCGCCGAGGATATCGGTAAGGATGGCATAACGGTCGTTGGGGCGCTCGGCGTCGGTGATAAGACCCATTGCAACACCTGCGACGGGCTTCTTGATCTTGACACCGGCATCCATCAGTGCGAGGCAGCCGCCGCAGACGGAAGCCATGGAGGAAGAACCGTTGGATTCGAGGATATCGGAAACTACGCGCACTGCGTAGGGATTCTCGGGTGCGAGAGGAACCACAGGCTTGAGGGCACGCATTGCCAGGTTGCCGTGGCCGATTTCGCGGCGTCCGGTAGCACGGATAGGCTTGGCCTCACCGGTAGCGAACGGAGGGAAGTTGTAGTGAAGGACGAACTGCTGATCCTCCTGGATGAGAACCTCGTCCATTTCTTTCATGTCCATCTTGGTACCGAGGGTGACAGTCGCGAGGGACTGGGTTTCACCGCGGGTGAAGATGGCGGAACCGTGGGCATAGGGAAGATAATCGACCTCGCACCAGATGGGGCGGACCTGGTCGCACTCACGACCGTCGAGGCGCTTGCCTTCGTCGAGGATGAGGTTGCGCATGGCTTCCTTCTCGACCTCGTGGTAGTAACGCTCTACGATAGGAGTCTTCTCCTCGAGTTCCTCTTCGGGAATGGTAGCGAGGAATTCTTCCTTGATGGCCTTGAAGCCGGTCTCACGCTCGTGCTTGGGCTTTGCAGCCTTTGCGAGCTCGTAGCACTTGTCGTAGCAGGCCTTCTTGACGGCAGCCTTGAGCTCCTCGTCCTCGACATCGTGAGGATAGTCGCGCTTCGCTCCGTCGGTGCCAAGTTCGTGCATGAGCTCTTTCTGCACGCGGCAGTGCTTCTTGATCTCTTCGTGGGCGACTTTGATAGCCTCGAGCATATCGGACTCGGAGACCTCTTTCATTTCGCCTTCGACCATCATTATGTTCTCCTCGGTAGCAGCGACCATCAGTTCGATGTCGGCATCTGCCATCTGCGAGAAGTTGGGGTTGATGACCCACTCTCCGTTGATACGGCTTACGCGGACCTCGGAAATAGGACCTCCGAAAGGAAGGTCGGAAGTAGCGAGGGCGCAGGAGGCTGCCAGGCCGGCGAGGGCATCAGGCTGCACATCCTTCTCGGCGGAGATAAGGTTCACATATACAAAAACTTCGTTGTGGAAATCTTCCGGCCAGAGGGGACGGATAGGACGGTCCACCAGGCGGGCGATGAGCACCTCGTAGTCGGAGGGCTTGCTTTCCCTTTTAAGGAATCCTCCGGGGAAACGGCCAGCGGAATAATATTTCTCCCTGTAGTCCACCGAGAGGGGAAGGAAATCGGTTCCTTCTTTGACTTCGTCTGCTGCGGTTACGGCGGCGAGTAACATGGTGCCGCCCATTTTTACGACTGCGGAGCCGGCTGCCTGCTTGGCAAGTTTGCCGGTCTCGATTTCGATTACCCGACCGTCGGGTAATGTGATTGTTTTCTTAATTACGTTCATTGCTTCTTTATTGCGTCTTGTTTGCGTCCTTGATAAAAGGAAACCGGCCGTGGATGCGACCGGATCCTTTTCTTGAGTGCCTTTTATCGGCGGAGACCAAGCTCCTTGACGATATTACGGTACCTTTCGATGTCAACTTCCTTGAGGTAGTCCAGGAGCTGACGGCGCTTACCGACCAGACGGAGGAGGGAGCGACGGGTTACGACGTCCTTCTTGTTCGTCTTGACGTGCTCGGTAAGGTGTGCGATACGGTAGGAGAACAGTGCGATCTGGCTCTCAGGAGAACCGGTATCGGTGTTGGACTTTCCGTACTTTGCGAAAACTTCCTGCTTTTTCGCCGGCTGTAAATACTCTGCCATGTTTTGCGTTTTTTTAATTGTTAATAATCAGGAATCTCCCGGAAGCCCCGGAAGGCTTGTTGCCAATGTGGTAAAATCGCTGTTCACCACTTCGGACAAAAGCGCGCAAATTTAGTCATTTTTTCGTGAATATCAAAAAAATAGCTCATTCCCGGAAAGATAAACCGAACGTATGAACGGACTCTGGTGAAGATAAGGAAGTTTGGTCAGTGTCCAACCCGGTTCCGTAAGAATGAAATCCGCCCTTTTACCACGCGTGATCGACCCGGTTTCAGCGCTGACGCCCATGGCATAGGCCCCGTTTATGGTTACCGCGTTAAGCGCCTCCGCAGGGGTAAGCCCCATGCGTATGCATCCCAGGGCCATCACGAAGCGCATGTCTCCCGAGGGGGATGAGCCCGGATTATAGTCGGATGCCAGGGCAAGCCCCAGCCCGGCGCGTATGTAGTCTTTCGCCCGTCCGTAGGGTATTCCCAGGAAGAAAGAGGTGCCGGGCAGCATCACCGGCATGGTTCCGGTTCCGCGGAGCGCCTCGATCTCGGCATCGGTAGTACGTTCGAGATGATCCACCGAGAGGGCATTGTGCCGCACTCCAACCTGCACTCCCCCGCTGACCGCAAGTTCGTTTGCGTGGATCTTCCCCCGCAGGCCATGTTCCGCCGCAGCTTCCAGGATGCGGGCGGTATCGTCCGGGGTGAAGAAGCCCTCGTCGCAGAATACATCTACGAAATCGGCCAGCCCGGCAGCTTCCGGGATCATGTCGATTACGGCCTGCACATAGCTCTGGCGGGTATATCCCCGGCCGACCGCATGGGCACCCAGGAAGGTGGAAACCACCTGCGCGGGAACGCCCTCCCGTATGCGGCGGATTACCCGCAGCATCTTCATCTCCCCTTCGGGATTCAGGCCGTATCCGCTCTTGATTTCCAAGGAACCGGTGCCTTTGGCCATGACCTCCCGGACCCTTTCCATCGACTGACGGAAGAGTTCATCCTCGGGGGTGGAGTTCAGCAGGTCGGATGAGTTCAGGATACCCCCTCCGCGTGCTGCTATCTGCTCGTAATCCAGTCCGTTTATCTTGTCGAGGAATTCGGTGTCGCGGCTGCCGGCGTACACCACGTGGGTGTGGCTATCGCAGAATGCGGGGAGAATCATGCCGCCACAGGCGTCGATGGTCTCATCGGCCTCCGGCGCCGGGCCGGTCCCGAAATCAGCTATTCTCCCGTCTTCGACCGCGAGCCAGGCATCGTGGAGTATGCCCGCATCGGCCATCTCCGCGCCCTGCTTCCGAAGCAGCCCTTCCGGAGCAATGCCCGCAAGTTCGCCTATGTTAGTGAACAGAGTCATATGGGAAGGGATTCTTTTCGTATGAAATCGATGGACTTCTCGATGAAAGGATGCATGTAGCTGTCGTCCGTGATGAACGGCACCTCCTTGCGGTAGTGCTTGAGCACTTTTTCGAGAAGAGGCGAAGTTTTTGCCGGACGACGGAATTCCATGGCCTGCGCCGCGTTGAAAAGCTCGATGGCCAGCACGGTTTCGGCGTTGTCCACCACGCGCACCAGCTTGGTGGCGGAGTTGGAACCCATGGAAACGTGGTCCTCCTGCCCCTGAGACGAGGGGATGGAGTCGCAGGACGCGGGCCAGCAGAGGCCCTTGTTCTGGCTCACGATGGAGGCAGCGGTGTACTGGGGAATCATGAATCCGCTGTTGAGTCCGGGATTTACCACCAGATATTTCGGCAGGCCGCGTAGGCCGTGTATCAGCTGATATGTGCGCCTTTCGGAGATGGAAGCCAGCTCCGACATCGCTATTGCCAGGGCATCCATAGGTATGGCTATTGGCTCGCCGTGGAAGTTGCCGGCGGATATTATCATATCCTCGTCCGGGAAGATGTTGGGGTTGTCGGTCGCGGAGTTGATCTCGTTCTCGATGACCGACTTCACGTACATGATATTGTCCTTGACGGCGCCGTGCACCTGGGGGATGCAGCGGAAACTGTAAGGGTCCTGCACATGTTCCTTGGGCCGGTTTATGAGCTCGCTGCCTGCCAGTATCGACATGAAACGCTTTCCGGTAGATATCTGCCCGGTATGCGGACGGAGCTGGTGGGTAAGGGGCAGGAAGGGCTCGATGCGGCCGTCGAATGCATCCAGCGACATGGCCCCTACAAGGTCGGCCCAGCGCGATAGGCGCATGGATTTAAGTATGGACCAGACTGCGTGGGCGCTCATGAACTGAGTACCGTTCAGCAGGGCCAGGCCCTCTTTCGACTGAAGGGTGATGGGCTCCCAACCCATCTCTTTCCACACTTCGGCGGAAGGACGGACTTTCCCTTTGTAGAGGACTTCTCCCAGGCCTATCAGCGGCAGGCTCAGATGTGCCAGAGGGGCAAGGTCGCCGGAAGCGCCGAGCGATCCCTGCTGATATACCACGGGAAGTATGTCTTCGTTGAACATGTCCATCAGCCTCTGCACGGTTTCCAGCTGCACGCCGGAATGGCCGTAGGCAAGGTTCTGGACCTTGAGGAACAACATTATCTTCACTATTTCCGGGCGTACCGTCTCCCCTGTCCCGCAGGCGTGGGATACCACCAGGTTGTACTGCAGACGGGAAAGGTCTTCCTTGGGGATGGTAACGTTGTAGAGGGATCCGAATCCTGTGGTGATGCCGTAAAGAGGACGGTCGATGTCCGCCATCTTTCGGTCCAGATATTCCCGGCATTTGATTATGGCTCCGACGGACGCATCGGACAGTTCCAGTTTTTCGTGATTGTCAAGTATGGCCTTCAGCCTTTCCAGCGTAAGGCGTTCGTTCGATATTATGTGGCTCATGATTATTGAAGTGCTTTTCTTACCAGATCGTCGTCTGCTATGTTTGCGATAGTGACTTTAAGGCCGGGTGTGCGGGCCATTTCGCGCTCCAGCGCAAAGCGGGCGCCTTCGTTGCGGGCCCAGGCACGCCGGGCGATACCGTTGTTGACATCCCAGAACAACATCTAACGGATATGACGTTCGCTGTCGGCGGAGCCATCTATCACCATACCGAATCCGCCGTTGATGACCTCGCCCCAGCCTACTCCGCCGCCGTTGTGGATGCTTACCCAGGTGGCTCCCCGGAAAGAATCCCCTATCACGTTCTGGATTGCCATGTCGGCGGTGAACTGCGAGCCGTCGTAGATGTTGGAGGTCTCGCGGTAAGGCGAATCGGTGCCGGACACGTCGTGATGGTCGCGCCCCAGCACTATGGGTGCGGATATCTCACCCTTGCGTATGGCCTCGTTGAAGGCAAGGGCTATCTTGGTGCGCCCCTCGCAGTCGGCATAGAGTATACGTGCCTGGGAACCCACCACCAGATGGTTGCGGCCGGCCTCTTCTATCCAGCGTATGTTGTCGCGCATCTGTCCGGCAATCTCCCCGGGGGCGCTTGCGGCCATTTCCGAAAGGACCTTCACCGCCAGAGCGTCGGACTTCGCGAGATCCTCGGGATCTTCGCTCATGCAAACCCAGCGGAACGGGCCGAAGCCATAGTCGAAGTACATCGGTCCCATGATGTCCTGCACGTATGAGGGATATCTGAAGCTGCCGTCGGGCTTTAGG
>JAFZJI010000005.1 GCA_017552105.1 Bacteroidales bacterium | reverse complement strand
GTAGCACGGGTGCGGCGTTTCGGACGGAACGGGAGATAAAGGTCTTCCAGCTCGGTGGAGGATACGCAATTCTCGATCTTCACGCGCAATTCGTCGCTAAGGGCGCCGGCCTCGGAGATGGTCTTCAAGACAGTCTCCTTGCGCTTTTCCATCTCGGCGAACACATCTACCCAATGCTTGAGTTCAGCAACGGACGCATCGTCCATGCCGCCGGTCTTCTCTTTGCGGTAACGGCTGATGAAGGGGATGGTGTCCCCTTCCTCGAACATCTCCGCACAATTCTCCACCTGCCAGGCCTTCAGGCCCATCAGGGATGCTATATGATTAATGTAGATTTCTTTCATCAGTCTTCGACCGTTATCATCTTGAGCTCATCGCGGTAGGCCGCAAGTATCCTTGAGCGGGAGATGAATCCAAGATAGATTCCTTGCTTGGTGATTACCGGCAGGCGCCAGCAATCGGTCCTGTCGAACTTGCGCATCACGCTGTCCATACGCTCATCCTCCAGCACATAATCGACCGGATTATGCATCAGGTCCTTCACGGTGAGGGATTCCATCGCATCCGGATTGAAGATATACTTGCGCAAGTCGTCCATTTCCAGCACACCGCGGAAATGCCCATTCTTGTCGAGCACCGGGAACACTGCCGCAGTGCTGTCGGTAATGATGCCGGATACATCCGAAAGCGACTGGTCCACCCTGAGGCGAGGATACTTGTCGCGGACGAGGTCGCGGGTCTTGAGCAGGGTGAGCACCGCCTGGTCGCCGCTGTGGGTGAGCAGGTCGCCGCTCTGCGCGATACGCTTGGTATAGATGGAATACTTCTCCCGGGTACGGGTAACCCCGAACGAAACGGTAGCGCAAAGTATCAAAGGAAGCAGGAGCTCATATCCTCCGGTTATCTCCGCGATAAGGAAGATTGCGGTCATGGGAGCCTGCATGACTCCTGCCATCAGCCCCGCCATGCCAACCATCACGAAGTTCGATTCGGGCAGGGTGGCACCGCAGAGATTGGCGCAGCGGGCAACGATGAACCCGAGGATCGCGCCTTCGAAAAGAGTAGGACCGAAAGTACCGCCGACTCCGCCGCCGGAGTTGGTCAGGGTCATGCTGACGACCTTCAGCAACAGCACGGCAATCAGGAATACAGGCACTCCCCAGGGGGATTTCAGCAGGAAGAGCAGAGGATTGGGATCGCTCCCCAGTTCCAGTTCTCCACCGTTAAGAAGCTGGATGACCGAATCATATCCCTCTCCGAAAAGCGGAGGGAAGAAGAAGATCAGCAGGCAGAGGCCCGCGGCGCAGACAGCCCAACGGAGCCAGGGGCTGTGCAGATGCTTCTTGACGCTATCTTCCAGCAGCAGTGTAAAACGGGTGAAGTACTGCGACACTACCCCGCAGAAAACGCCGAGAAGCAGATAATAAGGGAGATTCCCCAGCTTGAAAGTCTCCAGCGTACAAGGGAAGGGCGATTGCGCTCCCAGGAACACATACGACACCACGGTAGCCGTCAGCGTAGATATGAGCAACGGCATTATGGATGTCATGGAAATGTTGAAGAGGAGTATTTCCAACGTGAAAAGCACGCCGGCAAGGGGGGCCTTGAAGATGCCGGCGATAGCACCTGCGGCACCGCAGCCCAGCAGCACGGTTATTCCCCTATATGAAAGCTTGGCCATGCGGCCAATGTTGCTTCCGAAGGCGGCTCCGGTATAAACGATAGGAGCCTCGGCACCGACCGAACCGCCGAGACCTATGGTAACGGCACTGGAAAGCAGCGACGACCACATGTTATGGGGCTTGATGCGGGATTCGTTGCGGGAGACCGACAGCAGCACCTTGGTGACGCCGTGGCCTATGTTGTCCTTCACCAGATAACGCACTATCAGCAGCGATATCAGCATACCCAGGGCCGGGAAGACAAAATGCCCGGAGCGAATCAGGTGATGGATGAAAAATATGACCTTCTCGAGAAGTACGGCCGCAGTTCCGGCACATAACCCCACGAGAAGGCTTAGAAACAGAAGTTTGGCTGGTTCACCAAACTTTATATAAGGACTTTTCATACTGTTTATTCACCGTCCCCGGAATCATCGTCCCCATACTGGGAGATGTTGTCGTCGGGAAGGGTGCCGGCACCGGGATCTGCATCGGCGGAAGGTCCTGCCACCTGTTCGTTCTCGGCATTCTCTTCGCCTTCGAGCCATCGCTCGATATCCTCGAGGTCATCGGTCTCTACCTTGATCTTGACAAGATAGATGGCATCGGGCATATCGATGGTCACCGCATAGAACGGCGTCCCGTCCGGTTTTGTGTATTTCGTGAGATCTTGGAACCAGTCGTTGAAACCACCGGGGTACTTTTCATTGAAAGCAGCGGCAAGTTCATCGGACATTTTTTCGTAACTGATTACGCGTCTCTTTTTATTATCCTGTGGCATAACTTACATTATCAATATTTGCTGCAATATTAGAGCAAACTTTTTGATTTTGCAATAGTATCTGCTACATTCTTTCAGGAAGTTCGATACCGAGCAGGGCCATCGTTGCTGCAAGCACTTCAGAGACACATTTTATGAGTGCAAGACGGGCAGCACGGACCGCCTCGTCACTTTCTTTCAGTATCTGCGTTTCGTGGTAATACTGGTTGAATTCCTTGGCAAGATCGTATGCATAATTCGCCATCACGGCGGGAGAGAATGCATCGGATGCCTCAGCGAGCTTCTGCGGATAGAGGCTGAGAAGCTGCACGAGACGTATCTCCTTGGGGCTCAGCTCAATAGTGCCGGCAATGCCAGCAGCATCGGACCCGGCCTTGCGGAGGATGCTGCAGATGCGGGCGTGGGTGTACTGTATGAAGGGTCCGGTATTACCGTTGAAATCGATGGATTCCTTGGGATTGAAGAGCATCTTCTTCTTAGGATCGACCTTCAGGATGAAATACTTCAGGGCGCCCAGACCTATCATGTGGTAGAGTTTCTCCTTCTCCTCTTCGGTAATGTCGGCGAGCTTGCCGGATTCCTCGGAAGTAGCCTTGGCCTCGAGGTACATGTCCTCGATGAGGTCGTCGGCATCCACCACGGTACCCTCCCTCGATTTCATCTTCCCTTCGGGGAGTTCGACCATGCCATAGGACAGATGGTAGATCCTCTCCGCCCAGTCGAAACCGAGCTTAGCGAGCACGAGTTTAAGGACCTGGAAATGGTAGTTCTGCTCATCGCCCACCACATAGACGTGGGAATCGAGCTTATATTCTGCAAAACGGCGCTCGGCAGTACCGAGGTCCTGGGTCATATATACGGAGGTGCCGTCGGAACGCAGCAGGAGCTTGCGGTCGAGTCCGTCGGCAGTAAGGTCGCACCATACGCTGCCGTCCGGATCCTGGACGAATACTCCCATGTCCAAGCCTTTCTGCACCAGCTCCTTTCCGAGAAGATAAGTATCGTGCTCGTAATATGTCTTGTCGAAACTGATGCCCAGGGCCTTGTAGGTCTGGTCGAAGCCGTCGAACACCCATCCGTTCATCTTAGCCCAGAGGGCGCGGGTATCGGCATCGCCATCTTCCCACTTCACCAGCATCTCATGGACGGCCTTCATGCAAGGGCACTCCTTTTCGGCCTGCTCCTTGTCCATGCCGGATGCCACGAGTTCATCGACTTCCTTTTTCATCAGCTGGCTGAACGCCACGTAGCAGTCGCCCACCAGATGGTCGCCCTTCTTGCAGCAGGACTCTGGAGTCGCACCGTTCATGCAGTGGAGCCAGGCGTACATGCTCTTGCAGATGTGCACGCCACGGTCGTTCACCAGCGTAGCCTTGATGACCTCGTTGCCGGCGGCGGAAAGCAGGCGGCTGACGGAATCACCGAGAAGGTTGTTGCGGATGTGCCCGAGGTGAAGGGGCTTGTTGGTATTGGGAGACGAGAACTCCACCATTATCTTCTTTCCGGTGGAAGGAAGGCTGAAGTAATCCTTGCCGGCAGCGATGATTCCCTCGAGGGATTCACGCCAGTAGAGGTTCGAAAGGCTCAGGTTAAGGAAACCTTTGACGCTGTTGAAGGCGCTGATTTCCGGGCAATTGGCGGTAAGCCATTCGCCGAGGGCAGTGCCGGTGGCATCGGGGGCGGCGTGGCTTATCTTTAAAAGAGGAAAGACTACAAGCGTGTAGTCTCCCTCGAATTCCTTGCGAGTAACCTGCACCTGGAGGGTGGCAGGATCCACTTCGGCATTATATATTTCTTTTACGGCCTGCGCGGCCTTGGAAGCGATGAAAATTTCAGGGGTCATTATCCCAGATAAGATTTAAGTAATTTGCTTGCTGAAGGTTTCTTGAGTTTACGGATGGCTTTCTCCTTTATCTGACGCACACGCTCGCGGGTCAGGTCGAGACGCTCGCCGATTTCCTCGAGGGTCATTTCCTGGCAGCCGATGCCAAAGAAGCTCTTGATGATTTCGCGCTCGCGTCCGGTAAGGATCTGGAGTGCACGCTCGATCTCGATGCTGAGGCTCTCGTTGGTGAGGCCCTTGTCGGCCATGGGGCTGTCGTCGTTGGGCAGCACGTCCAGCAGGCTGTTATCCTCACCTTCCACGAAAGGAGCATCCACGCTGACGTGGCGGCCGCTCACGCGGAGGGTATCTGCGATCTTGTCCTGAGGGATGTCGATCATCTCGGCAAGTTCATCGGTAGAAGGCTGGCGCTCGTGCTCCTGTTCGAATTTGCCAAGAGCCTTGTTGATCTTGTTGAGCGAGCCAACCTGGTTCAGAGGAAGACGCACGATACGGGACTGCTCTGCCAGAGCCTGAAGAATGCTCTGGCGGATCCACCACACTGCATAGGAGATGAATTTGAAGCCACGGGTCTCGTCGAACTTCTCGGCAGCCTTGATAAGCCCAAGGTTACCTTCGTTGATCAAATCAGGAAGGCTAAGCCCCTGATTCTGGTACTGCTTTGCAACAGACACCACGAAACGGAGATTAGCCCTCGTAAGTTTTTCAAGTGCAACCTGGTCGCCTTTGCGGATACGCTGTGCAAGTTCGACTTCCTCTTCGGGAGAAACAAGCTCTTCGCGTCCAATTTCCTGGAGATATTTGTCCAGCGAGGCGCTCTCGCGGTTGGTAATGGATTTGGTAATCTTTAATTGTCTCATTCTACACTAACTATTCGTCTTTCGCGAAGCCGAAATAGACGGACTTTCCTGTAGGGTCGACGCCCTCGATGTAAATGGCCCGTTTGCTCCGGTACGCAATATCTATCACGTCACGGGGTTTCGAAACACGCTGGTCGTTCACATAAAGGATAATGACTCCGTCGGTAGCTCCGGCTTTGGCAAGCTTGCCATTGCCTGCCGAAACTATAACGACGCCCTTGTCGGACTCCTTTAAGGATCCGCCGTAGAATGCTGTAGCACCGTCTTCATCGACCGTTCCGGTAATTTGTTCGGTACCCTGGAACACCACGGGAAGCTCCTTCACCTTGCCATCGCGTACTATCTTCAGCACGGCTTTATCGCCAGGGTGGAAACTGTTGACCTTTTCCTGGAGCGCAGCGGGCGACTTGATGACGGTAGAGTCGATTGCCAAAAGCACATCTCCTTCTTTTACACCGGCCTTGTCGGCAGCTCCGCTCTTCGAAACCTCGTTAATATATACGCCGTCCAGAGAAGAAAGTTTCATTTCCTTGGCTATTTTTTCATTAACGGGACTCATTGCTACTCCGAGCTTTGCGCGTTTTACGGAGCCGAAGTCGATAAGGTCGCCGACAATCTTCTTGACGATGTTGGAAGGGACCGCGAAAGAATAGCCCGAATAGGCTCCGGTCTGCGACACGATGGCAGTGTTGATGCCCACCAGTTCGCCGGCCTTGTTCACGAGTGCGCCGCCGGAGTTTCCGGGGTTGACGGCTGCATCTGTCTGGATGAAGGATTCAATCTTGAATTCACCGGTGGTATTGGGCATCGAACGGCCCTTGGCGCTGACTATACCAGCGGTGATCGTGCCGCGGAGCTGCTCCCCTAGAGGAGATCCGATGGCGAGCACCCACTCACCCAGGCGGAGTTTGTCGGAATCGCCGATGGGAACGATGGGAAGTCCCTGAGCATCAATCTTTATGAGAGCCACGTCGGTGGCAGGATCCGTACCGACGATGGTAGCTTCGTATGTCTTGTTGTTATTGAGGGTGACCTCGATCTTGTTGGCACCCTGCACAACATGGTTGTTGGTCACTATATAGCCGTCCTGTCGGATGATGACACCGGAACCGCTCCCCTGCTGTTCACGCTCCTGGGGCAGCTGGTCGCCGAAGAAGAAGCGCATGATAGGGTCGTTGTAATACTGCATGGTACTCTTGACCGTAACCTTAACGAAAACCACCGCATCTACGGCAGATTCGGCGGCATAGGAAAAGTCGGGCCAGTTATCTTGTGACAGATTGACAGTACGGTAGGCGGCACCGTCCATGGTATAGGAAGTAGTGGTTTGGGCCGGTTCATTTTCAGGGACCGTTGCTTTAACGACGCTGAAAGCAGTGATTCCGCTCAACAGAACGGACAGGACAATAGTTAACATAGTCTTATTCATGTCTTTTTTGGTTATTTACGAACGTTACGTTTGATTAAAAAATCAAAAGATATGCCAGTTTTTCATCTATAATTCGTATATTTGCATTTGCCCTGCACTGTAAGTGCGGGTTTTATTGACAAGAAAAGAAAGATAATATGGAATTCAACGTTTCTAGTGCCGAATTGCTCAAAGCCTTGACCGATGTGTCCAAGGCAATTCCCGCCAAAACCACCCTCACCATCCTGGAGAACTTCCTCTTCGTGCTGAAGGATGGCAAGCTCGAAATCACAGCATCCGACCAGGAGCTCACCCTCCGCACGGTCGTCGCTGTCGAAGGTGGCGACACGGGCAGCATGGCAGTTCCCGCAAGGCAGATGATCGACCTCTTCAAGGCCCTTCCGGACCAGCCCGTGAACATCCGCACCACATCCGAATCTTCGTTCGAGTGCGTATGGTCCAACGGTAACTCGGCCCTCCCCTTCTTCCCTGCCGAGGATTTCCCCGAAATCAAGGGCGCTAGCGACGAAGCCATCTCCGTCACCTTCCCTGCCGGAAGCCTGGTCGACGGTATCGGAAGCACCATCTACGCCACGGCCGACGATGAGATGCGTCCCGCAATGAACGGTATCTTCTTCGATATCGCTCCCGAATCCACCACGCTGGTGGCCTCGGACAGCCACAAGCTCATTTGCTACACCAGCGGCGACGTTAAAGCCGAGCAGGTAGCATCTTTCATACTTCACAAGAAACCCGCAGGTGTCCTCAAGTCCATCGTCGATAAGGACGGCGGCGAGGTCACCGTCAAGTTCGACACCACCACTGCGGAGTTCGTCTTCGGCGACACTCTCATGGTATGCCGCCTGGTGGCCGGCAAGTATCCCCGCTACCGCGACGTCATCCCCCAGAACAATGCAAACGTCCTTAGGATCGACCGTTCCCAGCTCCTCAACACCGTCCGCCGCGTGGCAGTCTGCGCCAACAAGGCATCGAACCACATCAAGTTCGACCTCAAGCCCGGCCAGCTGGAAATCACCGCACAGGACCTTGGCTTTGCTACCGAAGCTTACGAGAAACTTGAGTGCGACTACAGCGGTGCAGAGCTCACCATCGGTTTCAAATCTTCCTTCCTTATCGAGATCCTCGGCAACATGAGCTGCGAGACAGTTGTGATGAAGTTCGCCGACGCCCGCCGCGCCGCCCTCATCGTCCCTTCGGAGGAAGAAGCCGAAAAAGAAAAGATCTGCGGCATCCTGATGCCGATCATGGTTTCTTAAACAAGCGATTATGGATCTGAACCTTACGAGGCCTCTGCTATTCTTCGACATAGAAAGTACGGGCCTCAACATTCCTGCTGATTCCATCATAGAACTCAGTTTCGTAAAAGCCCTCCCCGGCAAAAGCGAACCTGAGGTAAAGACATGGAAGATACGTCCCTGGGACTACGATAACAATTGCCAGCGCCATATCAGCGATGAGGCCTCCAAAGTAAACGGCGTAAAGGACGAAGACCTTAAGGACTGTCCCCTTTTCATCAACGTCGCCTCGGAGATCGCCGACTGGCTCGACAACAGCGACCTTGCCGGATTCAACTCCGCCAGGTTCGACCTCCCCATGCTCGCGGAGGAATTCGAGCGCGTAAAGCTTTATTGCAAGAACAGGATTGCAGCAGTCTCCACTCCCGAAGCCAAGAAGTCCGAGGCAAGGGAACTGCTTGCCAAGATAGAAAAAATCAACCTTCACGAACCATTGATGGTGGATGTGCAGAACATCTATCATTCCATGGAGCCCCGTAACCTCCGGGCTGCCTACCGCTTCTATTGCGGTGGCGAAGATTTCGAGAATGCCCATGCCGCCGAGGCAGACACTCTGGCCACTTTCGAGGTTCTCAAGGCCCAGCTGGACCGCTACAAAGAACCGGACAAATACCGCGAGCAGGTTCTGAAGAATGACGTGAAAGCGCTTTCCGCCTTCGTGGGAAGGAAGTATGTCGATTTCTCCGGCCACCTCATACTGGGCGACGACGGAGAGGCCTACATCAACTTCGGCAAGCACAAAGGCCGCAAAGCAAGGGATGTCTGGAAGACCGAACCCTCTTATTACAAATGGATCCAGGACGGATCCTTCACCCTCGACACCAAGGCACAGTTCGCCCGCCTTGCGGAGTCTTTCCGTTCGGAGCGCGATGCTGCGTCCAAGCGTCCGGCCACGGCCGACGAGTTGCAGGGGCTCAAAGATAAATTCAACGGAAAACTTTTCTGATGAGACTGATTCCTATTTATACCTGGAACAAAGGTATTAGAAACTTCGACTTACGACGTAAACAATTCATCAAACAGCCTTGGTCCCAAGGAGTAATTCTGTTGGCCTGCGTAGTGATTGCGATGATCCTCGCCAACCTCCCTTTCACCAGGCACGCCTATCACTCCTTCCTGGAGACGACCCTGACCATACACGCCTCCAGCCCCGACGGCAGCATCAACATGTTCTTCCCCCGGGGTATGACCATCGAGAAGTTCATCAACGACATACTGATGGTGGTGTTCTTCTTTACAGTCGGTCTGGAAATCCGCAGGGAGATAGCCTATGGTGAACTTTCTTCCCCCAAGAAAGCCCTGATGCCGGTAATCGCCGCATTCGGCGGCGTAGTGATGCCGGCCGTCATCTATACAGTAATCAACCATGGCACCGCTGCCGGATCCGGCTGGGGAATCCCTACCGCCACCGACATCGCCTTCGCCGTCTGCATACTTTCGGTCCTGGGCGACAAGGTCCCTGTATCTCTCAAGGTGTTCCTGACGGCCCTGGCCATCGCCGATGACCTTATAGCCATCCTGGTGGTAGCCCTGTTCTACGGCGGCACCATCCGCCTGGGTCTCCTGGGAATCGCAGTGCTGGTGATACTCTTCACCTTCCTCCTCCGCAGGCTCGGGGAGAAGAATATGTTCCCCTACATCATGCTAGCGCTGGTGGTATGGGGGCTCTTCTACTACTCCGGCATCCACGCCACCATGTCCGGCGTGGTGATGGCCTTCCTGATTCCCTCCACTCCCCGATACAACAAGGCACAGTTCACCCACAAATGGGCTAAGTACATGCGCCGCTTCGACGACTATGCATCGGTCCCCTCCCATGCCTTCCCCAACGGCCCCCAGAGGCATTGCCTCAAGCGTCTCGGGCAGATTGGCAGAGGCTCGATGGACATGACCTACAGGGTCGAGACAGCCCTCTCCCCCTGGGTCAACTTCCTCATCATGCCAGTCTTCGCACTAGCTAACGC
>JAFZJI010000047.1 GCA_017552105.1 Bacteroidales bacterium | reverse complement strand
GACTACCAGATTTGGGTGGTACCGTCGTCCAGGTCTGCCTTGTACGAAGCACCCTTTACGAACATGTTCGGAGAACTCCAACCATGAATGTAATTGGCTTCGCGGTTATCTACTATGGATGAACCTCCCGTGTAGCGATAGTAGCATGCGCAACCGCAAACCCTTCCGGGCTCGCCGCCGCGGATGGCTCCAGCCTCTCTTTCAGTCAGAATCTGATTCTCCTGAAAGGAAAGTTTAGTTTTTTCCATAACAGTCTGAACTAATCGAGCCCCCAGGTCTTGATTATATCATCGTCTGAGGACGGTTTAGGACGGGGAACGTAACCTTTATTATAGTTGGCAGCCTTGGTCGAAGCAGTAGACGGACCTCCTTGGCTCTGAGTATAGCAACCACAACCACATTTGGGCTTGTTATTATCTCCGCCACGGATACCTCCAGCCTCTCTTTCAGTCAGAATCTGATTCTCCTGAAAGGAAAGTTTAGTCTTTTCCATAACAACCAAAATCAGGGGCTACCAAATACCGGTACCGCCTTCGGGATAATCGGCCTTGTACTGTGCACCCTTGATATTCATCTTAGGCGAAAACAGTCCATGCTCGCCACCCGCATAGTTGGCGTCGCGGTTAGCTTCAACGGAAGATCCGCCGGTATTGCGGTAGTAGCATGCGCAACCGCAAGCCCTTCCTTGTTTTCCACCGCGGACGGAGATCATCTCCTTTTCGTTGAGAAGATTGCCCTCGGCAACCATGAGTTTGAGATTCTTCATAACAATACTTGATTAGTAGTTAAACGAATGAATACTAATTGAGACCGAATTCATGGATTTTACCATCATCGGTTTGGATAATGGTCGCGCTTCCTCTGACGAACTTCTGAGGAGAGGACCCGCCGGCACCGCCCAGATTGAAGTTCGCATAGGCGTTGTCGTGTGTGTTGGAACCACCGACATTGCGATAGTAGCATGCGCAGTAGCAAGACCGGATTGTGTCCTTGCCACCACGTACAGATGCGGCTTCTTTTTCAGAGAGGACGTTGTTCTCTACCGAAAGCATTTTCAGATCTTTCATAATGGTAGTTTTTAAGTTAAGCACGGACCTTTTTATGCAATAATTCCGATAAAAAGGTCCGTGCAGTCTGCGGGAAGATTAGTCGACAACCTTGACCCAGATGTCGCAAGGGGACCAGGAACCGTCGTCATTCATCTTCCAGACCCAGTGGATCATGCCAGGAGAATGAAGACCGCTCTTCTTGTTAGCTGCGTTGTTGTCAGCAGTTGAAGAACCACCCTGGTTTGCATAGTTACAACCGCAACCACAGGAACCGGCCTCGCCACCACGGATGGCGTTCATCTCTTTCTCGTTGAGAAGGCTACCTTCTGCAACCATAAGCTTGAGATTTTTCATAACAATACTTAATTAATAATTAAACTATGGGGGCACTTGTACAAGTCTCCCGGCCCCCTTTCGGAGAGTATTTAGGATTTATTATCTGCCGTTGCAGGCACTTAGGCCCGACAGGGCCTCGGCCGCCCCCGGAGGAGGGCATAGCCACTGGAAGACGCAGCCGGCGCATTTGCCGCCGTCGCGCACGCGCCGCCAGGCATTCTGGCTGAAAAGTTCCTTCTGGATCAGTTTGTGGACATCCTCATGAATGGAACCCAGCTCCGCCCGGTTTACATCGGCGTACACTTTGCCATCCGGCATGACCGTCAGCGTGCCCCAGTAATTCACGTTTAACGTCTGATGGATGAACACATTCCTCTTGGTTTCGCAGGCCGAAAGGATTTCCTCCTTGCTGAGCAGCACCTGCTCCTCGAAGAACTCCTTGTTGTCGTTCCACACGGGCACGAAATCCTGCCTCTTGGCCCCGATGGCCGGAACTATCTTTTCGGCAGATTCCATGGTCTCGAGGCTGTCGATCATGAAGGTCGCAAGATCCGGGCGCACCTCTCCCGCGAGCGTGGCACCGCCATTGCTGAACTTGGCGATATCGCACGGCGAAAGGGTTACGGCCAGCTCGTGCCCATCTTCCGAAAGATTATGAAGATACTGCACGTTGCCCCACCAGCTTTCCGGGCTGAAAGTGAACCTTACCGGCTTGCCCTTCAGGGCCTTGGACAGCACCGGCAGACGCCCGTCGTTGGATTCTGCGATAACGAATATCATCCCCATCGCATTCCCGCTGTCGCTGCGGTCGATGAAATCGAGTATGGTCTCGGCCTTCAGGCTTTCCTTCGATGAGAAAGGATAAACCTGCTGCTTGTACCAGTCATTCTGCTTGTGCTTCCCGCCGGGGTAGATGGTCACGGTCTCAAGCATCTTAAGGGTTTCGGCGGCATCGGCACCTTCCTTCTGCATCCTGTCCACGTTGTGGTTGACGAAGGGCCTGGCAGGCAGCGAGAACACCCAGGCATCCCCGGGGCAGACCCTGCCGCAGCCGGCAGCCACCAGCGAATCGATAAAGGCCATGAAGGCTTCGTTCTTCTGGTCGGCATCGTCCAGGATATCGGTGTTGAGTTTGCTCAAGTCGTTCACCTTGTCGCAGAACTCTACTATGCGCCCGTCCGAAACTTCCGCTTCCACGTGGCCCTTGGTCCTTGCGTTGTAAACAAGTATGTCTTTCCCTTTGCGCCAGACAAAACAGTCCGACGGTAATACGAATTTCTGTTCCATAGGCTTTCTAGCTAACTGCGACGTCGTTCATTAATTTCTGATACAGATCGGGATGCTCGTAGAGGAAGGCCATGCATCCCCCGGCATAATCCTCGAACATCTTCTTGTTCATGTGCCCCTGGCAAACCGGCTTGGGCGTATCGATGCCATCGATGTAATACAGGCACTGGATGCAGCTCTTCTTCTTGAAGCAGGCCGAGCATTGCGATTGCACTTTGTCCATCAGGGCGTTCACCTTGTTTGCAATCTCTTCCAGGTCCAGATGCACCTGGTTCTGGTCGTCTATCTGCCCCACGCCGTATTTCTGGCTGATCCTCTCGCAAGGGATGATCTTTCCGTTCACGGTCACGAACATCTTCTTGCCGAAGGGAATGCAGGTGCCCGTAGGACAGAAATGGTTCTTCTGCGGGTTGAACAGCAGGTCGGAGTAGTCCTTGAAGAAGTTCCCGCTGTGCTGGTGCAGGAAGAGCAGCAGGTCGGCGGTGTTGGAATCGCCCATGAACAGCCTGTTCACCAGGCCTTCCTTGTCGGTGGCCTTCTCGATGCTCTCCGCCTTGTTCTTGTACATGGCGTCGAACTCGGCCTTCTTATCCTCGCGGATATTGGAGTTGTTGAGCTCGGTAATCTGGGCCTCCTTGCCGAATTCCTTCATTATGTAATCGAACACGGATTCCACGTCGTTGCGATTGTGAAGCACCGTGTTGAAGTTCACGTGCTCCTTGAAGAATTCGGGATACTTCTCCTGAAGGTGCTTGACGTTCTTATATACGCGCGGGTGGGAGTTCGTGCCAGCCTTGGTAACCCTGTAGCTGTGGCCGTACTCGTCGCCGTCCATGCTTATCAGCACGTTGAAATTGTTCTCGGCCAGGAAGTCCTCGTACTTGTCCAGGAGCATCCCGTTCGTGGTCATGGCGAACTGGATCTTCCTGCGGAGATTCTTCTTCTTCACATAGTCCACTATCGCCACAATGAAGGGCATGTTCATCAGGGGCTCTCCGCCATAGAAGCTGACGTAGGTCATAGGGGTCCTGGCGCCGGTGGTGTGTTTCTCCCAGATGTCTGCGAGATAGTCGATGATGGCCTTGCCTTTCTCTATGGGAAGGAAACTGTCTTCGCGCTTGTCGTAGCCGAAGTACATGTCGCCATACGCGCAATATTTACAGCGCAGGTTGCAAGCGTCCGTAACTTCGAAGACAAGCTGCTGAAGATTTATGAGAGCGTGCTCGATATCGCCGGGAGAGAGCCGGCGATCGTTTAGGATAGAATTAACCATACTATACTAGATAATAAAGATACTGCAAGCCCTGGACCGCATCGCCAAAAGGCTTGCGGGAGGTCTGCTATAACAACCAACTGCTTGTAAATGTAGCGATTAAAGGATGAGAAGCACAATCCGCCAGCGATAAATTTGGGAAAACGGGGAAATCCGCCCAAATTTATCGCTGCGACATAAAAAAAGAGTGGCCCGGAACCCGGACCACTCTTATTAGTTATTGGGTATTACTACTTTATACATTGAAGAGGAAGTGCATAATGTCGCCATCCTGCACGACGTATTCCTTGCCCTCGATGCCCATCTTGCCGGCGGCGCGGCAGGCGGATTCGGACTTCAGGTTCACGAAGTCGTCGTATTTGATGACCTCCGCACGGATGAAGCCCTTCTCGAAGTCGGTATGGATTACACCGGCAGCCTTGGGGGCCTTGTCCCCTTTGTGGATGGTCCAGGCGCGGCACTCATCGGCCCCGGCGGTGAAGAAGGTCTGCAGGCCGAGCAGGCGGTAGGCCCCCTGGATAAGGCGCACTACCCCGGATTCCTCCAGCCCCAGCTCGTCCAGGAACATCTTCCTGTCCTCGAAATCCTCGATCTCCGCAATCTCCGACTCGGTGCGGGCGGCGATGGTAAGTATCTCGGCATTCTCATCCTTGACCGCCTCGCGCACCGCATCCACATATTTATTGCCCTTGGCGGCGGATGCGTCATCCACATTGCAGACATACATCACCGGCTTGTTGGTGAGGAGGAAGAGGTCGCGGGCCATGGCCGCTTCTTCCTCGTTGGCGGGGCTTACGCTGCGGCAGGACTTGCCGGCCAGCAGGGCCTCTTTGTAACGGGAGAGGAGGTCGGCGAGCTTCTTCGCCTCCTTGTCCCCACCGGTCTTGGCGGCCTTCTCGGCCTTGGCCAGGCGGGCTTCCACCGTCTCCAGGTCCTTGATCTGCAGCTCCAGGTCCACCACTTCCTT
>JAFZJI010000046.1 GCA_017552105.1 Bacteroidales bacterium | reverse complement strand
TCGGTGCGCAGGCGGCTGGGACCCAGATGCACCGGCACGAAGCCGGCATCCAGCGCGGCCCTCACCTCCTCCTGCGAAAAATCCCCCTCCGGCCCTATCAGGATTGTTATCTCCGCAACTGCTTTTTCCTCCGCGGCGGGGAAAGGGCAGGTCCGGACCCCAAAAGAAAAAGGGGTCCGGTACCTGCATTCCCCGTCCGCAACGCTATCGCACGCAGTTGCGGCCAAAAAATCCATGATCGAACCGCGTGCTGCCACATCGTCGGAACAGTATGCGATTAGCTTGATACCTGTGGAACCGCCGATGAAATCATAAACTGAAACGACATCTGAGACGATAGGAACAGCCCCCTTCAAACTCTGCTTCGCCGCCGACACCGCAATCTTCTGCAAACGATCCACCCGCACCACACGCCTCTCGGAATGCTCCCCGATCACCGGCACGAACTCATCCACGCCAAGCTCCGTCGCCTTCTCCACGAACCACTCATAACGATCGATATTCTTGGTCGGACAAACCGCCATACGCAGATAATAAGGATGCGAACCCCAGTCTGGAACCTCCGAAACCACCCGAGCCACGGCCCCCTTCGGCGAATCGTCGTTCAGCACACAGTGCAACAGCGACCCGCAGCCATCGATAACATCGATATTATCCCCGACCCTGTGCCTGAGCACGCGGACGCAGTGCCCGGACTCCTCCGCGTCGAGATACGCGAAGCCATCCGAAACCTTATATGCGTAGAACAGTTCCATCTATGGACGGATGATTTCCACCTCTCCGCGCAGGCCGAGCTTGATAATCTGCGAAGCCCGCCCGGTGGATTCTTTCTCGAGATAAGCCGGAACCACATAGTCCACGGCCGAAACTATCTCCTCCGAAATCTCCGCGAAGCAGGAAGGCGTCTCCTCGCCGGAAATATTGGCCGAGGTAGATACCAGCGGCCGGCGGAGCTTGCGGACCAGTTTCACGCAGAACTCGTTCAGAGGGATACGTATGCCCACGGAACCATCTTCCGCAACCACGTTCGGGGCCAGATACTGTGCACCGGGGTAGATGATTGTCATGGGAGCGTCGTTCACTTCTACCAGGTCGATGGCGATCTGGGGAATTTCCTTGATGTGCTTTGCAACCATATCCAGGTCGCTGGCCAGCAGCACGAGCGATTTTGCCCCGCTGCGGCGCTTGATTTCGAACACCTTCGCGACCGCCTCCTCGTTGGTGGCGTCGCAGCCTATTCCCCACACTGTGTCGGTGGGATACAGGATCACTCCACCGCGCTTCAGGACCTCGAGGGCCTCGTTGATTACGGAATCAATAGTGGACATAGTTATTGTTGTTTTTCTTAGGTTTCTTATACCACCACCAGATGAGCAGCCATCCGACAAGGGCTCCGCCGAGATGGGCGAAATGCGCCACGCCGGCCTGTGTGCCGGTTATCCCGGTCAAGAGTTCTATGCCGATGAATATGATGGCCATCCATTTGGCGGACAGGGTGACAGGGGGGAAGATGAGTGTGAGCCGGGCCTGCGGGAACAGCATCGCGAAGGCGACGATCACTCCATACAGGCATCCGGAAGCTCCCACGGTGGGAACGTACTGCATGGCAGGCTGCAGGGCCTGCACTCCCAGTTGTGCTGCGGCCGCCCCGAACCCGCAAAGGAAATACAGTATCAGGAAACGGTTCTTGCCGAGGCTCCTTTCCACCGCCATCCCGAATATGTACAGCGAGTACATGTTGAAGAACAAGTGCCACCAGCCGCCGTGCATGAACATATAACTGAGAGGCTGCCAGAACTTGAACCAGGGTGTAGTGGGATAGAATAGTGCGAAGTTCGCTATCATGAACCTCTCCCTGGCCAAGGAGGCTAGGAAGAAGAGCACGTTGAGTATGATCAGATGCACCGTAACGGGCAGTTGTCTTCTTTCTTCTTGATAGTATGGCATAAGCTATTGAAATCTTTTTTCCAGGTCATCCACGCTGGCAAGAGCGGTAATCTTCTTCCCCGAAGGGGTAAGCTCCGCATTGTCGCAGGAGAACAGGGCATCGATAAGGTTCTGGGCCTCAGCCGCATTGCGGGGTGCTTCGGCATTCAGGCTACCCAGGCGGGCGAACTTCGAAGCAAGGGAGGCGCGCACCACCTCGGGCACTCCTCCGGCCTCGTCGGACAGTATCAGGAGTATATCCTGCACCATCTGCTGCACCTTTCCGCTCTCGCAGGAATACCCTTCCGGAACACCATTCACCACCACGGTATCGGTGCCGAAGGGGGCGATGTCGAAGCCCACGGCCGCCAGTGTCTGCGCGTTCTCGTCGAACAGCAGTCGGCCGGCAGCACCAACCTGAACCTGCACCGGGAACAGGGCCGTCTGGGTTACGGGCGCATCCTTCGAAAGGGCTTTCAGGCTCCTCTCGTAGAGTATCCTCTCCCATGCGCGGCGGATATGCACCAACATCACTCCGGATGCGGTGGGGGCTATGATTATCTTCCCTTTCACCACCAGCGCGCGGGCCTGCACGGCCTGATTCTGTTCGAACAGCACCCCATAGTCCTGCTCTTTGGCCGGCATGGGGGGTGCGAAAGGCCTGCTGTCGAAATCGGTATTGATTGCGAAGGGGTCGTAGGTCACGTCCACCGGCGGACCCGGCGCAACAGGAACCGAACCCCTGTATTCCTCGAAACTCCTACCCATCTGCGGCATTTCCACCCGCCCCTCGGTATCGAAGTCTATCCCTTCGCCGAAGGAATTCTTGCCCAGGGTCTCCTTCACGCAGGCATAGATGGTCTGGAAGATGACCGCATCCTCCTCGAACTTGACCTCCGCCTTGGTAGGATGGATGTTCACGTCCACGCTCTCCGGATCCACCTCCAGCCATATGAAGTAGGAGGGGGCGTACCCTTCCGGAAGATACTCCTCGTAGGCCTTCATCACGGCCTTGTGCAGATAGTTGCTGCGGAAGTACCTGTCGTTCACGAAGAAGAACTGGTTCGCCACCGTCTTGCGGGCGGTATCCGGGCGGGCCAGGAATCCGCTCACGCGCACGACCGAGGTCTGGGCGGTAATATCTACCAGATCCCCGGTCACGCTCGCTCCCATCAGGTCCATGACCCTGAATTTCAGGGATTTGGCGGGGCGCAGGCGGTAGATGTCGCGGCCGTTGCTCACGAGCGAAAAGCCTATGTCCGGCCGGGTAAGTGCTATGCGGGAGAACTCCTCCACTATGTGACGGAGTTCGACATTGTCGGATTTCAGGAACTTCCTCCGGGCGGGAGTGTTGTAGAAGAGGTTCCGGACCAGGAAATTGCTGCCGGTGGGGGCGGCTACGGAAGATGTCTTCACGGCCGTGGGGTCGGAGATGCTCACCTGGGTTCCGGTGTCATCCCTCTCGCGACGGGTCTTGAGGGTGACTTCCGCCACGGCGGCGATGCTCGCCAGGGCCTCTCCGCGGAATCCGTAACTGGTGATGCGCTGCAGGTCGGCAGCCTCCGCAATCTTGGAAGTGGCGTGCCTCTCGAAACAGAGCACTGCGTCGGAAGGGCTCATTCCGGAACCGTCGTCAATTACCTGTATGCTGGTGCGGCCGGCATCCTTCACTATCACATCTACTTGCGTAGCACCGGCATCCACCGCATTCTCCACAAGCTCCTTTACCACCGATGCGGGGCGTTGTACCACCTCGCCGGCGGCTATCATGTTGGCAATGTTTGCCGGAAGAACCTTGAGTTTTCCCATTACAGCAGTGAGTAGAATTTGGCGATGTAGAACAGGATTGCCGCGATGAGCAGCATGGTAACTATTCCTATGATGGTCTGAGTTTTCTTGACGCGGTTGCGGGTATTCTGGTATGCTCCGTCGCGGAAAGCTCCGTGCAGATAGCTGCCGGGCACGTAATTGCCATTCTCGTCTTTCTTGTCGAGGCTTCCGTCTACGGCCTTGAACCTACGCATCCTCTCCTCTTTCTCCCTGTCGTAGTACATCGGCTTATAATTGAAAACCCGATGTTCGTTATCTCCGAAAAAATTGAAAAGTCCCATAGCTTACAAATTTAGTATTTTTATTTATACCTTTGTACCATGCAAACACGAATAGGACAAGGATACGACGTCCACGCCATCGCCCAAGGCCTCCCCATGTGGCTCGGTGGCGTACAGATCCCTTCCGACAGGGGCTTCGTCGCCCACTCCGACGGAGATGTGGCGATACACGCCCTCTGCGATGCCTTGCTTGGAGCCGCAGCCCTCGGCGACATCGGTCTGCACTTCCCGGACAACTCCGACGAATGGAAAGGCGCCGACAGCAAAGGCCTGCTCAAGAAGGTCGTGGAAATGCTCTCCGAAAGGGGATGGAAGGTCGGAAACGCCGACATCACAATAGCCCTCCAGGCTCCTAAACTCCGCCCTCATATAGACACTATGCGTGCCACTCTAGCTCCCATAATGGGGGTGGGCCTCGATGCCGTAAGCGTAAAGGCTACCACCACCGAAAGGCTGGGATTCGTCGGCAGGGGAGAGGGTTGCGAAGCCTGGGCCGTAGTAACAATCAACAAAGACTGATCATGGAAAAAGCAATAGTCGTCGTCGACGAAATCTACGATTTCATTACCGGTGGATCCCTTGCCTGCGGCCACTCCGAAGAGGCCGTGGCCAACACCAAGGCATTTATCGAAAAGAAGCCCGGGCTTCCCGTGCTCTTCATCTGCGACCATCATCCCGCAAACCATTGCTCCTTCGTGGAGCAGGGCGGCCCCTGGCCTCCTCACTGCGTTGCAGGCACCCGCGGTGGCGCAATCCACGACGACCTTCTTCCTTTCGTGAACGAAGAACTTACATTCTATAAGGGCTGTGATCCTTCGCAGGAACAGTATTCCGGTTTCGAGGGCCGCAACGAAGCGGGTCAGAGCCTTGCCGATGTGCTAGGCCTGCTCGGGACCGAAGTGGTATATGTTACCGGCATCGCCACCGAATACTGCGTCCGCAACACCGCCGAAGACCTTCTCAAGGCCGGTTTCAAGGTCACCATCATCGAAGATTGCCTCGGCTGGGTCGACCCCGAAGGCCACAAAAAAACCCTCCCGGAACTAAAGTCGGAAGGGATAAGGATTCAATA
>JAFZJI010000045.1 GCA_017552105.1 Bacteroidales bacterium | reverse complement strand
GTAGCCGCTGAAAGACGCATGGAGCGGAATCGCCCTGGCACCTTACAGAAAGAAAGCGTCGTTGGATTAAAGGTTACAGGAATGAATGCTTGTCTTCTTGTCGGCATAGAATTTGTTAAAATTTTTAAAAATATCTTTATTTTATGAATAGGAAATCTTTGATTATTAGTGTGTTGTTGGTTGCATCGGCCATTCAGATACAGGCTCAGGAGAGAAAAGGATTTAACCGGGAGGCGGGTTTTACGACCGGTGTCATGGTTCCGATGGACAAGGATTTCGGTGGGGAGGTTACGTTTGGATTGACCTATGAGAAGTTCTATATCAATGGGTTAGGCATTCGGACAGGACTGCAGTATACGCCATTTACGGCCAAATTGGACCATACGTTCGGCGTGCCGCTGGCAGTGGCTTATCGATGGAACAAGGACGGTAACTGGGCAGAAAGGGCTTCTGGCAGTTCGCTGGCCAATATCCTGCTCAGTTTGAACAAGGGAACCGAGATTTTTGCGGGCATTACGCCCGGCTATGTGGCTGCGAAAAAGAGTGGGCTGCATGTATCGACAGACGGCAATTTCAAGACCGAGCGGTATACGGAGAACGGGTCTCCCCTATTCCTTTCCCTGGATGCCGGTATGGTGTACAGCTATCCGATCGGACGCGTGAGTCTGAACGTCAACCCGGCTTTCCACTATGTCTTGACGGATACTTATAAGGTCCATACGGTCACTACCGATCTGATCGACGGAACGACGGATACCAAAGACCGGGTAATCCGCTGGTTATTCAGCATTTGCGGAGGGCTGAGTTTCTCATTCTGACCGCTCCCCTACCGGGATCCCAGGTACAGGAACACCATTCCCAGCAGCACCAGGGCCAGGTCGAGGGCCTTGGATTTGAGGTTTTTCTCGTGGAAGACGAGGGCGCCGAAGAGGAAGCTCACGACGACGCTTCCGCGGCGGATCATGGACACGACGGAGATCATCGCGGCTTCGTCGGTCAGTGCCCACATGTACAGGAAATCGGCCCCGCACAGGAAGACACTGATCATCGGGATGGTCCAGGACCAATGGAAGGGCGTGTTGGCCTTGCGGTGCGGATACCAGATGGCAAGGAGCATCACGAGCATCATGCCGGCCTGGTAGATGTTGTACCAGGACAGGACCTGAAGGCGGTCCAGGCCCACGCCGCCACTCCCCTTCGGCGCCATCAGATAACGGTCGTACAGGCCGCTGAGGGCCCCGATGGCGGCCGCCAGGACCAGGCACCAGATCCACTTGTTATGCCCGAAGTCGATGCCTTCCTTCTTGCCGCTGCGGCTCAATAAGAAGAACGAGATGACGGCCAGGGTGACACCGATCCATTGGTACAGGTTCAGCCGCTCGCCGAAGAAGATCATCGCGCCGACCAGGACCATCACCGGCCGTGTCGCATTGATGGGACCAACGATGGTCAGCGGCAGGTTCTTCATCGCATAATAGCCTGATATCCAAGATGATAAGACGATGCAGCTCTTGATAAGGATATATTTCTGGATTTCCCAGCCGCCCCAGCCGGTGCGGATGGCAAACGGCAGGAGGATCAGGGCGCAGAAGACCGTGTTCAGGAACAGGACGGGGATGACGGCATTGCCCTTCAAGGAAGCCTTCTTGAAGGAGTCATAGCAGCCCAGCAGGGCTGCCGAAAGGAATGCCAATGCCCACCACATATTCTATTCGGGGCGCAAAGGTAAATAATCTTTGGGAATAATTGTTATATTTGCAAGGATATACGTAACTAAACCTATGCCTGTAACCATCAAAACCGCCGAGAGCCGCAAAGACCTGCGCGCCTTCGTCAAATTCCCGCTGAAGCTGTACAAGGACTGCCCGTATTACGTGCCGGGTATCTATATGGACGAGCTGTCCACGCTGGACATGTCCAAGAATCCCATGGGCAAGTATTCCAAGTCGGAGAAGTATTTGGCTTACAACGAGAAAGGAGAGATCGTCGGCCGCGTGATCGCCATCATCAACGAGATTGCGAACCGCGACTGGAACCATGCCGAGGTCCGTTTCGGCTGGATGGATTTCATCGACGACAAGGAAGTCTCCAAGGCCCTCCTCGAGGCGGTGATCGCCTTCGGCTGCAAGCATGGGATGACGCAGATTTCCGGCCCGCTCGGTTTCACGGATTTCGACAGCGAAGGCTGCGTTGTGGAAGGGTTCGACGACATCAGCTCCTTCGCGCTCCGGTATAACTATCCGTATTACGCGGAGCATTTCGAGGCCCTGGGCATGGGCAAGGTCAATGACTGGCTGGAATACCGGATCTTCGTGCCCGACGAGGTCCCTGAGAAGGTTACCCGCATGGCCGCCATCATCTCCGAGCGTTACGGCCTCCACGTGCGCCGGATCACCCGAAAGATTGTCAAGGAAGAGGACTACGGCGCCAAGATCTTCGAGATGGTGAACCGTACCTATTGCGACCTGTTCGACTTCACGGTCCTGCCGGACGATGTCATGCGCTCCTACGTGAAGACCTATC
>JAFZJI010000004.1 GCA_017552105.1 Bacteroidales bacterium | reverse complement strand
GCGGCAACGGGATCCACTGCCTTGAGTTTGGGATACTTAACCAGGCTGGTAAGGCTCTTGCCGAATCTGGGCTTGACATAGGCAGCGGCGTTCACTGCCCATCCGTTCGCGTTGAGCACGGGACCCAGGTCGCGTTTGCGGAGCTTGCGCCATGCGATGAACATGCTGGGCAGGGAGATGATCAGCATAATGCCGATGACAACAGCAACGAATTCCCAGACTTTCAGCTTGGCGATGCCGGCGGCAAGTTTCACCAGGAACTGGCCGATGAAGCCGATAGCCATGCCTATGGCGGCGAAGATACCGGCGAACTTGGCAATGTCGAAGGTGCTGGTCAGGGCTGCTGCGGGATTCTCGCCGCTGGTGGCCTTATCGGCGGAGGCGGTAAGCTTCTCTGCGGACTTGGCGTTCTTTTCGGCAGCGCTCTTGTCGATCTTGTCGTTGATCCACCTTGCAACCTTCTTGTAAGGTGCCCAGAAGGCCTGGCGTATGCTTATGGGATTATCCACTATTCCGGTGACCACCGCATCGTACTGCTCGCCTGCGCGGTCATAGAAGATGGCATTCTTGCCGGGGCGGAGGCCGTCCACGTCACCATCGGTAAGCACCGCGGCGATAGGGAAGCTCTTGCCCGTGATCTTGTTGACGCAGTTGCAGTAGAGTATGTACATGCCGCTGAGGCTGGAGATGTCGCCAGTCTTTCCTCCGTCGAGCACCTTGATGCAAAGGTCGGTGCTGCGCTGGTCGATGTAGAGGCGTCCGGCCTGGAATATGGCCTTATCTTCCTTGGAATAGAAGTCCTGGAACACCACATAGTTCTTGAGGAACTTGTAGAAGTCGCGCACGTAGTGCAAGAGCTTGTCCACTGCCTCGATGCTGAGGGCTTCGGGCTCGAGGGCCTTGTCCTTTTCCACGAGTCCGAGCAGGGCGGCTTTCTGGTCGGCCTTGATGGCGGCCTTCACGGCGTCGATTCCGAGAGGCTCGACCTCGGCACCCTTCTTGGCACCCTTCCAGGCCAGGTAGGCGTCGAACTTGGCGAGCACGGCCTGCCATTCTTCCTCGGTGATACCGTCTTTCTTGGGGAATTCCACGTCGAAGACGAGGGCCTTCACGCTGGCGAAAGCTGCCTTCCAGGCGGGGTTGATGCCGCCATTGAGGGGGAGTTTGCCGTCGGCCTTAGGACGGGCGAGGGGATAGGTGGCGATTTCTTCGGCAGCGGCAGAGAGGTCGCCGCCGCTGATGGAGCTGACCTTATCTACCGAAAGGTCCACTACGCCGGCAACTGCGCTATCGAAGGATATGAGCTTGCAGCGCATAAAGTAGTCCGCGACCTTATCCTTTATGGCTTCGCAGGCGGCGAGGGCTGCCTCGGTATTCTCTCCGAACGGGCCCTTGACTTCCTCGGCCATCCAGGCGCTGTAGTCCGCGCAGGCGGTGTAGAATGCCTCGATCTGGTCGGTGTTCACACCCTCGGCGC
Organism: Bacteroidales bacterium; assembly: GCA_017552105.1. Taxonomy (GTDB): domain Bacteria; phylum Bacteroidota; class Bacteroidia; order Bacteroidales; family UBA932; genus Cryptobacteroides. Next base: position 12,442 of record JAFZJI010000004.1, on the reverse strand, counting down.
CGCTGCGGTCCTTGGCGGAACCTACCGTGGCGGCGATGTTCCTGATGGTCTCCTTCAGGGCTTCGTCGTCGGCGCTGGCTTCGGTAATGATGCCGTCCCCGTTGAACTGGGTCTCGGCGAATATCTTCTCATTGTCGGCAGTATCTTCGAGCGAGATGCTCTTCTTGTCGAGTTTGAGGTTGGCAAGTATCTGCTTTGCGGATTTCTGGAGCTTTGCGCCTTCCTCATTATCGGTGTTGAAGTCGCTCAGCTTGAGCTCTCCCTGACCCTTCAGCAGGATGTCGGGATCCTTGATGGCGGAGGTGATCCACTGGGAAGTGGCGACTACCTCGTCGACGTGGATACGTCCGTCGCCGTCGGCATCGAGCATCTTGAGAGTCTTCTCGTCGAACTCGAGACCGGTGGTCGGGCAACTTAGGACAGTCCATTTCTTACGGTCCAGACTGGCCAGGTTTGCGATGTCGGATCCGCGTTCGAGTTTCACACGGACGGATCCTCCTACGGAAGCATACTTCCAATTGTAATTGTCTTTCATATCGAGGGGAGTTTAATTAGAATCCGATAATGGCAACAATAGGATAATGGTCAGAAATGTAAGGTATGTCCAGATAGGTCTTGTTCAGAGTTTCATAGGAGAGGGCTTTGCTGAACCCGGATATATATACGTAGTCGATCACTTCGGCCGCCTTGCCCCAACCATTGAAGGTTGCAAGGGTGTCGGTCTTGGGAGCGATGGCACGGACGGATTCCATACGGCCGACGAGCGAATTCAGGCACGGGTTGTCGGGCGTGACGTTGAAGTCGCCGGTGAGCACCATGGGATAGCCTTCAGGGTTGATGTCCTGGATGCGGTCCACGATCAGTTTGAGTCCGTTGGCCTGGGCAACTGCTCCTCTGTGGTCGAGGTGGGTATTCACATAGTAATATTTCTTGTTGCTGCGCTTGTCCTTGAGCAGGGCCCAGGTGGCGGTGCGGCGGCAGGCGGCATCCCATCCGTAGGAAGGCTCCTCGGGGGTTTCGGAGAGCCAGAAATTGCCCCACTTGATCATCTTCTGGGTCTTGGTGTTCCAGAAGATAGACATGATTTCGCCTTTTTCTTTTCCGTCATCGCGGGGAACGCCTACGCAGTCGTAATCGGGGCAGGTTTCCTTTATGTATTCAACCTGGTTTTGATAGGCTTCCTGGAGGCCGAAGATATCAGGCTGCTGCTCGGCTATCATCGCATCGGTAGCGGGCTTGCGCTTGTCCCAGTCATTGTCGCCATCGTGGGCGCGGCTGTTGCGGATGTTGTAGGAAATAACTTTGAGAGTCTTGTCGCTTTTGCAGCAACCCTGCACTGCCGGTACGGCCAGGACAATGCACAGAATAAAGAAAAAGATCCTTTTCATGTGGTCGGAATTAGTGTAATACACAAAAATAGCATTTTTTCTCTCATTTGTCAAAATAAAAGAAATTCTCTACCTTTGCAGTCCCGTCCGTGGCAAGATGCCCGTCGGGCACGCTCTGCAGCTGGGAATGCTGCACTGCGTCTCTAAGGAGGAATGGCCGAGTGGTCGATGGCGGCAGTCTTGAAAACTGTTGTGCGGCAACGCACCGGGGGTTCGAATCCCTCTTCCTCCGCGCAATGCAATGAACTGGCAGATGCCGCACGGGAGTGCGGCATTTTATGCAAAAAGGCAGACCGTCAAGCGCTTGCGCTTGTAAAGGCCTGCCCTTTTGCATAAAGCCCCCATCGGGGGCGTATCTGCAAGTTCATTGCTCGCGGATTTCGAGGGATAGCGCGACCGTAGGGAGCGGAATCCCTCTTTCTTCTTGCAAGCCCGCCGCAGGCGGGAGGGATGTCGGAGGGCGAAGCCCGACGAAATCCCTGAGGAAGAGGGACCGCCGTTCGCGCTGGGGCGCTCATTCCTATTAGAAATCCACTTCCACGGGGGCGGCGGTAAAGGAATTGAAGGTGGCTTTGGCGTCCTTCAGGAAGTAAACGGCAGTATTGTCGTCATTCTCGTCATACATCGAACGCAGGCCCGGATTGGCATCCAACATGGCCTTCTTGATCTCCACCCTCGGATCCTCGATCAAAGTCGCAGTGATGCGCAACCACATCTGCCCATCGAAAGCACAGATGGCAACCTTGGGATTTGCGGCAATCTGCTTGGCCACCTTCTTTACGTGTCCGGTCTGGATATAGAGCTTGCCCTCGATGATCTCGGCAGTGCCGAAAGGACGGACCTGGGGCTGGTCACCATCGACGGTGGCCAGGAAATATGCACCTGCCTTATGCAGGAAATCACGTACGCTTTGCATGTTCTCTTGATTGAATGATTGATATTCGGATGGATTCACGACTGGAGTCTTGCCGGAATTACGGCTGCAGGAGAAGACAGCCAACGCTGTCAGCAGGGAGAGTAGGATCTTTTTTGCTGTAAGGACCATAGTATATTATACATTAATAATCTTCATGGCTATATGCGCACAGGCCTCGGCATCGGCCAGGGCGTGATGATGGTTCGCCAGGTCGAAGCCGCATGCCGCGGCAACCGTCTGCAGCTGATGATTTGGGAGGCGGTAGCCGAAACAGCGCCTCGAGGCGGCGAGGGTGTCGTAGAAGCGATAGTCCGGATAATCCATCTGATACACCTGGAACGCGGCTTTCAGGCAACCTTCGTCGAAACGGCTGTTGTGTGCCACAAGAGGCAGCCCCTCGACAAGGGGGGCTATCTTCTCCCAAACATAGGGGAATACAGGTGCTCCGTCGGTATCCTCGGGCCCCAGTCCGTGCACCCGCTGGCAGAACCACTGGTAATATTCGGGTTCCGGATGTATGAGGCTGTGGAACGAATCCACTATCTGTCCGCCACGCACGATCACGACCCCCACGCTGCACACGCTGGAAGGCTGCTCGTTCGCTGTTTCGAAATCTATTGCTGCGAAATCTGTCATCTTGTCGATGCTGAATCTTCAGACACAAATATCAAAAAATAATTGCAATATCTTTACCATGACGACGATTATTTGCTGCCGCTCCCCGGACATGCCCTTCCGGGGGTGGTTTCCGTGTGCGTACACGGTTAAAAAATGATGCTTTTTGAGCGCATGTATTAAAATTAATGAGATTTGTTTCAAAAGTGTAATTTTTGTTGCTATTACAAAAGTCTTTGTTTCGTGAAAAGAGGTATTTCGTCGGAATTCTGCAGAACTTTGCAATGGGAAACCAATATCTCAATCCATTATAATTAACACAAAACTTATGAAACACATTTTCATGAAGTCCTTGGGACTAGTGCTTGGGTTGATGCTGCCGCTGGTAGCATTCTCCCAGAATCTCACCGTGAAAGGTGTTGTATCCGAAACTAACGGAGAGCCCCTTCCTGGCGCGTACGTTATGATCAAGGGTACAACGACCGGTGTTAGCTCCGGGCTGGATGGCGAATATGTCATCGAAGCCCCTGCAAATGCCGTTCTGGTAGTGTCTTATGTCGGCTATGTTACCGAAGAGGTACCCGTCGCCGGCGCAAGCACCCACAATGTTGCTCTTAGGTTCGACTCCGAAGCCCTCGAGGGTACGGTGGTCATCGGTTACGGCTCCGCCCGTAAGTCCGACGTTACCGGATCTATCGCATCCATGAATGGCAACGACCTGCGTGCCGTGCCCGCTAACGATATCAGCTACGCCCTTTCGGGGCGGGTCGCCGGTATCGACATGACCCAGACCTCCTCCCGTCCGGGCGAAAGCATGCAGATCCGCATCCGTGGTGAGAGATCGGTCTCGGCGTCCAACGACCCTCTGATTGTTCTCGACGGTATTCCGTTCATGGGTAACCTCTCCGAGATCAGCCCCAGCAACATCAAGAGCATGGATATCCTCAAGGATGCTGCTTCAACCGCCATCTACGGATCCAGAGGTGCCAACGGTGTCATCCTTATATCTACTTATAAGGGTGTGAAGGGCGCAAAGCCTCAGATCTCCTACAGCACTTATCTCGGTGCCAAGAAGGCTAAGAAGTATCCTATGATGAACACCGAGCAGTACATGAAGATGCGTACTGCCGCCGGCAAGTTCTCCAACTCTGCCGAAGAGTCCGAGGACAACGATACCGACTGGCAGGATCTGTTCTTCCGTACCGGTTTCGTGCGTAACCACGAACTCAGCGTGAGCGGCGGTACCGCTAGCGGTAACTATAACTTCGGCGTCAACTACTTTAAGGACGACGCTGTAGTCCCCACCCAGGATTACGACCGTATCGGTTTCCATGGCAATATCGACCAGAACGTCGGCAAGTACATTACCATCGGATTCGCCACCAACACCAACATGAGCCACAAGCACGGCAGCCAGGTTGGTCTTTACAATATCCTCGAAATGACCCCTATGACCTCTCCTTACGATGAGAACAAAAAACTCAAGAGAGTTGTCAAGATGCCTTCCGACGACGTTTACATCTATACCAAGGAATCGCTCGAAGCCCTTGGCGACAGGTATATCAACGAGTCCTTCGGCCTTGGTACATATAATAATGGTTATCTGGAGGTCAAGGCTCCTTGGATCGAGGGCCTTTCCTACAAGCTCAGCGCAAGCTTGAACTACCGCACCAACAAGACCGGTCATTATACCGGCGTCGGTGTCAACGCCACCAACGAAGCTGAACCCAACTCCGCCAGCTTCAAGCGTGACGAGACCGTGAACTGGACTGTCGAAAACCTCCTTACCTACGACCGTACCTTCGCAGATAAGCATCACGTCAATGTGGTCGGCCTCTACTCTGCCGAGCAGACCACTTTCAATGCCGATAAGATTTCCGCCAGGAACATCCCCAACGGAGATGTCTTCCTCTATTATAACCTTGCAAGAGCTGCCGTCGAGAACATCAAGCTCGATGCCGACGATTTCAAATATTGGCAGAGCGGCCTGATTTCCTGGATGGGCCGTGTCATGTATACCTACGACGACAAGTACATGATTTCTGCTGCCATCCGTTCTGACGGATCCTCCCGCCTCGCTCCCGGTCACAAGTGGCACACCTATCCTGCCGTTTCCGCAGGTTGGAACATCCACAAAGAGAACTTCATGTCCGGAACGAAAGGCTGGCTCGACGAACTCAAGCTCCGCGTAGGTTACGGTGAAACCTCCAACCAGGCCATCGATCCTTATGCAACCCTCGGTTCGCTCGCATCCCAGTACTACAACTTCGGCAACACCCTCGCAGTCGGCTACGCCTACAAGTCCCTTCCTAACGACAAACTCGGGTGGGAGTACTCCAAGACTTGGAACTTTGGTGTCGACTTCTCCTTCTTCGGAGGCAGGCTGACCGGTACCGCCGAATACTATACCCAGAAGACCGAGAACGTCCTCCTCGAACTCAAGCTCCCTTACACCACCGGTGTCGAGAAGACCGTCGCGAACGTAGGTTCTACCCAGAACAAGGGTTTCGAATTCTCGCTCAACGGTACCATCCTCGAGAAGCGCGACTTCAAGTGGGATGCCGGATTCAACTTCTACTTCAACCGCAACAAGCTCACCTCGCTGGTTACTTCCCACGATGCGGATGATACCGGTAACAGGTGGTTCATCGGCAAGCCTCTCAACTGTATCTATGACTTCGAGTACGACGGCCTCTGGAACGACGGCGACAAGTACATGAACGTCCTCCAGCCCGGTGCCGGGTTCGGTGACATCAAGGTCAAGTACCATGGCGAATATGATGACACCGGCAAGCCTGTCCGTTCCATCTCCGACCTCGACAAGGTTCCTATCAGCACCGAAGCAGATTTCATGGGCGGTTTCCACACCACTCTGTACTATAAGAACTTCGATTTCTCCGTCATAGGTTCCTTCCAGCATGGTGGTGTCCTCATTTCCACCATCCATAACAATAACGGTTATCTCAATATGCTCACCGGCCTCCGTGGTCAGATCAACGTCGACTACTGGACCCCCGATAATACCAATGCAAGGTATCCTCGTCCGGGCGGACTCAACAGCAACGATAACCCTATCTATGGATCCACCCTCGGTTACTTCGACGCTTCTTACCTCAAACTGAGGACCATCACCCTCGGTTACAACCTTGGCAAGATCAAAGCTGTCAAGAAGCTTGGTATCCACAGCCTGCGCGTATATGCTACCGTCCAGAACCCTCTGGTGCTCTTCTCGCCTTACACCAACGAGTGCGGCCTCGATCCTGAGACCAACTCCACAGGTGATGACATCGCCGACAAGAAGACCGTTGCAACTAACGATAGTCTCTCCGAAAAGTATAAGGTTGTTGGTTACAACACGCCTAATACCCGTAACTACCTCTTCGGTCTTAACATAACATTCTAATCAGAAAAATCATGAAAACGATAAAGAATATCGCTTTAGCTGCGGCAATGCTGATACTTGGTTGCGCTTGCAACAAGTTGCTTGACGAGCAGCCTCGCACTTTCTACGAGCCTGGCTTCTTCCAGACTGAGGCGGGTGTTCAGGGAGGACTTACCTCTCTATATAGAAGCCTCCGTCTTATCTACGGCCTCGGATACTACTATAATATCAACGAGACAGGTACCGACGAGTATACCTACGGATGGTCTGCCGACAGCAACTTCAAGGATGCCGACCTTTCCGGTGCCGGCTCCCTGACGCCTTCGTCCTGCCGTTCAAGGGACCTCTGGTACATGGCTTTCCCCACGATCAATACCGCCAACGGTATCATCGAAAATGCTGAAGAGGCAAAGCTCAACATCCAGTACATTGCCGAGGCCAAATTCTTCAGGGGATTCTACTACTTCCAGCTTGTGCAGACTTTCGGTGGCGTTCCGCTCGATCTCGGTGCCGGCGAACTCAAGTTCAATAACCAGCCTGTCCGCGAATCCAAGCGCAATACTGTTCCCGAGGTCTATAAAGCCATCTTCGACGACCTTAACGATGCCGTCAGGGATCTGCCTGTCAGCCCCCGTATGACCGGTACCGTCACCAAGACCGTCGCAAGGCTCGTGCTGGCAAAGGCCTACCTCACCTATGCATGGTGGCTCCAGAACCCGAAGAACATCCCTACATATCCCAACTGCACCCGCAATAGCAGCGAGGCAGCAACTTATTTCCAGAATGCATACGATACCGCTCTCGCAGCTATCAACGATCCCGGTCCTTACGGCCTGCAGGAGACATTCCGCGACGTAAGCCTCGGCTCCAACGACCGCAACAGCGAGATTCTGCTCTATGCCGACCATACTGATGCCAGCGAGCAGTACAATGAGTCCAGCTTCGGTTGGTCCAATGGTAATCCGCCCGAGAACTTCGCCGGATGGATGGTTATCTGGAACTATTCAGGTGACATGAAGATCCGCTACAGGCTCGGCACCGAGAAGGAAGACTTGAAGACCTTCAACCCCGTAATGCGTGAAGCCGTCCAGGGGCTGGGTCGTCCTTGGACCCGTATGGCTCCCACCATCGGCGCCCTCAGGAAGTTCACCGACGACAGGGATTCACGTCGCGACGGTACCTTCACGACCGTGTTCCGTGCCAACTGGACCAAGGGTGGCGAGAAAACCGAGACCGGCATAGGTGCAAACAATATTCCTATCCACAACGGAGAACCCGTTCTGACCTTCCTCTTCAACGCTACCGAGGATAATACCATCAACTATAGGGTATCTTCGAATAACGATGAGCAGGCTTTGATCGGTGCTGCTATCGGTGCTGGCGAGAAAGCCGGCCGTTCCGACTTCGTTTACGATATCAACCATATCAACCGACGTGTTTATCCTGCAGTCTGGAAGCTGGGTCCCTATCGTACCGACAATGGCACCGGACTCGGTTCTCCTAACGGTGCAAGCACCCGTCCTTTCAACATCCTCAAGTTCTCCGAATTCTACTTCGTGGCTGCTGAGGCAGCTGTCAAGGGCGCAACCGGCACCATGTCTGCCAAGGACCTGCTTTCCGTCATCGTAAAGCGTGCCGGTAAGTGGAATTACAGCAATGCCGCCGAGGCTCCCGTGTCTGCCGACTACGGTAACGCTCTGGTCGCCGACATGCCTGCCACCATCGACATCAACTACATCCTCGACGAAAGGATGCGCGAATATTTCGGTGATGGTTTCCGTTGGTTCGATCTTGTACGTACCCAGACTTGGCGTGAGCTTGCCGGAAAATATAAGATCGGCAACAGCTATGAGGCTCCCGCGGAAGTAACCCGTACCATCGAGGATTACATGTACCTCCGCCCGATTCCTCAGGAGCAGCTTGACCGCCTTATAGTTGATGATTCAGTAAAGGCCGAATACCAGAACCCCGGATATCCGACCAAGTAATTATACTCCTTTTTGTTGTTTGTTGCGTTTGGTGGCGGGAATACGTTCCCGCTGCCTTTTTTTTATCCGACCACTTCCCCGTCATGCCCGACACTTTCGTCATGCCCGACCTGATCGGGCATCTTTGCCCGGCTGCGACCGACAAGGATGACGCCGCCGACGATGAGCAGGGTGGAAACGATCTTTTGCCAGTTGAGGCTGTCCATTCCGGTGCTGATGCTGATTACGGCCGCGATGATGGGCTGTAGGTAAGTGTACATGCTGACCAGGGTAGGGCGAAGCCGCTTCTGACCGAAAGGGATAAGGAAATAAGCCACGAAGGTGGCAAAGAATATCAGATAAGCTATCTCCCAGCGGACATTCCCGGGGATTGTCGTAAAGTCCGTGGAAAGCAGACCGCCCGCCGAGATAGGCAGCGACACCAGCATCGAGAACAGGAACATCCACTTCATGAACGTCACCACTGTGTAACGGCTGATAAGCGGCCGGAAAAGCCCCAGGTACAAAGAGAAACTCAGGCAATTCACCAGCAGCAGCACTATCCCGAGAGGAGATGTGGCCGCGGCTCCTCCGGCGTGTACCGAGTTAAGTATCAGGAAGATAACTCCCGCGAAACTTAAAACTACCCCTCCCGCTTTCTTGCCCGTGATGGGCTCCTTCAGGAAGAAGAAAGCGAAGAACATGGTGAAGATGGGCCCGAGGGTCCCGAGAATGGCCGTATCTATCGAAGTCGACATCGTGATGGCCATCAGGAAGGTTAGCTGGGGGATTAGCAGACCTACTACGGAGGCGGCTGCTATCTTCCAGATATCCCCTTTCGCGACCCTTTCCACAGGAAGGAAGAAGGAAATCAGCCAGAACAATGCCGAAGCCCCTATCGCCCTCATCGTAAACAGCACGATGGGGGAGACCGCCTCTGCATTGGCTATATCCTTGCAGAATACGATGTTAAGACCGAATATTGTGTATGTAGCGGCAATCGCAAGATGCCCGGCCAGTTTCTCGGACATATCTGACTAACTAAACTTGAAACAACCTTTCGTCCGGCAAAATTACTCAAAACATTCGTTTTTTACTTATATTTGGGAAAACAAAAAAACTATGACCAGAATAATCGAATGTGTCCCCAACTATAGCGAAGGCAGGGATCGATCCGTGATAGACGCCATCGTGGCCGCAATTGCTTCTGTAAAGGAAGTGAAAGTGCTGAACGTGGATCCCGGCGAGGCGACCAACCGCACGGTAGTCACCTTCGTAGGCCCTCCCGAAGCAGTCGTCGAAGCTGCTTTCCGCGGTTCGGCGATGGCCAAGGAAAAGATAGACATGCGCCTGCACCACGGGGCACATCCGCGCAGCGGCTCCACCGACGTGCTTCCTCTGATCCCAATATCCGGAATCACCCTCGAGGAATGTGCCGCCCTGGCCCGCAAACTGGCGGAAAGGCTGTACAAGGAGCTGGGCATTCCCTGTTACTGCTACGAGGCCGCGGCTTTCAAGCCCGAACGCAAGAATCTGGCCGTCTGCCGCGCCGGCGAATATGAGGCCCTGCCCGAAAAGATGGCAGACCCCGAACGCAAGCCCGATTTCGGCGCTTCGTTCGACGAAACTGCCGCCCGCACCGGCGCATCCAACGTGGGCGCCCGCAACTTCCTGGTCGCAGTTAACTTCAACCTGAACACGACCTCCACCCGCAGGGCCATGGCTGTGGCCTTCGACGTCCGCGAAAAGGGCCGCAAGGTCGGGGACGAATGGATTCCCGGCACTCTGAAGGGCTGCAAGGCCATAGGTTGGTACATAGACGAGTACGGCATTGCCCAGGTGTCGATGAACATAACCGACATAGATGCCACCCCTCTGCACGTCGCCTTCGATGAAGTATCCCGTGCCGCAGCGGCCCGCGGGCTCCGTGTGACGGGGGCCGAGATAGTTGGTCTGGTGCCCAAGAAAGTACTTGTCGAGGCCGGACGCTACTATCTGGAAAAGCAGCAACGTTCCCTCGGCATCAGCGAGGATGAAATCGTCAAGATTGCCGTCAAGAGCATGTCGCTGGACGACCTCAAGCCCTTCGACCCGAAGGAAAAGGTAATAGAATATCTGATGGAAGATCCGGTCGAAATGGCCGTCAAGGAGCATCTGGTGCGGATGAGCATCAAGGGTTTCGTGGCCGAGACCGCCTCCGAATCGCCGGCTCCGGGCGGCGGTTCCGTGTCTGCTGTAATGGGAGCCCTGGGTGCCGCCCTTGCTACGATGGTAGCCAATCTCTCCTCCCACAAACGCGGATGGGACGAGCGCTGGAAAGAGTTTTCCGATGTTGCGGAGAAGGGGCAGGTCCTGGTGAAGGAACTAACCGCCTTGGTAGATGAAGATACCGCAGCATTCAACCGCATTATGGATGTGTTCGCCATGCCGAAGGGTACCCCCGAAGAGAAGGCGGCCCGCGACAAGGCGATGGAGGAAGCCACCCTCTACGCAGCATCCGTCCCGCTCAAGACCATGGAGGCATCGCTGAAAGCCCTGCCCCTGGCGTTGGAGATGGCGCAGAAAGGCAACCCCGCATCCGCTTCGGATGCCGGCGTAGCCGCCCTTGCCGCCACCGCCGCCATACGCGGGGCAGCCATGAACGTGCGCATCAATGCCGCCGGCCTCAAGGACGGCGCACCCGCACGGCCGCTGCTCGAGCGCGCCTCCGAAATAGAGGCACAAGCCCTTGCGTTGCAGGACGAGGTCCTTGCCGCAGTAGGGCTTAGCAAATAGCTGAACCACAAGCTAATAACCATACATATTGAATGTCGACCACATTTAAAGAAGAAATACTCTCCGGTATTCCGGCGGAGCTGCCCGCTCCGAAGGCATACGACAGGGAGATAAACCATGCACCGAAGCGCAAAGACATCCTTACGGCAGAGCAGAAAGTCCTGGCCGTGAAAAATGCCTTGCGTTACTTCCCGGAAAAGCATCACGCAGTGCTGGCGCGTGAGTTCGCGAAGGAACTGGAGGATTACGGACGCATCTACATGTACCGTTTCCGCCCCACTTACGAGATGTACGCCCGGCCCATCGGCGAATACCCTGCGAAGAGCAAGCAGGCGGCCGCCATCATGGCGATGATCCAGAACAACCTGGATCCCAGGGTGGCGCAGCATCCCCACGAACTCATCATCTACGGAGGCAACGGAGCCATCTTCCAGAACTGGGCCCAGTATCTGCTTACCATGCAGTACCTGGCCACCATGACCGACGAGCAGACCCTGGTGATGTATTCCGGTCATCCCCTGGGGCTCTTTCCAAGCCATAAGGACGCCCCCCGCGTGATAGTCGCCAACGGAATGGTAATTCCGAATTATTCCAAACCGGATGACTGGGAGCGCTTCAACGCACTCGGCGTAAGCCAGTATGGCCAGATGACGGCCGGTTCCTACATGTACATCGGCCCGCAGGGCATAGTGCACGGGACTACCATCACCGTGATGAACGCTGCCCGAAAGGTAGGAGGAGCCCGTCTTTTCGTTACTGCGGGGCTGGGCGGGATGTCCGGCGCACAACCAAAGGCCGGCAACATCGCCGGAGTGGTGAGCGTTACCGCCGAAATCAATCCCAAGGCCGCTGAAAAACGGTTCAAGCAGGGCTGGGTCGATGAACTCCACCGCGACCTCGACTCCCTCATCCCCCGTATCCGCGAAGCAGTCGCGGCCGGTAAACCCGTCTCCCTTGCCTACGTGGGCAACGTAGTGGATCTCTGGGAACGCCTTGCCGACGAAGGGATCAAGGTGGATATAGGAAGCGACCAGACCTCCCTCCACAACCCCTGGGCCGGAGGATACTATCCCGTGGGATACAGTCTGGATGAGTCGAAGGTGATGATGGCGGAGGATCCGGAGCGCTTCAAGGAAGCAGTCCGTTCGTCGCTACGCAGGCACGTGGACGCCATCAACCGCCTGACCGCCAAGGGGATGTACTTCTTCGATTATGGCAATGCCTTCCTGTTGGAATCTTCCCGCGCCGGAGCCGACATCCTAAAGCCCGACGGCAGCTTCAGATATCCCTCATACGTGCAGGACATCATGGGACCGATGTACTTCGACTATGGCTTCGGCCCGTTCCGCTGGGTTTGCATGAGCGAAGATCCCGAGGATCTCGCGAAGTCCGACGCTCT
>JAFZJI010000044.1 GCA_017552105.1 Bacteroidales bacterium | reverse complement strand
TGGTGGCGTTATGAAACCGTGGCCGCATATCTTGCCGAACGTAACGGAATCGTGAGCCTGGAGGAGGCCCAGGAGGCTCTGGCTTTGGTCCATTGGAAAGATCTCGTCTGGCCCGACGGAACCTTGGAAGACACTCAGTACAGCAGCGTCTATGACGAAACCAATCTCACTCTGGCCCTCCGCAGCTGGAAAGACTACGAAACCACGGTGAACTTCAGCTTGTAAGTTAGCGCGAGAGGTCAGAGCATCCTTTTGCGGTGGAAGATCCACCAGGCGCCGAAGACTATGCCGGCCATGACGGCGAGCAGCACGACCCAGGCCCAGCGCCAGCCGTCCATGGGCAGCTTCACGTTCATGCCGTAGAAGCTGGCAACCAAGGTCGCAGGCATCAAGAGCAGGCTGATGAAGGTGAAAATCTTCATTATGCTGTTCTGGTCGAGGTTGATCAGACCCAGCACGGTGTCCTGTAGATATTCGAGCCTTTCGAATGTGAAATTCGTATGGTTGATGAGTGAGCCGATATCCTGCAGGAGCACGTTCAGCTTGGCGTCGTACTTGTCGGGGGTACGCCCGCTCTTGAGAAGGTTCGTAATAAGACGCTGCTTATCCACTATGTTCTCGCGAACGAACATTGCATTCTCCTGCAACTGGTTGATATCCAGGAGGAAATCCTCGTTGATATCTTCCTTCTGGTTGATGCGCTTGCTGAACTGTGAAGTATCCTTGCTCATAAGCTCGATGATATCCGCATCGAGGTCGACACGCTGGTCCATTATGAAAAGGAAGATGGTCCACCCGCTTTCGAACTGCGACGGACGGGCCTGTATGCGGCGCTGCAGCGATGTGAACGACCGCAGCGGAATCTCTCTCAAGGTCGTGAGGGTGTCACCTACGAGGATGAACGACACCGGGTCGATGGTCATCTCGTCATCGGCCGGAGAAAGGAAGTTCGTATTGGCAAATATCGCCTTGTCGTTTTCGAAGAAACGTGAAGAGCTCTCGATCTCCTCTGCCGTGGCGCGGCTTTGGATTTCGGTATTCAAAAAAGCTTCGGTAGCACGTTTTTCGTCTCCCGTTGGCGACAGGAGATCTATCCAAAGCACATCTTTTTTGCCGATCTTGGCAAAATCCGTTTCGTGCTGGCTTACGTTAATGTCAGCTCCTTGCCTGTAGAAAATGCTGATCATTCCACTTCCAATTTTGGTCCCGGCACCGTCTGTATGGCGCTGGAAGGGTTAATATTTACGGGTTAGCTGACGTCACGGACAAGTCAGCCTGCAAATGTAGGCAAAAATTTCTTTTTTCGCCCACATTTGCATTATTTTTTTACAGGGGGATGGTTCCCCCTGACCCCCTCTGTCGCCTCCGGCTCCGAAACAGTATTTACCGGGATAAATTACTATATTTGTAGGTTATTATGAACGAATATCCATCCAAAACATTGCAGGAGGCCGTAGAAGCCATAGGGTCGCTTCCGGGAGTAGGCTCCCGCAGCGCACTCCGCCTGGCACTGCACCTGCTGCGCCAACCCGGCGAGAACATCCACCATTTCGCAGCGGCCGTCGATGCCCTTGCCGACAAGGTGCACTACTGCAAAGTCTGCAACATGATTTCGGATAGCGACACCTGTCTCATCTGCTCGGACGACAAGCGTGACAGAAACACCATATGCGTGGTGGAAAGCGTACGCGACGTGATGAGCATCGAAGCCACGGGCCAGTACCACGGGGTATATCATGTACTCGGAGGGATAATCTCGCCCATCAACGGCATAGGCCCCGGGGACCTCAGCATCGACCGTCTGGTAGAAAGGCTGCAGGAGTCCATTACCCCCGCCGAAGTGATACTCGCCCTCAGCGGCGACGTGGAAGGGGAGACCACATCTTTCTACATCTACCGTAAGATCGCCGGACTCGCCGGGAAGATATCCACCCTCGCCCGCGGCCTCGGCTTCGGCGACGACCTCGAATACGCCGACTCCCTGACCCTCGGCCGCTCCATAGTCAACCGTCAGGAATTCAGGCCCAGGTAGAATCCGCCAAAATGACCATAATCCTTTGATCTTTGCCATATTTGCAAGGATTCCTTTGGTATTGCCTGCCGTATTGGGTATATTTGAAAGATTAGTTATTTCAAAAATGAAAAGAGTATTTCCCCTGGTTTTATCGTTGGTCGCCCTGTTTGCGGCAGTTTTCTGTTCTTCCACCAAATCAAATAGCGTAGGCGTACGCACCGATGCCCTCGACGATGCCCTCTGGGCCCGGTCGGAATGGATTTCAGTGGTGAACGCCCCGGTTGTCGAAGGGCTTGTCCGCTCTTCCATCAACTACAGGGCTGCCGACGGAGCAAGCTGGTTCGTCGCCGAACCCGTGAACGAGCAGAAAGTCCGCTCCGCCAAATGGATGACCGCCGGCCTGGGTGTTTATGAGCTTTATGTCAATGGTAAACCCGTCGGCGAGGACGCCCTGAAACCCGGCTTTACCCATCCCCTCAAAACCAAGATTTCCTATACCTACGACATCACCGGCGCATTCAAGGCCGGAAAGGGAGAAAGCAATCAGCTTGCAGTCCAGGTGACCCCCGGCTGGTGGGCGGATAAGATTTGCACGCCTGTGAACCCCGACGGCATGCTCGGCCACAAGACCGCATTCCGCGGAGTGCTCGAGCTGACTTATGAGGATGGCAGCACCAGCATCTTCGGCACAGACACCGAGAACTGGAAGGCCGGCATCGCAGGCCCCGTCACCCACGCAGCAATCTTCGACGGCGAAGAGTATGACGCCCGCATCAAACCCGGATTCGAGACCCCCGAAAAACTCTCCACCCCCGAGGTCAACGAGGAATTCAAAGGGGAGATAGTCCCGTCTGTCGGCGCGGAGATCTGCTTCCGCAAGGATCTGGCCCTCAAGCCCGCGGCCGCTTATATCTGGGAAGAGGTAGAATCCGCGACGGAAGATGCCTACGGCAAGGTCGTGGTCAAGCGCGAGTATGCCGGCGGAAGGAATATGGTCCTGAACCCCGGTGAAACCCTCGTGGTGGATTTCGGGCAGAATGCTGCCGCCGAACCTTCCTTCGTGTTCAAGGCTGAGGAAGGAACCGTGCTGACCTGCCTGGTGGGAGAGATACTGAACGACGGCAACGGTGCCAAGAGCCGTGGAATGGACGGCCCCGGAGGCAGCGTGCACCGCACAAATCTCCGTACCCCCGATGATTGCTTCCGCGCCATCTACACCTTCGGCCCCGCGAAAGGCTATGTGAGCTATATGCCCCGCTACACCTTCTTCGGCTACCGTTACGTGTCCATCACTGCAACGGACAAGGTGACCATCAAGAGCATCGAGTCCGTGCCCGTGACTTCCATCACCAAGGAGTTGCAGACCGGCACCATCGTCACCGGAAACGAACTTGTGAACAAACTCATATCCAACACCATCTGGGGCCAGCGCTCCAACTATCTGTCGGTTCCTACCGACTGTCCTCAGCGCAACGAGCGCCTGGGCTGGACGGCAGATACCCAGGTGTTCACCGAGACCGGAACCTTCTTTGCCAATACCGATGCCTTCTTCCATAAGTGGATGCGCGACATGCGCGACAGCCGGAACGAAAACGGCTCCTTCCCCGGAGTCGCACCGACCGCACAGTACGGCGGCAACATGATGCGCCTTGGCTGGGCAGATGCCGGAATCATCGTCCCCTGGACTGTATGGAAACAGTTCGGCGACGTCAGCATCGTCGACGAAAACTGGGAAGCCATGGACAAGTTCATGCGCTACATCGATGCCAACAAATACGACCACGAAGCCCTTGCCGCCGAAAACGGCAACTACCAGTGGGCCGACTGGCTGAGCTATGAGCCCCTCGAAAGCCATGGAGGCAGCGCCTTCTACGATAACAACAAGGACAAGAAGCGCCGTCCCCTGCCCGAATCAATAGTATATTGGAACTATCTCAGTGCCTGCTACTGGCTTTCCGACGCCGAGATGATGCGCGACATGGCGGCTGCCAGCGGCCGCGATGCCTCCGAATACGCAGCCATGGCCGACAATGCCCGTGCATATATGAAGGCTAAGTTCCTGAACGCCGACGGCACTTTCAAGACGGAAATCCTCAATACCATGCAGACCCCTGCGCTCTTCGCCCTACGTGCCGGCCTGGTCGAAGGTGCTGCCAAAGACGCCCTCATAGCCCGTCTGCGCAAAAACTTCGAGGACCACGGAAACCGCCTGCAGACAGGCTTCCTGGGCACCTCCATCCTCATGCAGACCCTTACCGACAACGGCATGGTGGACATCGCTTACGAACTTCTCTTCCAGCGCGGAAACCCCAGCTGGCTGTATTCGGTAGATAACGGTGCAACCACCATCTGGGAGCGCTGGAACAGCTATACCATCGAAAAAGGCTTGGGCCCCAAGGGTATGAACAGCTTCAACCATTACGCCTATGGCTGTGTCTGCGAATGGATTTGGGAGACGGTCGCCGGCATAGCCGCCGATCCCGCCCAGCCCGGATTCAGGCACATCATCATGAAACCCGTCCCGGACAAGCGCCTGGGCAATGTGGAGGCCGAATACAAGAGCGCCGCAGGCACCATCAAGAGCGCCTGGCGCTACGAGGGCGATGCCTGGAGCTGGGACTTCACCATCCCCGAAGGTTCCACTGCCAGCGTTACCCTGCCCGGCGAAAGCGAGAGCAAGGAATACGAAGCAGGTACATATCACATCGTGAAGTAAGATGCCTCGCTGCTACCGCCTTCTTCCGGCAATCGCAGTCCTTCTGTGCCTGCTTCTGTCGTGCGGGAAGAATAAACCGGACTACTACGTCTGTGCCTACGTGTGGCCTTCCTGTCACGACGACTCCCTCTCCCATCGCTGGATCTGGCCCGACGGAGAAGGGGAGTGGGAAGTCATAAAGAAGGGCAACCCCCGCTTCGAAGGGCACTACCAGCCCAAGCAGCCTCTCTGGGGGTACGAGCTGGACGACGACCCGCTGGTGGTGGAAAAGTGGATCCGTATAGCCCTGGACCACGGGGTGAACACTTTCATCTACGACTGGTACTGGTTCAACGCCCCGGACGGATGGAGCGGGCCTTTCCTCGAAGATGCCCTGGACAAGGGTTTCCTGGGAGCCCCCTCGAACCGTAAGATGAACTTCTACATCATGTACGCCAACCACGATGTGAAGTACAAATACTGGAACTATCACAGATGGGGCACGGCCGATTCCCTGCTGTTCAACCCCAGGGTAGGGATGGAGGACTGGAAGAAGATAGTCCACAGGGTCATCGGCCAGTATTTCCATCTCCCCAACTATGTGAAGATAGATGGATGCCCGGTGTTCGCGATGTTCAACGCCGACATCTTCAAGCAGGGATTCACGTCCGACGCCGAAGCCGCCGAGGCGATGGAATACTTCCGCGAAGAAGTGCGCAAGGCCGGCTTCCCCGGGCTGCATCTGCAGCTTACCCCGGGCGGGCCCAGCGACCCTTCCGCCGGGAAGCTGGAGGCCATGAAAGACAATATCCGCCTGCTGGGCATCAACAGCATCGTCTTCTACAACATGGGAGGTTTCGACTGCGACTACATCGAACATAACAAGAAGGCCGTCCGCCTGCGCGAAAGCACCGAAGCCAGCTTCGACATCCCTTTGTTCCCTACGGTTTCCATAGGTTGGGACGAGACTCCCCGCTACCCGAAAAAGGGAGCGGAGACCGTGACACGTTTCAACCAGAGCCCGGAGGTCTTTGCGCAGTACTTGCAGATAGCGAAGGAATATGCCGATGCCCACCGCGACACCCAGCCTCCGTTCGTGATGATCAATGCCTGGAACGAGTGGGTGGAGGGCAGTTATCTGCTGC
The DNA here is from genome assembly GCA_017552105.1 of Bacteroidales bacterium. Lineage (GTDB taxonomy): Bacteria > Bacteroidota > Bacteroidia > Bacteroidales > UBA932 > Cryptobacteroides. The sequence continues at coordinate 393 of JAFZJI010000044.1, read as the reverse complement.
CCGACAAAGTAAACGGCTTCTCATACTTGGAAGCCGTCGGGAAGGTATTCGGAAGATAGTTCTCAGGCCTCGAGGTACCTGCCCTGCCTGTTCCAGTTCCAGAGTCCGATGAACGAGGAAATGATGCAGAGCACGAACTGGACGACGAACCATTTATTGTCGAGGTTCACGTTCATCCAGATGGCGAACACATCCGCGATAATCCAAATCCACCACTGCTGTATGTAAGACTTGGTAAGCCACCAGGTGCCTATGATGCTGAGCGCGGTGGTTATGGAATCGAGGAAGGGGTTGGGGTCGCCGAGGGCCTTGAGAAGATAGAAGAGTGCGGGGATGGCGGCGGCCACCATCGCGACGCTGATCAGCAGGATCTTCAGGGGGAGCTTGTTCAGG
>JAFZJI010000043.1 GCA_017552105.1 Bacteroidales bacterium | reverse complement strand
TTGTTGCATCCCCCGCCGGTAGATTTCGAACTGTACTGTATTTCTGCGGGAATGCTTTCGTCCCTCCTGTATGCATCCGAACGGCCGGAACTGCCTACATACATGGAGTGCCTGGGAGCAGCTACCCAGACGGGGCAATGCTTGCCGGCGCTGAAACAAAGGGTATAGTTGCGGGCAGTCTTTCCACCAGGGCCTTTCTCCCCTCCCTGGCACAGGTGGTAAGTATAATAATAATCTGCATTCTTTGCATCCTGCATATACTTGCCATCCTTCTTTATGCTTGCGGAAGGGACTTCATACCAGCCGGGAAGGTCTGAATCCGGCACTTCCGCGATCTTCTCGGTATTGAAATACAACTTCTCTCCGTAGGTATAGACAGGCTTGCCATCCTGGAAAATCATCGCGTAGGCCCTGAAGAAGACCTTCGAATCGTCGTTCAGGCCTTCAAGCGTGGCAGAGAAGGACCCCTTCCCGCCCGGAAGAATATCTTGTGACTGTAATACTTCACGGAGATTCTCGTCATATCCCCATTCGAATCCGAGTTCGCGGGGAGTTTCGCCGAAACCTTCGATTTCGGCATTGAGCGTAGCGCCGGAGCTGCTTATGTCCGTAGCGTCCTTGCTTATGACCTTACTTTTATCCAAGACTTCAGGCCCGTCGGAGCCAACTTGGCTCTTGGGCGTGCAGAGGCAAAATACTGATAAGGAAAGCGCAAGGAGCGCAGGGAATCTTAATGATATCATCTTATGGTAGTTTCTGTACAATTGAGCGTAAGGCTGCATTTGCCGGCCGCAAAGCGGAAAGCCCCCTTCTCGAGATGCCATTTCCCGTCCTGACCGACGAAAGCGAGTTCCTCGGCGGGGACGCTGAGCTTAACTACGGCACTTTCTCCCGGCTGGAGATCGACTTTACTGAAGGCCCTGAGACGACGGACATCGGGTACCAGGCTGGCTACTAGATCGCTGCTGTATAAGAGCACGGCCTCCTTTCCTGCCACTTCACCGACATTCTTGACGGTAATTTCAAAGTCGAGCACATCTGCGGACTTGAAACTGTCTTTATTGCATTTAAGGTCCGAATACTCGAAGCTGGTATAGCTAAGCCCGGTTCCGAACGGCCACTGCACATCCATGACGGCGTCGTAGTTATACTCGCCTACCATCACTCCAACCTGTTCCGACACTTTGTAGTCGTAGGTATGGAGGGAATTGACGTGCTTGGGATAGGTAAAAGGCAGTTTTCCGCAGAAGTTCGCATCGCCCGAAAGCAGGTCTGCGAGGGCGTCAGCTCCATAATTGCCGGGAAGCATAACATCCACGACCGCCTTTGCAAGAGGCTCCACGTCGCCGATTATGCGGGGGCGCCCCTCGTTCAGCACCAGCACGACAGGCTTGCCGCTAGCGGCCACGGCTTTGAGCAGTTCCTTCTGGTTGGAAGAAAGATTAAGGTCGTCGATATTGCCGGGAGTCTCGCAATAGCTATTCTCTCCAAGACACGCAACCACGACATCAACCTGACGTGCTGCAGCAGCTGCGGCGGCAATATTTATGTTCTTCTCGGCCTGCCAGAAAGCCTCGTCGAATTCTACGCCGGGTACATAGCGGACCTTGTCCTTGCCGAACTTGGCGGAAAGTGCCTCGTAGATGGTATTGAATCGATCCACATAGGCAGCGTCGCTGCTCCCCTGCCAGGTATATGACCAACCACCGTTCAGCGAACGCATGTAGTTGGCGCAAGGACCGGTGACAAGTATGCGGGCTCCCTTCTTTATGGGCAGCACGCCTTCGTTCTTGAGAAGTACCTCGGATTCCAGTGCAGCCAGCTTTGCGACGGCCGCAAATTCCTCGGAAGCATATTTATCGAAGCCATCGACATCCCATACAGGATTGTCGAACAGGCCAAGGCGGTATTTAAGGCGCAGGACCCTGCGGACGGCATCGTCGATACGGCTCATGGGAATGAGTTTCTCTTCCACGGCCGCCTTGAGATCAGCGCAGCAGAGGGTGTCGTAAGGATCCATGACCATGTCGATGCCGGCGTTGATGGCAAGGGCAAGAGCCTCTTTACGGTCGGCAGCGACATGCTCGCGGGTAAAGAGATTGTTTACGTCCGCCCAGTCGGTAACGATCAAACCATCCCAGTGCAGGCCTTCTTTGAGCCAGCCTGTGAGAAGCGTCTTGTTAGCGTGGGTGGGAACCCCGTTGATGCTGGCGGAATTCACCATCACGGAAAGCGCTCCGGCCTCGATGCACTCCTTGAACGGGCGGAAATACTTCTCACGCATGTCCTGTTCGGTAAGGATGGCAGGAGTCCTGTCCTTCCCCGTGAAGGGTGCACCGTAAGCCATATAATGCTTGAGGCAGGTGGCGACCCCTTCTTCCTGGATAGCCTTGGTCTCGGCAACGGCCATGACCGACTGCAGATATGCATCTTCGCCGAAGCTCTCCCAGAGCCGGGGCCAGCGGGGATCGCGGCCAAGATCCATGACAGGAGAGAAAATCCAGGGGCAGAGAGCCGCCTTGGTCTCATAAGCCATCACGCTGCCCATGCTGGCAGCATGCTTGGTGTCGAAAGTAGCGGCAATGTTGATTTCCTGAGGGAAGAAGGTGCCTTCCGACAGATATGAAGCACCATGTATCATATCCAGGCCATAGATACAAGGGATTCCAATATATTTCATGGAAGCTTCCTGTATGCCGGCGATGAGTTCGGCGGTCTTTTCCCTTGTCTGGGCCTGCCCTTTATAGACATTTAGGATGGAACCTATCTTCCAACGTCCGAAAACGCTTTCCATCTTGGCTTCATCCAGACCATTGTCATCGGTAACGAGGTCGATGTTAAGTTGGACCATCTGTCCTATCTTGGCATCCAGGTCCATTCCCTTGAGAGTCTTCTCGACATCGGCTTCGATGCCGCTCTTGCAGGAAGCAAGCGCACCAAGGGCCACGAGGGCCGCTGCAATAACACGGTATAACTTCATATCTGTCAAAGTTAGCTATTATTTCTGGAAAACGCGCACATAGTCTATCTCATATACGGCAGGCAGACCGCTCTCGTCCGTCCTTCCTCCCATATTTCCGCCCCAGGCAAGGTTGAGCTTGAGGTAGAAGGGATTGAAGAACGGCCAAGTGTCTTGTTGCAATGCTTACCAGCTTCCTGCAGAAATTCTAATACTCACGGCTGCCGAATATGGCAGTACCTATACGGACCTCCGTGCAGCCGTAGTCGAGGGCTATACGCCAGTCGTCCGACATACCGATGGACAGCTGGCCGAAATCTTCGAGTTCGGGATGATCCGCCCTGCATTCGTCGTATAAAGCTTTTATACGGGCGAAATCACCGCGTATGGCTTCCTCGTCATCGGTATGCGATGCCATGCCCATAAGGCCGCAAAAATGGATGTAAGGGAACTCCCCGGCCATCATCAGCACAGCCTTGACCTCGGAGGGTGTGAACCCCTGCTTAGTTTCCTCAGCACCTATATGTACTTCAAGAAGTACATTTATGGTTTTGGAATTCTTCTCTCCCCAGGCATTCACGGATTCAAGGAGATGCAAGGTATCGATGGATTCAACCAGAGAAGCATAAGGAAGGACGAGTTTCAGCTTGTTGGTCTGCAGGTGACCAATGAAATGCCATTCTATGTCCGGAGGCAACTGCAAAGCCTTGGATGCAAACTCCTGCGGACGGTTCTCGCCGAAGGCCCTCTGCCCCTCGCCATAAGCCTCAAGTATGGCTTCGAAAGGATGGAATTTGGAAACTGCCACCAGTTTGACCCCTGATGGCAGTTCATTCCTTAATTTCTCCAGATTGAATGCAATCATTTATCGACGCTGATTACGCCTCATCTGTTCCTGCTGCCTCTGGGCTTCCTCGAGGCGCTGCTGCCACTTGCTCTTAGGCATGGGCTTGCCTTCGGAAGCACGGACCTTTTCGAGAATGGCTTCGCCGTCGACAAAGTACTTGCGGATGACGAATATCTCGATCATGCTGATGAACTGCGAGAGCAGATAATAGTAGCTAAGAGCGGCGGAAAGGCTGTTACAGATGAAGAACATCATGATAGGCATCATCCATACGCTCATGAACTTCATGCTCTGTGCGTTAGGATCATTGGCCGTGGCCTGACCGGACATAGTCATCTTGCTGTAGAGCCACATGGTAACCGCCATGAGCAAAGCAAAGAGAGAAAGGTGGTCGCCGATCAGCGGGACCCTGTGGCCGAATTCGACTATGGCATCGTAGGTCGAGAGGTCATGAGCCCAGAGGAAGGACTGCTGACGCAGTTCGATGGATGCCGGGAAGAATCGGAACATGGCCCAGAGTATAGGGAAGGTGAGAAGTGTAGGCAGACATCCGCCCATGGGGCTCACACCGGCCCGTTGATAGAGGTTCATCGTTGCCTGCTGCTTCTTCATTGCGTCTTCCTGCTTAGGATACTTGGCGTTGATCTTCTCGATTTCGGGCTTGAGAGCCTGCATCTTGGAAGAAGAAGCATAGGACTTGAAAGTGAAGGGCAGCACCACGATCTTGATGACGAGGGTCATAAGAAGGATGATAAGGCCGAAGTTCTTGATGAACCCGCTGAAGAAGTCGAACATGGGGATGATGGCATACTTGGTAAACCATCCCACGAGCCAACCTCCCAGAGGGATGATCTTCTCGTATTTCTGGTCGAAAGATTTCAGGGTCTTGAAGTGGCTGGGGCCGAAGTACATCTCGAAAGGAACTACGACATCCTGGCCGGGACGGATGTCCGCACGCATCTTGGCCGAGCAGGCCATGAGATTGCGGGACTCGTCTTCCTGAGGGAAGAAAGAGATGTCGAACGAACCGGAAGAATACTGGTCCTTGGCACGGAAGATGGCAGAGAAGAACTGCTGCTGGAAAGCGAACCAGCTCACCTTCGAATCGAAACGCTTGTTTCCGTTGCGACTGCGGCCGATTTCGACGGGTTTCTTGTCCCCCTCCTGATAGATGTCAAGCTTGGAATACTGGGCTTCGTTCTTGTAGCCTTTCTCCATCCTGGGAATGATCATGGAGTAGTCGATGTCGATGGCAGTGACATTCCTGGGGATGCTCTTCATTCCTATGAGCGAGAGATTGTTCTCGACCATATAGGAACCGGCACGGAGCACATAGCTCTGCTCGACGTATCCGCCATCGGAGAAAGGAAGACGGAACACGACCGAAGAATCGCTCCGGTCTACAACCTGGAAATTGAAGTCCTTGGTGCTGATGAACTCGCCGGTGTAGATGTGTGTGGTGAATTCGCCTGCACCTTCCTTCAAAATGTAGAGAGCGGTGCTGTCGTAATTGAAATAATCCTTGACCATCACGCTCGAGGGCTGCGCGCCACGGGAACTGAGGGTAAGGACTATCTTATCGTTTTCGAGGACAACCTTGGTAGCCTCGCCCTTGCGGGCATTTTCGAGTTCTGCGTCTTTGTAGATAGCAACATCCTCGGAAACAGTTTCTTCGTTTGCGATAACCGCCTTCTCGGCGGCAGCGGCGGCAGCAGCGCTTTGCTGATAATCTATCGTGTCACCACGGGCTATGCGCTCAGCGAGAGCGATCGAATCCTGTACAGCCTGCCATTCAGCGGCCTTGCGGGCCGACCTGGACTGGAAAAATGTAAAACCAACCAGTATTAATCCTATGAGGATGAAACCAACAATTGAATTTTTGTCCATTATCTTTATTCTCCTTCTTCTTCCTTACGGATCTTCTCTTCCAATATATGTAGTTCTTCTTTTGCTTTTGTAATCTTGGACTCCATCTGCTTGATAAGGGCCTCGGAGTTCTTGGATGCGGAGAAGAAACCAATGTTGTTCTCGAAGGTCTCGATCTCCGACTGGAGGCTCTTGTACTGCTGGATAAGGATGTCCTTTGCACTGCGCTCGCGAGGTTTGGACTCTCCGCGCACGCGGCCGGGGAATTTCTCTTGCATTGCCTCGCGGAATGCTGCGGCTATGCTGTCCTTCTCCTTGAAAGGAACGAAACCGATGGCCTGGAAATCGGCTACGAACTTCTTCGCGGCCTCGGCATCGGCCTCAGCCTCTCCGGTAAGGGTGTAAGCCTTGATATCCTCTATGACCTTCTTTTTGGCCTTGAGGTTGGCATAGTAGTTATTCTCGGGAGAGGCATTCTTGTCACGCTCGGCGAAGAAGGCGTCACAGGCTGCGCGGAACTGCTTCCAGAGCTGCTCGCTCTTCTTGCGGGGAACGGCTCCGATTTCCTTCCACTGCTTCTGGAGTTCGATGAACTTCTCGGTGGTCTTCTTCCAATCGGTGCTGGTCTTGAGTTCTTCTGCCTGACGGATAAGGTCCATCTTCTTGTCCACGTTCGCATCCATCTCGTTGCGGAACTGGGAGTAGTATTCGCGCTTGCGGCCATAGAAGGCATCGCAGGCAGCGCGGAAGCGGTCGTAGATCTTCTGATTATCCTTCTTGGTGGCAAAGCCGATCTTGCGCCAGTCGGCCTGGATGGCTTCAATTTCCTTGGCGCAGGAATTCCATTCGTCGGAAGAAGAAATCTCCCTTGCAGCAATTTCCTCCACCTTCTCGCAGAGGACTTCCTTTGCGGCGAGATTCTCTTTCTGTTTGCCCTTCAGCTCTTCGAAATGACTCTGATAGCGCTTGTTGATCACTGAAGTGGCAGCCTGGAAACGGGCCCAGATGCTGTCGCGGAATTCCTTGGCAACGGGGCCGAATTCCTTCCACTGCTCGTGAAGCTTCTGAAGCTCGTTGAATGCGTTGACTATGTTTTCGTTCTCGGCAAGCTTCTCGGCGGCTTCGCAGAACTTCTCCTTAGCCTCCAGGTTCTTCTGGAAATCGAGGTCGCGGAGTTCGCGGTTGATCTTGACCTTATCGTAGAAACGCTCTACGTTGAACTGATATGTGCTGTTGATATCGCGGAATGCACTGGCTGGCACGGGACCGGTGGAGCGCCACCTGTCCTGAAGTTCGCGGAAGATCGGGAAGGACGTGCTGACGTCGTCCTGACCGTCCACCAAAGCCTTGAGTTCCTCGATAATTGCTTTCTTCTTTTCGAGATTCTCCTCCTTAAGAGCATCTTGCTCCTTGTTGTACTCGGCCCTCTCGCGTTTGTAATCGGAATAGATGCTCTTGAAGTTCTCCTCTACATCGGAGAAAGCATCTTCGACCTCACCCGCTTCGCTGCGGAGTTTGCCAAGAAGTTTATAAAATGCAGACTTGATGGATTCAGCTTCCTTGCTCCGGCTCATGCGGTCTTCGCTGTCCATCAGGTTTTTGAATACATCCGAGAGTTCGGAGAGGGTCTTGTCTGCCAACGATACCTCTTCCTGCACTTCGGGCTTGTTGATTTCTTCGCTCATAATTATAGAGTTCTATTTAGTAGCTTACAAATATAATGATTTTTGGTAACTTTGCGAAAATTCTGGATTATCTATGAGGATAGACATTATAAGCGCAGTTCCCGAGCTGCTGGAGAGCCCTCTGAGCCATTCGATAGTGGGCCGCGCCATCAAGAAAGGACTAGTCGAAATAGAGGTGCACAACCTCAGGAAATACGGCCTTGGCCCGCGTAAGAACATCGATGATTATTCTTACGGCGGCGATGCCGGCATGGTACTCATGGTGGAACCTGTCTACCGGATGATAGAAGAGCTCCGTGCACAGCGCAGCTACGACGAGGTAATCTACCTCTCCCCCGACGGCGAGCGCTTGAACCAGGCTATTTCCAACGAACTTTCCCTGAAAGAGAACATCATAATGCTCTGCGGGCACTACAAGGGGATCGACCACAGGATAAGGGAGCATCTCGTCACCCGCGAGATTTCCGTCGGCGACTATGTCGTCAGCGGCGGAGAGATTCCGGCGGCGCTGCTTGCCGACTCCATTGTCCGCCTGATCCCCGGTGCTCTTACCGACGAGACCTCCGCTCTGAGCGACAGCTTCCAGGACGATCTTCTGAGCCCTCCGGTCTATACCCGCCCGGTGGAATTCAACGGATGGAAAGTTCCGGATGTACTGCTAAGCGGAAATCCCAAATTGATACAGGCTTGGCAGGACGAAAAGGCCCTGGAACGCACCAGATTGCTACGTCCTGAGCTCCTGAAAGACTAGTTCTTAAATTATTTTAAAAACTCGGCAACTTTTTTACAATAATTTTTCATTTTTTATTTGCAAATACAAAATAATGACGTATATTTGCATCGTAAAATGAAACAACAACTTCTAACCAACAATAATTAACCTTCTTATAAAGGTAATACACTACTAACTAACCGTCAACGCCCGCTGTGAAGCGGGCGTTGGTCGTTATATGCATCAGGGTAATCCCGGAACTAGAATTCCATGCGGAGCTTGAAGCTGAAATTCCTTAGTGCCTGAGGGAAAAGCCCTTCCTCTATGTATTCAGGGTCTCCGTTGCTGAACATCGCCCTATATACCCAGGCATCTGCATAGTAATCCCGGTTGAACAAATTATTGCAATATGCACCGATAATAAACTTGCATTTATTAAAATCTAAGCTTTTCTCGACAAAGGCATCCGCTACGAAATATGAGGGTATCGAAAGACTCTCGGTCTGGGTGTTGTCCCAATACTGCTTTCCAACGTATTTGCTGTCCAGCACCACACGGAAATCGCTCCCTCCGAGAGGCCGCAGTTCCAGACCGCACATCGCGATCACGGAAGGCGACATGAGCATGTCCACCGTTCCTGCATGGATCTCGGTCTTACCCTGTTTGTTCCAATCTTCAGAATTGTCGTAAGTATCCTTGTAATAGACATAATCCTTGATCTTGTTTTCGCTCAAGGTAACATTTCCCCTCAAGGAAAGCAGACGCGACACGTTCCACGCAGCCGAAACTTCCACTCCCCTGCGCCAGCTGCGGTCCACGTTCTCTTTTATGGCATAGCCGCTGGAGCTGAGTTTTCCCGTTTCCAACAGCATGTCCTTGTATTCCATGCTGTAGAAGTTGACCGATGCTGAAACGTCCTTGCCGCTGAACTCGTAACCTATTTCGGTGTCGAGCATCTTCTCCGGACGCAGAGTTACCTCCGCCTCCTGGCCAATGGCCCTCAGGGCATTGACGGATTCAATCTGCTCCTTCAGATCGCTCCTGCCGGGCTCGCGGTGCCCTATGGCGACCGACGCATAGGCACGGTGCTTATCCCATCTTCCGGAAACACCTGCCCTGGGATTGAAGAAATTCCAGACGGTGTCGTAGGCAAGATCGGAGAATTCATCATCCACACCCTGCATCTTGAGGCCTACCACCCTGTACTGGAGATCGGCAAAAGCAGTAAGCCATTTCAGAGGCAGATACTCGGCGCGCAGGAATGCGGTAGCCTCACGCTTGTTACCTTTGTTGCGGTACCATTCGTAGGATTCCGCGTCTTCTACACCTTGCTGGACGGCACTGCCGAAATGGTTACCGAGATAGGATGCCAGGTAGATTCCGCCGGCAAGATCGAGGGTGCGGGTCTTGTATTTAAGGTCGGTATTAACGACATGATATCCGTTATCCAAGTTCTTGCTGGTGAGGAAATCGGCCGTACCGGCACCGGACATGCCGTACTTGGAGAATTCCTTCCCGGCCTTGTACTGTTCGTAGTAACCATCCCCCTTGGTGAAGTTATAGGTCGTGCTCCATACCAGAGGGCTGTTGAACTGATGGGTGTAGTTCAACTGCCAGTGAGTCTGCCTGTAGTTGTCGGAATCGGGATAATAGCATACGTTGCCTTCGCCGTCCTTGTATTTACCTGCCGGATTATACCTGCGGTCGGCAGCCAGCTTCGATGCCGGGATGCCTTCCCAGGTGATTCCCGTATGCTGCGTACCATGAAGGACAGTGAACTTCAACGAGTTGTTCCCATTGATCCAGCCGCCCGTGCCATAGATGGAATAGACATTGGCCCAGGCATTGCGGATGTAGCCCTTCGTGGAAGCCATGGAAAACAATGCGTCCACATAGAAACCGTGAGGGGAAAGGCCCGTCGAAATGCTGGCGCATCCGCCGAAAGTATTATAGGAACCAGCGCTGAGGTCCACCTTGGTATAAGGCTCGGACGACACGTAGGAGGTGTTCATGTTGATGCTGGCCCCGAAGGCGCCTGCTCCGTTTGCGGACGTTCCCAGGCCCCTCTGCAGCTGTACGCTGCCAAGGATGTTGCTTAGGGAGGGGATGTTTACCCAGAATACTTCCTGGGATTCGCTGTCGTTAAGGGTAATACCGTTCAAGGTCACATTGATCTGCGACCCTTTTGAACCTCGCACGGTCATCTTGGAATAACCCAGGCCGGTTCCACCTTCGTTAGTGGTGACCACCGAAGGCTGCCAGGCAAGGATCATAGGCACGCTTTTGGCCGGAGCGGCGGCAGAGAGTTCCCGCTTGCCAACCATGGTATAAGCCACGGGAGTATTGCGGCCCGCACGGGAAACGGCCACTACCACACTGTCCAGACGTTCTGACTTGTCATCTTCCTGAGCTGCTGCAGGAAGAAGGATGCAGCTGAGAAAAGCTGCTGAAATAAAAAAACCTCGCATAATAGATAGTATTGTGCAAGGGGCGTAATATGGGATTATGCTTCCCTTCGGCGGCATTGCCCGCATCAGGTTCAATGGGTATAATCTCAACCTCCTTTCGGAAGTACCCCCGCAATTTGCAGCGCAAAGATATAAAAAAACTCCGGCCGTACAATGGCCGGAGGGCTATTTCTTGACCGGGACCAGCTTGACTTCGTAAAGCCTCGGCCACAGTTTTCCGGTAAGGAAGATGCGCCCGTCCTCAGACACGGCGATACCGTTTAGCACGTCGGTATCCTGCCGGCGAAGTTCACCGGGAAGCAGGCCCGAACAATTCACGGTAGCTTCCACCTCCCCGGTAGAGGGATCGATAATGACAATCATATCGGTCGTATAGACATTTGCCCAGATACGGCCGTCCACCCACTCGAGTTCGTTGAGATAGTTGACCGGGCGCCCGTTGATCCTGACGGTAATGGTCTTGTTGACCTTGAAATCGGGCGACATGAAATAGATTCGGGAAGAACCGTCGGAAGCAATCAGCTGACGGCCATCGGTAGTCAGGCCCCATCCCTCCCTCGGATAGGAGTAGCTCATCTTGTATTTCAACGTTGCAGCATCGTAAACGAAGGCTACCTTGTTGGTCCAGGTAAGAATATAGAGCTTATCCCCAAGTATCACGGAACCTTCAGCGAAGTATTTCCGGGCGAAATCCAGGCGCTGCAGGGCCTTGCCGGAAGAGAGCTCTACCTTTCGCATGGTGGACGATCCATACTGGCCGGTGCTCTCGTAAAGCGACCCGCCATGGAAGAAAAGGCCCTGTGTATAGGAAGTCACGTCGTGAGGGTACTCTTTCACGACCTCTATTCTGTAACGCTTCGGAGCGCCGCCCTTGCAGGACACGCACAGAAGCAGGAAGATAAGCAAATAAACAGTTCTACGCATCTTTGCAAAGATACGCAAATCCACAGAAAAAGTATTACCTTTGCAGTCCGATTCTTTGAAAATAGGCGGGACGATCTGTCGCTCTTAATGAGAGGAAAGTCCGGACAGGGAAGGGCACCCCGCTGCGGAAAGCGCAGGAGGGAGTAATCTTTCGCTTGCCGTAACAGAAAACAACCGCCGGCGTGAGCGTGGGAGGCTTCGGCCGCATACCACGTGCCGGTAAGGGTGAAAACGCGAGGTAAGAGCTCACGACGTGTGGTGGCGACATCCCACGGGTACGGCACCGGGGCCTGCAAGACCAAATATACTGGCAGATGAGGGCTGCCCGCCCGATGCCAGGGGGTAGGTTGCGAAGATAAATGACAGATTTAAAAACAGAAACCGGCTTACGGCCCCGCCTATTTTTCTATTATTTCAGCTAGCAGGTCGTAATCCTCGGCGGCCACGATCCTCACCCAGGCGAAACGCCCAACATAATCGGACGCATCCCTTCCTTCGGGAATGGCGGCTATGATTTCCCCGTCCACCTCGGGGCTTTCGTACTGCGAACGGCAGACGAGTTTTCCGTTCAAGCAATCATCTACAAGGACCCTTTCCTCCTTACCAATGCGGGAGGCATTGAAGTCGGCTGAGATACCCTCCTGGACCGACATCAGGCGGTCGTAGCGGCGTTGTTTCTCCTCCTCCGGCACGTCATCGCAGAGATTCTCGGCGCCCCAGGTCCCCTCTTCTTCAGAATAACGGAAGGCACCCAAGCGTTCGAAACGTGCCTCCCTGGCAAAATCCACCAGTTCCTCGAATTCAGCGGGCCCTTCGCCGGGATGCCCAACGATAACGGTCGTGCGCAGCACCACGCCGGGAATCATCTCCCGCATGCGGCGGATAAGAGCGCGGGTCCAATCTCCCGTAACGCCACGGTGCATATTGTGCAGGACCTTGTCGGAGATATGCTGCAGGGGGATATCCAGATACTTACATATCTTGGGATTGGACGCCATCTCCTCGAGCACATCCTCGGGGAAACCTTCCGGATAGGAATAATGCAGTCGTATCCATTCTATGCCCGGAACTGCGGAAAGCTCACGCAGCAATTCGGCAAGAGCCCTGCGATGATAGAGGTCCAGGCCGTAATAGGTCGTATCCTGCGCTATCAATATAAGCTCCTTCACTCCCCTTCCGGCAAGCAGGGTCGCCTCGGCAACCAGGTCCTCGACAGGAACCGAACGATGGGCGCCGCGGATGAAGGGGATGGCGCAATAGGAGCAGCGCCGGTCGCAGCCTTCGGAAATCTTCAGATAAGCATAAGCCCGCCCGGAATTGTCTGCATAGCGGGCATTCCTCCTGTGTGCCGAGGGTTCAACGCCAAGAGCACGCACTATGGGATCGAGTTCGCGTGCGCCGAACCAGCCATCCACCTCGGGAATAAGGGCAGGAAGATCGGCGGCATAGCGCTGCGAGAGGCATCCGAATACCAGCAGTTTGCCAACTTCTTCCTTCTTACGGCGTTCGGCCGCCAAGAGTATGGTATCTATGCTTTCTTGCTTGGCATCAAAGATGAAACCGCAGGTATTTATGAGCAGATATTCAACCTTGCCGGCATAATCCTCCGGATAAACGGTCCAGGCATCTTCCGGCAACTGGGCCAGAAGATGCTCCGTATCGACCGTATTCTTAGAACAGCCGAGGGTGATTACCTGGATGCTATGCCTCACTCTCTTCGGCGTTATCTTCTTCCTCTACGAAATCGAAGGAAGCGAACTGTGCAAGCTCGTTATACCAATCGAGAATCTTCTTCATATGGGAGAAGTAGAAACGATCGGGGTCGTAGTTGGGAACGGCCTTGTCGAAAAGGGCCTTGATCTCAGCCTCGGAAGACTTGGAAGTAGGAGCTTCCTTGCCATCAAGTGCTTTGTTGATGGAGAGGAATACCTCCTTGAGTTTGAATTCGCCTTCGTCGGTGTAGATGGCTATATCCTCGAGGGTGGTAATCCTGCTATGAGGATCGAATACCGTACGGTGGCCATCACTGAGAGCCTCTCCTATAGCGGAGTTGTTCCTGGAGAGGGCAATGAATTTATAGAGCCCGTGCTTACCTGCGACGGACATGATTTTACTGAGATCTGTTTTCATTTCATTTATAAGATTATCCAATTTCTTATGCAGATCCTCCAAAGAGGAATCATTATCGATTATGACGTCGGCCCTTTCAGGGTCGATTTCTTTTTGCGAAGCTAGCCTTTCGGCCGTAGCAGGGTTGCGTGACATCCTTCCGGAAAGCGGCGCACGCACCAGCCAGACCTCGTCCCAAAGGGCCTCGAAGATGGGTTTTTCGAGAGCTATCGCCGATTCGAAAAAAACGGCCTGACCGGCAATCTTCTCCCGCCACAGCGTGAAATCCTTCAGCACTTCCGGATAAACCACCCTCTCCAGAGCCTCGCGCTTGGCAGCATCCTTGAAGATGACGGCTATCTGAGAGAATGGTACGCCTATGGCCTCTTCTACCTTCTTTTTCAAGCCGGGAACGCTGTCGTAGAGGCTCTTGGTACGGGAATCGCTGTCGTACACGGCAAATCCCTTCGAAGAAAGGTACCTGCATACTTCCGACTTGCCGGAAGCAATTCCCCCTGTTACCAATATCGTCTTCATAGGCGCTCCACGCACTCGGCGACCTCCGGCTTGATGCTATAGCTGATGACTCCCTGAGGGATGTTGTCGCATTGGATGAGGCAGCGCCCCGTAAGGGAATTGGTAAAATCCTTGTAATCTACGTAGCAGCTTGCCACGGATAGAGGATCCGCAACCACAGGGAAAAGGCAGTTGAAAGACACCTTGACGCTTGCAGGATATATAGATATGCTGGATTCAGGAGGGACATTCCGCACGCTGACGGGGAATTCGGCCTCGAGCTGCACGAAACGGCATACCTCCAGCGACCATGCTACCGACTGGTCCGAAAAACGCATCCCGGGAGGTATGTCCAAGGCTATCTCTCCGTGGAGATTCCCTTTGACATCGTCCCTTACAATGGGGCGGGTGTTCACGGCATCCATCGACGCAAGCATGTCGGCAGGGCCATACACCAGCACGGAATCCGGCTGGAGCACGAAATCCCCTATCTGCATGTACTGCTGCTTGAAAGTGATGGAACTGATGGCGTTCACGGGCATCTTCCGGTACAGTTCGCGGGTGAAACGGAAGCGCAATTCCTCGAAAAGGAAGGATTCGACGCTGGTCCCCGGGCCGAGGATGTCGTTTACATAACGGTAGAGCTGGGCCTGGGATATGGTAAAATAGTCACCCTCGCCCTTCACCAGGTCGTCCGCATCGAAACGCACCACCACGGGATCGTCGCGATGCTCTATATACAGAAGACGAAAGCCCGATGCCTTGCACCGAGCCGTCATGGATACCGCTTCGCTTGAACGGGCAGATCTCCCCGGCAGACTGCTTTCGGCTATGACGGACACGGTGACCACATCCGTCTGCATATTGGACAGATTGTGGATCAGCCATATACCGGCCGAAAGGGCCAGACAGCCCAGGAAATAATGCCAGTTCTTCACGGAGAGTGATTACTTCTGCTGAGGCTGCTCGCCGGAAGACTGGGCCTCGGAGTAGTCGCGCACGATGGAGTTCTTGTCCACGCGAAGCTTGACTTCGCCGTCTACCTTGATGAGGACGCTCCTTTCCTGGATTTCGGCGATGGTACCGAAGATACCGCCGGCGGTGACCACCTTGTCACCTTTCTTGAGCTCGCTGCGGAACTTCTCGAGTTCCTTCTGCTGTTTACGCTGAGGGCGGATCATGAAGAAATACATAACTGCGACGATGGCAATCATCATAATCCAGAAACTCATGCCGCCGCCGGGCTGCTGGGCTGCGCCTGCAGCCTGAAGAAGAGTAAAGAAATTCATAATGTCTATTTGTTTATCAATTTATCCAAAATACCGTTTACAAAGGCACGGCTCTCAGGAGTGCTGTAGAACTTGGATATTTCCACATACTCGTTAATGGTCACCTTGGGGGCGATGTTGTCGAAAGCCTCGGCTTCTGCCATTCCGCACACGATCAAGGCCAGGTCGGTAACGCAGATACGGCTGCGGTCCCACTTGGGAGTGATGGCTGCGATTTCGGAAATATAGCGGTCGAAACCATTCACGGCGGCACGCAGGAGCTTCACCACGAAGGCCTTGTCGCTGTCCTTGGAGCCGCTCTTGTCCAGGTCGCTCATGAACAGCGGAGGAAGATTCCAGGGTTTGCCCTTTGCAAACTGGTCCATAGTACGGCAACACCAACTGAGCGAATAGGAGAGATCATCGTTCCACCATATGGACAGGTCTTCCAGTATCGACTCCAGTTCGGCATTGTCTTCGAACTCATTCTCGAAGATCTTCACCCACAATTCAGCATCCTCCTTGAGAGTGTTCGCACTACCGTTGTTAAGGTAATCGACGAAATAATCCTTGCTGCGTATGGATTCGTACAGATGGCGGAGGAGCACGTCGTACTGATCCCAGGAAAACTTCTTCTTCTGAAGGAGTTTCTGCAGGTCGGGATCTCCGTCAAGCAAGGGAGCTATCAGGTTGGTGGTGAACTTCATATTGGGGTGGAGTTCTTCCTCGGTAGGATTGAACTTGCCCCGGGCCGCTTCGATGCGGCTGATAGCTTCATTGGTCAAAGGTTGGACACAGGAAAGCAGGAAAAGGTATAGGTCCCTCGTAGATTCGAGGGAGCGATCCAGCTGCGCCTCAAGCTCTTTGAGGCTTGCAGACTGGTTTTCCGTGAAACTGTATATTGCCTTGAAGGCTTTTATACGTAGGATTCTGCGGTTAAGCATCTTTTTCAAACAAAAATAATATGCAAATATAGCATCTAATCCTCAAAAAATTCTAATTTTGCAGAATAATAAACCCATTTTAATTTAAAGTTTATGTACAGAGAGGACAGAGATCAGGTTAATTTCCAGGATCGCAATGCAGAAGATGTTTACTCAAAGCCTGTAAGAGCCGGTAAACGTACATACTTCTTCGACGTGAAAAGTACCAGAGGACAGAACGATTATTATCTCACCATCACAGAAAGCAAACGCCGCAACAATCCGGATGGTTCCTACACGTACGACAAACACAAGATTTTCCTTTACAAGGAGGATTTCGATAAATTCAAGGAAGGCCTCGACGAAGTGATCAAGTACATCACCGATAATTGCTTTGGAGGAGAGATCCCCGTCAGGCCTGAAGCTCAGGAACCCGATCAGGAAGGCTACTTTTAATGGCCCGGATCCTGCTGAAGAACATACGTATAGCCGATGAGGAAAAGGATGTCCTGATTGGCGGAGGGCGTATTCTGAAGATCCGTTCAGCAGGCTCCTGTATAGACTGGGATCTTGCCGGCGACATCGAAGTGATGGACTGCACCGGCAAAGTGGCGATCCCGGGATTCATCAACATGCATACCCATGCCGGAATGGCTCTGATGCGCGGCATCGGAGAGGATATGGTATTCCAGGACTGGATCAAGAAGATCTGGGAAATCGAAGCTGGTTTCGACTACGATTTCGTCTACTGGAGTGCCAAGGTCGCATGCATAGAGATGATACGCACGGGCACCACCACATTCAACGACCAGTACTGGTTCTTCCAGGCCTGTCAGAAGGCCGCATCCGAACTGGGCATACGCCCTGCCGTCGGCTACGATATCATCGACCACGGGGATCCGGAAGAAGCCAAGCGCCAGATGGACCAGTGCGAACGTAAGTATGAGGAAGTAAAAGACCAGTGGATAGACGAAGGGGCGATTTACGAACTCGCATTCCACGCAATCTACTCGGTAAGCGAGCCCATGATGATATGGGCGGCCGACTTTGCCCGCAAACACGGCCTTCCCTTGCACATCCATCTTTCCGAAACCATGAAAGAAGTACAGGACTGCAAGGAAGCCCACGGCGGACTCTCCCCCGTCGAATATCTGGACGAGATCGGAGTGCTAGGCCCCAATCTCCTTGCCGCCCACACCCTTTGGCTGTCGGAGCACGATATCGAACTGCTTGCGAAGCACGGAGTGCATTGCATCCACAATATCAACTCCAACACCAAATTGTCGTCCGGATTCAGATTCCTCTACAACGAACTCCGCGATGCAGGAGTGAACGTATGCATCGGCACCGACGGATGCGCATCTTCCAACAACCTCGACATGCTCGAGGCCATGAAGACATCCGCCCTATTCCAGAAGGCCTGGCGCAGCGACCCCAAAGCCCTACCGCTTCCGGAGTTGCTGGACATGGCCACCATCAACGGGGCAAGGGCCCTGAAGCTCGACAGCGGCAGGCTGGAAGAAGGAGCTCTCGCGGACATCTCCATCGTGGAGACCGACAGCAGCTACTTCCTCTCCCCCGGTCCGTTCCTTGCAAACCTCGTCTATTCCGCACATTCCGACTGCATAGATTCGGTCATAGCCGGCGGAAAATTCGTAATGCGTAACCGCGAAATCCCCGGAGAGCGCGAGATACTGCACGAGGCGCGCAAAGCCCTATCCAAACTCATATGACAAACACTATGGACGAAAGAATTAAGAAGATCGAAACGGCAGCGCAATACATCGAGTCACGACTCGACGGCCGCAAGCCTGTAGCAGCCATAATCCTTGGCAGCGGCCTTGGACAGCTGGCAGAAATAATCGAAGACAGAATCACCATTCCCTATGCAGAAATTCCCTGCTTCCCCGTATCTACCGTAATCGGGCACAAGGGCAATTTCATATGCGGATACCTCGGAGGCAAGTGCGTCATTGCGATGCAGGGCCGCTTCCATTATTACGAAGGTTATGACATGGCCACCCTCACACTCCCCGTACGCGTCATGAGCAAGTTGGGAGTCAAGGTCCTGATGGTATCCAACGCCGCAGGAGCGCTCAATCCTGATTACAAGGTGGGAGATACCGTCATCATACGCGACCATATCAACTTCATGCCCAATCCCCTCATCGGGCCCAACATGGAGGACTTCGGCCCCCGTTTCCCCGACATGACCTGCCCTTACGACCTCGAACTTCAGGAAAAAGCCCTCGAGATCGCCGCCGGCATGGGCATCAAGCTCGACAAGGGCGTATATTTCGGCGGCACCGGCCCCACTTATGAGACTCCCGCCGAAGTGCGCTTCTTCCGCGCCATAGGTGCCGACCTGGTGGGCATGTCCACGGTTCCCGAAGTCATAGTTGCCCGCCACTGCGGCCTCCGCGTATTCGGTATGTCCGTGGTGACCAACGTCGCAAATACCGAGAACGTCGAGCGCAACTTCAACGACGGAGAAGACGTGGTGCAGCAAGCCAACGCCGCCACCCAAAGGATGATCCCTCTTTTTACCAAACTGGTAGAAAGTCTCTGATATGGATAAACGACCTGTCATAATAGAGGACGCAGCCGCTTTCCTTTCTTCGTGGCTGGACGGACGCAAGCCCGTCGTGGGTATAATCCTCGGCAGCGGACTCGGGGAGCTGGCTAACGAGATCGAGGGCAGCATCACCATCCCCTACGTCATGGTTCCAGGCTTCCCCGCAGCCACGGCCGTAGGTCATAAAGGCAATTTCATCTGCGGAATGCTCGGAGGCAAGTGCGTCCTTGCGATGCAGGGCCGCTATCACTACTACGAAGGATATCCTATGGATACCGTGGTGCTTCCCATACGGGTTATGATAAAACTTGGCATAGAGTACCTTCTCGTATCCAACGCAGCAGGCGCCATGAACAAGAGTTACTCAATAGGCGACCTCATGCTTATCCGCGACCATATCAACCTCCTGCCGAATCCCCTCATAGGCCCGAATCTCGATGATTTCGGTCCCCGCTTCCCGGACATGACCTGCGCCTACGATCTCGAACTTCAGGAACGCATGCTCTCCATAGCCAAGAAGCAGAAAGTAACACTCCGCAGAGGTATTTATGTATCCTGCACCGGCCCCACCTACGAAACCCCCGCCGAATACGCATTCTACAAGGCCATAGGCGGCGATGACGTAGGAATGAGCGTCACTCCCGAGGTGATAGTCGCCCGTCACGCCGGGATACGTGTCCTAGGCATGTCTGTCATCACCGATGTCGCCCACGAAGCAGGCGACGGTTACGTCACCGACGAAAACGAGATCGTCCGTCAGGCCGATCTCGCTTCAAAGAAGATGACTGGTTTGTTCAGGGAACTGATTTCTACCCTTTGATCATTTAAGATCGAGGAAATCGATAAAGCCGGGTACCGAGAGGTCATAGCCTCGGGGTCCGGCTAAAATTTTGCCGTCCGCATCCAGGATGAAATAGTTCGGCTGGGCATTGACTCCGAATACGCTCCGCGCTATGTAGCTGTTCACGCGGCCTACATCCTTGAGGGTTTTCCCGTCGGGAGTAACCACCCATGAAGATTCGGGGAGTTTCTGCTTGTCGTCGGTATAGAGGGCCACCAGGACGAAATTGTCCTTCAAGCGCTGCAGCACCTGAGGGTCGCTCCATACGCGGGCTTCCATCTCACGGCAATTCACGCAGCCATGACCCGTGATATCGACGAAAACCATACGTCCCGCGGCCTTGGCAGCATCCAACGCATCTTTGACATTATCATATCCCGATAAACCATGAGGCAGCTTGATGCCGGCAGGAGAGAGGGGCCCAGCCTCTTGGCTGGGAGGGGCCGTCAGGCCGGCTTGAGGAGAGGATATATCTCCTGCCGG
>JAFZJI010000042.1 GCA_017552105.1 Bacteroidales bacterium | reverse complement strand
CTGCCATGGGAACGGCCTTCCACAATTCCCTGCAGTCCGCGGATCCGGAAGCAATCTGGGTGCAGATGGGATGGTTCCTTATCAACGACCGCCAGCATTGGACCCCGGAGAACATGGAAGCCTTCCTGGGAAGCGTCCCGCGCGGGAAGATGATAATGCTGGATTACCACGACGACTGGGTTCTCGGCTGGAAACTCACCGACCGCTTCTACGCCCACGACTACATAGCCTGCGCCCTGCTGAACTTCGGCGGCAATACACTGCTGAACGGCAACTTTCCCACCCTGATCCCATTCTTCGCAGAAACCTTCCGCGACGGGGGCGCCAACATGAAGGGCGTGGGATCCACTCTCGAAGGCTTCGGCACTAATCCTTACTACTATGAGTTCGTACTGAGCCAGGCCTGGAATTATCCCCAGACGCCCGACGAATGGATAGACAAGCTTGCCGACCGCCATATTGGGAGGGAAGATGCAGCCGCCCGGGAGCTCTGGCACGACATAATAATGAACATCGCCCCGAAATACACGGGTTCCGGAGTGTCCATGAACTCACATCCAAAATTCGGGGAGAGATGGAACTGGACGGTGAAATACCCCGACATCAAAGGCCGCACTCCGGTCATGGACTATGCCTGGCACAAGATGCTGGAGATAGGCTCCGACCGCTACGAATACAAGTACGACCTGGTGAATCTCGGCCGCCAGGCCCTAGGAGATTACTTCGACATACTGAAAGACAGCCTGGAAATCGCCTGGAACAAGCGCGACCTTGCAATGGCAAAGGCCGTGAAGGAAGAAATGTCCCGCGTGCTGGACGACTGCGACGCACTGCTTGCCTGCGCCCCCGAACTCAACCTGCAGCCCTGGAACGAGGCGGCCCGCAGCTGGGGGAAGAGCAAGGAAGAAAAAGACTACTACGAAACCTGCGCCCGCACTATCCTCAGCACCTGGGGCAACGCCACCAACCTTACCGACTATGCCAACCGTCAGTGGGCAGGCCTTGTGAAAAGCTACTACAAGCCCCGCTGGATGATGTTCTGTGACGACATTATCTCCTGCATAGAGGACGGCACCCAAATGAACACGGGACGATTCGACGAGCGCATCCGTTACCACGAAGTCCGCTGGGCGGAGGCTTCGGTCACGCCCATAGAATACAACGCCCCGGCGGATCCCGTACAACTTTCGAAAGATATAATCACTAAATACGACTTTTAATATGGAAGCTTTGACCACCGCAATCCTGATTATTGCCTATTGCGTCATTCCGGCCGGCGTGCTCCGGCTCTGCAGGAAGGTAAAGTGGATAGGGAAAATAGGTCCCATCCTTATGCTCTACTTCCTCGGAGCCATCATCGCCAACGTAGGGATACTCCCCTCCGGCCCGGAAACCCTGAAGGTCCAGAACCTTCTTTCCAACGCGATGATTCCGCTTGCAATCCCATTGATGCTGTTCAGCTTCACCTTCCGCAAGAGTGAGACCCGCGACCAGCTGATAGCCATGATAACCGGCTTGGCAGCCGTCGTGATTGCCGTTGCTGCCGGATATCCCATATTCGCCCCGCATATCCCCGGAGCGCCCCAGGTAGCCGGAATGTACACTGCCTGCCTTACGGGAGGCACCGTGAACATGGCCGCAGTAAGCAAGATGCTCGGAGTCGACGGCCAGCAGTACGCACTGCTCAACACCTACGATATGATGGTATCCTTCACCTACCTGGTGTTCATCATGGCCATAGGCATCAAACTGGCCCGCAGATGGCTGCCTGTCAAGACCCTCGACAACTACGACGAGAAGGCCGTCCGCGAAGCAGGAGAAGACAAGAACCCCTACAAGGGCCTCTTCAGCAAGAAAGGCATCTTCCATAATGCCCTTCCGCTTCTAGGCGTAACCATAGTGGTGGTCGGCCTCAGCGCCGGAATCGCCGTAGGCCTTTCCAAGCTTCTTCCCGGCACTTTCATGATGTTCTTCATCCTTGCCATCACCACCATAAACATAGCCGTTTCCTTCTGGAAGCCCGTACATAAATACGAGTACGGCTACGACATGGGAATGTATTTCATATACATCTTCTCGCTGGTAGTAGCCTCCATGGCCGACGTACGCGCCCTGGACTTCACCGGAGCACTCTGGATAGTGGGATTCCTCTTCTTTATGGAAGTCATCTCCCTCTCCCTCCAGCTGCTCTCCGCGAAGTTCTTCAAGGTGGATGCCGATACCGCGGTGATAGCCTCGGTGACCTACATCAACTCCCCGCCTTTCGTTCCCATGATAGCAGCCTCGATGCGCAACAGCCGCGTGCTCATGCCCGGACTCAGCATCGGCATCATAGGATATGCCGTAGGCAACTATCTAGGAGTACTCATCTGCAGCCTTCTCGGATAATATGCGCCCGGTTTACGAAAAAGATTTCCTGTACGACATTCTGGTTCCCTATGTGAACTGGAGCTTCAGGCGCGTATTCAGGAGCCTTGAATTCAAGGGGGTGGAGAATATCCCCGAGGACGGGGCCGTGATCTTCTCGCCCAACCACGTGAACACCTTGCTGGATGCCCTGGCAGTACTTGCCATGAGGGAGAACCGCCCGGTGGTGTTCGCCGCACGTGCGGACATCTTCCGCAAGCCGCTGGTCGCCAAGATACTGAACTTCCTGCGCATAGTGCCCATCAACCGCATCAGGGACGGCGTGGACGCCCTTGCCGGCAACGAGCAGACCTTCCATACGGCCATCCACACCCTGCAGGCCGGCATTCCCTTCTGCTTATTCCCGGAAGGCCGTCACAGCCAGGACCCCGGCTTGCTGCCGCTGCGCAAAGGCATAGCCAGGATTGCGCTCCAGGCGGTAGATGAAATCGAAGGCCCGGTGTACATAGTTCCCATCGGCTTGGTATATGACGATTACGTGAACTTCCGCACCGACCTTACCATCAACGTCGGAGAAGCCGTGCTGGTGGCAAGAGGAAGGAGCAAGAAGACCCAGACCGAGCCTGAAAGGCAGCGCAAGGCCAGGAAGCTTCTGGTGAAGCTCACCACCAAGATGAAGGCCCTGATAGATACCCGCAGGGATAAACCGGTAAGGGACTCGCTGCTGCTGCGCACGCTGCGAATCCCTTTGGTTCCATTTGCCGCATTGCTGCTTTTGCCAGCATTCGGCATCGTGAAGTATCTGGCGAAGAACATGAAGGACAAAGCCTTCCTGAATTCTGTCCGCTACGGTATCTGCTACCTGATAAATCCTGTGATCATCTTCCTGCTGTCCGTGATCCTCGTGGTCGCGGGACTCATCCCCTGGTGGCTGATACTGCTGTTACCCATTCTCTCGGCCTTCGCCCCGGAGATATGGTACGGGGCGATGACCAAGAGAGTGGCTTCTAATTGATATTTCCTACCGTAGGAAGAGTTCCGTTTTCGACCAGCGTGCAGTTATCCGGCACGCAGCGTCCGATAGTGACATCACTGTTGGAATTGAAGGTCGTGGAAGACGAAGCCTGCCTTACGGTACCGGTTTCGATCATACAATTCACGAAGTTGAAGCTACGTTCGGCATTGTCGCTTCCGTGGGCGAACAACCTGGCTATGAATGCGCCGCTGTTGGGGCCGTGGAGGGTTCCGCCTACCTTGCAATTCGTAAAGGTGTAAGTACCTGTCAGCGAAGCTTGTCCTACAATACCGCCGACCCTCGCGAGAGGTGAACTGCCGTTGGTGTTGATGGTTCCCTTGAACAGAAGATTGCTGAAATTGCGTTTGGTGTTGCTGAAACCGACAATTCCTCCGACATAGCTCTGGCCTTCGGTACCTGCTTCCTGCCCGGGCTCGGTGAAAGCAGCCTTGTAGCGCTTGAAGATGATGTCCGCCCTGGAACTGCTGTTCACAGGAGGGGTTTTCGCCGCACCGGCTATTCCGCCGATGGCTACCCTGATGGGCGACCATATGGTGATGTCTCCGTAGTTGTTGCAATTGGAGTACTTCTTTCCCTCCTGATCGGCCGGGCCGCTGCCGCTTATGCCTCCGAAATATGAGGTCGGGCAGGCGTAAACCTTGGGAAGAAGGTCACTGACCGAAGAATTGCCATTGTGCAGGGTCTTGATTTCCCCATGGTTCTCACAATAGGAAATTGTGCGTTCTTCCGTGTCGTTCCATGCACCGACTATACCGCCGCAGAATATCTGGCTGAGGGTAAGGGCGTCGAAAGTGATATCACCATAATTGGAAGAATGGTCAAGGTCGGATGAAACACCGTGGGCGAGGATTCCTCCAACATACACTACGTTATAAGGGCCGCCGGCAAGGGCGATATCACCTGAATTGGAAGCATATGCATAAGATGCGACATCCGCCGCATAGCCGCAGATTCCACCTAGGTAGAGATTGGTACATTTCAGCCTCTCTATCCTCAGCGCGCCGGTATTGCTGGCGTCGACCTGGGAATAAGCCCGTCCGGCGATACCGCCCACATAGAAATACTTGTTCGTCTGCGAGCTGGTGTTGATTACTACGTCCCCCCTATTGGTGGCGCTGATGCTCTTACCGGCCACGCTGGTTCCGACTATTCCCCCGATGAAAGGATTCTGGGCGGAATTCTTGCCGGAGAAGGTGACGGCGCCGTCGTTGCTGCACGAGACAATGTCGCCGTTGGTCCTGCCGGCGACGCCACCCAGGAAAGTATAACCATTGGAAGATATCTTCTGTGCCCAAGTAACATTGCCAAGGTTGGCACAGTCGCTTATCTGGGCATCTTCCGCCTGATAACCGACGATGCCACCGGTAGCATAGTAAACGCTACCCGAAGGGCTGAAAGTACCGCTCAGTGAGATTTCCATGGCATTGGTACAGGACTTGACGGCTGCCTTGGCATGGCCGGCAATGCCACCGGCATACAGGGGGCCGTCGGCATTGGTGCCGGCGAAGATGATGCTGCCGCCGGAAGTCTTGCAGGACCTTATCTCACCGAGGGAACGGCCGGCTATGCCGCCGATGTATGTATTGCCTCCGGAGAAGGGAACTGTGATGGATCCGGTATTGGTGCAGTCGCTTATGCGCGCACTGAGGCGCCAGGTGTAATCCCTGTTGCCAAATCCGCATATGCCGCCCACGTGGAAACTGCCGGCGTTGTCATCCAGCTCGTTATCCACAAGGGTGATTGATGCCTTGTTGGTACAATTGACGGCTTCGCCGCCCACCAGCTCGCCGACAATACCGCCGAAACAGCAATCGCCGGTGGTAGCGGTTGAAGGAGCGAAGCGCAGGCTTCCCTTGGCAGTACAATTGTATATACCGGCGACCTCGTCACGATGCGTATCAAGCTCGACCCGCCTTGCGATAAGGCCTATACAAGACTGGGAAGTGCTGGTCTGGTTGATGTTGGAGTTCAGCGTCAGGTTCTTCACCACGCCCTTGAGAGTGCCGAATAGAGGCTGGGTAAGGCCGGAAATGGTCTTTCCCTGGCCGTCG
>JAFZJI010000041.1 GCA_017552105.1 Bacteroidales bacterium | reverse complement strand
CCTCTACCACCTGGTCGCTCTTGATGCTGAGCGGAAGGCCCTTTCCGATACGGCCGATAACATATTCCAGCAGCTTTCCGTTGCTGTCGATATCGCGGGAGTTGACATCGTCGAGGTCATACTTGGCGCGATATTCCATAGTATAGAGATACTCATTTCCGCCGACCTGCCGGACGGTACCGATGGAACGGATTTCACCGCCCCAAATGCATACGACGGCAACTACTGCTGCAACGATAAAGATGCACAACCATTTAAGAAACTTCTTCATAACAATACTTTATTTACATCAAGAAACCGGACACATCCCCTCCGCGGGAAACAGAGTGCCTGATATCAGTGGACGATATATCCACCAGCGGAGCATTTATCAAAGTAACGTGGCAGCGGATATGGCGTTTGCGGCAGTGTTCCTGGAGTATCGCCAGCAAAGCATTGCTATCGTAGCCACGCCTGGGATATACGATTACATCGTAATCCGAAAGTATCCTCCTGGAGCAGCGCCAACGAGGCAATCCTTCCAGATTGTCGGCACCCATCACCAGGGTGAAATCGTTCTCCGGCTCCCGGGCCTTCAGGGCGTCCAGGGTGCGGATGGTATAGTTCGGAGGATCCATCCCCAGTTCGATGTCATCTACCTTCACCTTCAGCTCCGGATGCCGGGCCACCGCTTCGCAGGCAGCATCGTAGCGCTTGCGGGCGTTCAGGGCTTTCGAAGGATCCTTGAACGGGTTCTGGGGGGATACTATAAGATATGTGCAGTCGTACCCACCTTCGTCGGTGAGATATTCCAGAATGGCCTTATGCCCTATGTGCAGGGGATCGAAGGATCCTGGATAGACTGCGATTTTCATTTCGAGAGGAATTCGTCGACTACTTTCTCGGCATCCGCGAAGGCGGCTTCAAGGTCGTCATTCACAAGCACATAGTCGAATTTGTCTTCGTAAGTCAGTTCTTCGGTAGCCTTGGCCACCCTCTCCGCGATCGCTTCGGGAGAGTCGGTCCCGCGGCCGATCAAGCGCTGCCTCAAAGCCTCCACCGAAGGGGCCTTGATGAACACCGAGAGTGCTGCGTCGCCGAAATATTTCTTGAGATTCACTCCGCCCTTGACATCCACGTCGAAGATGATCACATGGCCCTTCGCCCAGATGCGTTCGACTTCACTTTTCAAAGTTCCGTAATAGCGGTCGGTATAAACTTGTTCGTATTCCACGAAGGCGTCGGCCTCGATCTTGCTGCGGAATTCCTCTGCGCTGAGGAAGTAATATTCCACGCCGTCTTTTTCGCTTCCGCGAGGGGCCCTGGATGTAGCCGAAACCGAGAATTCCATCTCCGGATGCAGGCCAAGGATATGGTTCACGACCGTGCTTTTGCCAGACCCGGATGGAGCAGAAAAAATGACTACTTTGTTACTCATTTCGAGATTTGTTTCCGCAAATTTAGTAATTTCAGCAAAAATCACAATCCTATTGCCAAATTTCAAATATTTCGACATGATCAAAATTTGCAGTTGAGCAGGATTGTAAGTAATTTTGTTGTGTTAAATAGGAACTATACTAATCACACATAATGGCACATGTCGTAATTATGCCCAAACAGGGCCAGTCCGTGGAGAGCTGCATTGTCTCCGAGTTCAAGAAAAAGCCTGGTGACAGCGTCAAGGTTGGCGATGTCCTTTTTGGATACGAGACCGATAAGGCGACCTTCGAGGAGGAGTCGCAGGTCGAGGGAACCGTGCTTGCAATCTTCTACAAGGATGGCGACGAGATCCCATGCCTCAGCAATGTGATGGTAATCGGAGAGCCGGGCGAATCCTTCGCCGAATTCGCTCCCAGTGCCACGCAGGGGAGGAGTGAACCCTCTTCAGCCGTCTCGCTCCGCTCGACCCCTCCCATCTCTGATGGGCCCCTCCCTCTCAGCATGCCGAGGGTGGCAGCGGCTTCAGAGGGTACCACCTCCCCTGCTAGTTGGACAGCGGCTCCCGGTGCACCCGCATCCCCCCGCGCACGCAAACTCGCAGAGGATAAGGGCGTCAATCTCGACGCAGTGGCAGGAAGCGGTCCGGGCGGGCGCATCATCGAGCGCGATGTGCTCGCAGCAGCGGCGGCCCAAGGCAAACTCAGCGGCCTTGCCAAGGCAAAGATGGCAGAGGGAGGAATGATTGCGGGAGAAGGCAGCGGCCTGGCAGGCACCGTGAAGGCCGGCGACCTGAAAGTCTGGAAACCCAACCATACCGACATCCCCGGCGAAGGAACCGAATTCGAAACGGTGAAGATGAGCAACATGCGCAAGCTGATAGCAAAGAGCATGTACAACTCCCTCCAGAACACCGCCCAACTCACCCACATGCTCGGTGCCGATGCCCGCAAGCTTCAGGCCCTGCGAAAGAAAGCCAAGAAGGCCCTCGAGGAAGGAAAGGTCGATGCTAACATCACCATAAACGACTTCGTCTGCTTCGCGGTCATCAAGGCCCTGCAGAAGTTCCCCGAAGTGAACTCGCACTGCCTGGGCGATGCCATGCGCATTTTCAAGACCGTCAACCTGGGTTGCGCCGTGGATACCGAGCGCGGCCTGATGGTTCCCTGCGTGAAGAACTCCGAGAGCCTCAGCATAAGCGAACTCAGCAAGGCCTTGAAGAAACTTGCCGACGATTGCAAGAAAGGCAGCGTCAATCCCGACCTCCTCGCCAGCGAAGCTGCCTCGTTCACGGTTTCCAACCTGGGCGGATTCGGTGTGGAATGGTTCACCCCCATCATCAACGTGCCTCAGAGCGCCATCCTGGGCGTAGGTACAATGACCTTGCGCCCCATTATGGAAGATGGCAACGTGGCGTTCGTGCCATACCTGGGCCTCAGCCTTACCTATGACCATCGTGCCATCGATGGCGGGCAGGCTACGAGGTTCCTGAAGGCGGTTGCCACGGAAATAGAAACACTGGAAGTAGAATTATAAAATATGGAACAGATTTTTGATTTAGCTATTATCGGCGGAGGTCCGGGCGGCTATGTTGCTGCCGAGAGGGCCGGTGCCGAAGGCCTTAATGTAGTGTTGTTCGAGCGCAAGAGCCTCGGCGGCGTGTGCCTCAACGAAGGCTGCATTCCCACCAAGACCCTGCTCTACAGCGCCAAGGTGTACAACTATGCCAAGAATGGCGACCATTACGGCGTCTATGCCGACAATGCCAGCTTCCGCTACGACGAAATCGTCGAGCGCAAGAACAAGGTCGTGAAGAAGCTGGTGGCAGGCGTGCGTGCGGCGATGAAGGCATACAAGGTCACCGTGGTGGCCGAGAGTGCCGAAATCCAGGGCCGCAGTGCCGAAGGCGTAGCCATCAAGGCCGGCGAAGAAATCTACACTGCCAAGAACCTGCTCATATGCACCGGTTCCGAAGCGGCCGTTCCTCCTTTCCCCGGGCTCAAGGAAGCCGGCGACGTGATAGTCACCAATCGCGAAATCCTCGCCCTCACCGAGCAGCCCAAAGAACTCGTGGTCATAGGCGGCGGTGTCATCGGCATGGAGTTCGCCGCATTCTACAGCACCCTGGGCTCGAAAGTGACCGTGGTGGAGATGCTCCCCAAGATCCTCGGCCCCCTCGACGACGAAATCAGCGCCATGCTCCAGAAGCAGTACGAGAAGAAGGGCATACAGTTCTGCCTCAAGTGCAAAGTTACAGGCATCGAAGGGAATACGGTCGTTTATGAGGATCCCGAAGGCAACATCCAGAGGGTATCCGGCGACAAGATACTCGTATCCGTTGGCCGCCGTGCCAACCTGCAGGGCTTCGGCCTCGAGAACCTGGGCGTGGAACTGGCACTCAATCCTGCCGGACGCCCGTACGGCATAAAGGTAGATGAGCACATGCGCACCAATATCCCGGGCGTCTATGCCGCGGGAGATGTTACCGGATTCTCGATGCTGGCACACACTGCCTCCCGCGAGGGCGAGGTGGCCGTGAACGACATTCTCGGCAAGAAAGACCATATGCGCTACAACGCCATCCCCGGCGTAGTCTATACCAATCCCGAGGTGGCCGGCGCAGGCATTACCGAGGAAGAGGCCAAGAAACAGGGAATCGACTACAAGGTCGTCAAGCTGCCCATGGCCTACTCCGGGCGCTTCGTCGCGGAGAACGAGCGCGGCGAGGGCATCTGCAAGATAATAGTAGGTGCCAAGTACCACGAAGTGCTAGGCGTCCACATGCTGGGCAACCCTTGCTCCGAGATCATCCATAGCGCCTGCATCGCTATCGAGCAGGAGATGACCCTCGAGCAGCTCAAAGAGGTGGTATTCCCCCACCCTACCGTATCCGAAATAATCAAAGAAACCGCATATTCAATACACTAACCTATGCCAAAAGCTCTTTACATCGATCCGGAAGTCACCCTGCGCCCGCAGGAACACGAGATCAAATTCCCGGAGATTCCCGTAATGCAGTACAAGAAGTCCGTCAAGGACGAACTCAAGGAAGGGAATTTCACAAAGGAGGACCTCCTCCGCATCTACCGCGACATGTTCACCATCCGCGAGTTCGAGACAATGCTGAACCTTGTCAAGACCACCGGCGGATACAATGGTGTGGAATATAACAATCCCGGCCCCGCCCACCTCTCCGCAGGTCAGGAGGCCGCTGCCGTGGGCATGGCCTACAACCTCGATACCGACGACTTCATTTTCGGCAGCCACCGCAGCCACGGCGAGATCCTCGCAAAGGGTCTGCGCAGCATCGAAATCCTCCCCGAAAAGGAACTCAAGAAGATAATGGACGAGTTCTGGGGCGGAGCTACCGTCGCGGTTGCAGGAAAAGATTTCAAAGGCAGCACCAAGGAACTTGGAGTGCGCTTCCTCATCTACGGAGCTATAGCAGAGATATTCGCCCGCACCACCGGCTTCAACAAGGGCCTGGGCGGAAGCATGCACACCTTCTTCACCCCCTTCGGCATCTATCCCAACAATGCCATCGTGGGAGGAAGCGGATCCATCGCAGTCGGCGCGGCCCTCTACAAGAAAGTCAACCGCAAGAAAGGCATCGTGGTCGCCAACCTCGGCGATGGTGCCATGGCCCGCGGCCCCGTGCTCGAAGGCATGACCTTCGCCTCCATGGACCAGTTCCACACTCTGTGGGAGGGAGATATGAAAGGCGGCCTGCCGGTCCTGATAAATGTAATGGACAACCAGTACGCCATGGGCGGACAGACCAAGGGAGAAACCATGGGATATACCTTCCCCGCCCGTCTGGGTGCAGGATTCAATCCCGAAGCCTGGCATGCCGAGAGAGTGAACGGATATGATCCGCTCGCAGTCATCGACGCTTTCCGCCGCAAGAAGGCCCTGCTCGAGAAGAAGGAAGGGCCGGCTCTGCTGGATGTGGTGACCTACCGCTACAGCGGGCACTCCCCTTCGGACCAGAGTTCCTACCGCACCAAGGAGGAAATCGCCGCATGGGAGGCCGAGGACTGCATCGTAGCCTTCGGCAAGAAGCTCATCGAGGCAGGCGTCGCCAGCCAGAAGGACCTGGACGCCATCCAGGCCAAAATGAAGGAGACCATCTTCGAGATGTACAAGCTCGCCATCGACCCCGTCATCTCCCCCCGCATGGATCTCGTGAAAGACAATGAGCTCCTGGGAGACATGATGTATTCCAACGGCAGCGTGGATTCCTTCGGCGATGCCAAACCCGAGGTGAACCATCCCATGGAAGAGAATCCCCGCGTCAAGCAAATCGCGGGCAAGGAGCGTTTCTACCTCGACAAAGACGGCAAGCCCGTCAGCAGCATGAAGGCCTACAACTTCCGCGACGGCGTGTTCGAGGCCGTGGTGGACCGTTTCTATAAAGATTCCAGCCTAGTCGCCTATGGCGAGGAGAACCGCGAGTGGGGCGGCGCATTCGCCGTGTACCGCGGGCTTACCGAGGCTCTCCCCTATCATCGCCTGTTCAACAGCCCTATCGCGGAAGCAGCCATCATCGGCACCGCCATCGGCTATGCCATGTGCGGCGGCCGCGTGATTCCCGAAATAATGTACTGCGACTTCCTCGGCTGCTGCGGCGACGAAATCTTCAATCAGCTTCCCAAGTGGCAGGCGATGTCCGGCAACATACTCAAGATGCCGGTGGTGGTGCGCGTTTCCGTCGGTAGCAAATATGGTGCACAGCACTCCCAGGACTGGACTTCCCTCTGCACCCACATACCCGGCCTGAAGGTCGTGTTCCCCGTCACTCCCTACGATGCCAAGGGCCTTATGAACAGCGCACTGCAGGGTACCGACCCTGTGATCTTCTTCGAGAGCCAGCGCCTCTATGGCATTGGCGAGCAGTTCCACGAGGGCGGGGTTCCGGAAGGATATTACGAAATTCCCATCGGGGAACCCGATGTCAAGAGGGCCGGCAAGGATGTCACCTTCCTTACCATCGGTGCAACCCTTTACCGTGCACTCAAGGCAGCGGATATGCTCAAAGAACAATATGGTCTCGAGGCCGAGGTGATCGACGCCCGCAGCCTGGTACCTTTCAACTACGAGAAGGTCATCGAATCCGTCAAGAAGACCGGCCGCATAATCATAGCGGGAGATGCTTCCGCTCGCGGTTCCTTCCTCAACGACCTTGCAGCCAACATCGCGGACCTCTGCTTCGACTACCTCGACGCAGCCCCCGCAGTGCTCGGCTCCCGCAACTGGATCACTCCTTGCCACGAGCTGGAAGAAGCCTTCTTCCCCCAGCCCGAATGGTTCCTGGATATAATCAACGAGAAGATGATGCCGCTGCCGGGCTACGTGCCTACGGGTAACTTCACCGCCGCGCAGCAGATCATCCGTGCCAAAAAGGGTGTGTAATGATAAACGTCAACGCTCATCTGCATACGCCGTATTCCTTCAGCGCCTTCAGTTCCATCGACGAAGCGCTGGACAGGGCTGCGGCCGAAGATGTGAGGGTGGTAGGAATCAATGATTTCTATTCCACGGACGGATATGCGGAATGGAAGGAGGGCTGCGCCGCGCGCGGGCTCTTCCCTCTGTTCGGCATAGAATTCATCTCCCTGAACTCAGAGGATCAGGCTGCCGGCCTGAGGGTGAACGACCCGAACAATCCCGGGCGTACTTATATCAGCGGCAAGGGCCTGGCCTATCCGGTGATCCTTCGCGGAGAGCCTCTCAGGCAGTTGCAGGCGGTTCGGGCGGAGTCCAACGCGCAGGTGGAGAGGATGTGTGCGAAGTTGAACGCGCACCTGGCATCCGTCGGCGTTGATATCCGGCTCGACTTTGCAAAGATAGCCGCCGAATTGACACGCGGTTCCATCCGCGAACGTCACCTGGCCAAGGCTCTTCGCATTGCGATTGCCGAAGTCTCTGCCACTCAAGTGTACGAGAAGATATTTGGAGCGCCGGCGAAGTCGGATGTGAACGACATAGCAGCCATCGAGAACGAGATTCGCAGCCGACTGCTGAAAGCCGGAGGGCCTGCCTTCGTGCCGGAAGATCCAAAGGCGTTTTTGCCGACTGAGACCGTGCAGCACATAATCGAGGCGGCCGGAGGCATCCCCACCTATCCTTTCCTGGGCGATGATGCCAAGGGGAATTTCACTCCTTTCGAGGCAGATTTGCAGAAGGCAGCCGATATCCTCAGCAAGCGTGGATTCAAGTCGGTAGAATTCATCACTACCCGTAATACTACCGCAGTCTTGGAGAGTTATTCTTCTTATCTGGAAGATGAAGGATTCATTGTTTCCTTCGGTTCCGAACATAACACTCCGGCCATGGAACCTGTCAAGCTGCGTACCCGCGATGCCCTCGACCTGAGCGAGAAGCTCAAGGCCGTGAATTATCGCGGTGCCTGCGCCATCGCGGCGCATCAGGCCGGTTACGACTCCATCGCTGCCGGCGAAGATCTGATAAATTCCATACTACCATGAATACAAGTATCGAAGAACTGATTGCGGTTTCCCGCAAATACGGAGCAGATTCCAGGTTCGTGATTGCCGGTGGCGGCAATACATCGTTCAAGACCGCCGACCGTCTCTGGGTAAAGGCCAGCGGGCATGCCCTTGCGACCATCACCGAGAATGGTTTCGCGGTTCTTGACCGTGCGAAGTTGAATCCCATGGGCACCAAAGTCTATAGTTCAGATGTTGCCGAGAGGGAGGAGCAGGTGAAGGAAGATCTGGCAGCGGCTTGCATTACCAAGGACAGGCGTCCTTCGGTGGAGACTTCCATGCACAATGCAATAGGCTTTGCATTCGTGGTACACCTGCATCCCACCGCCGTCAATGCGCTTATGTGCTCGCAGCAGGCAGAAGCGAAGTGCAAGGAACTGTTCCCCGATGCTCTCTATATCCCGTATTGCGATCCCGGCTATACCCTTTTCAAGAAGGTCTATGACGAAATCCAGGCTTACAAGGCTACCCGCGGTGCCGAGCCGCAGGTAATCTTCTTGCAGAACCACGGCATCTTCGTCGGCGCAGATTCCGTTGCCGAAATTGATGCGGTTTACAGCAGCGTAATGAAAGCCTTGGCAGACAACTCGCTGACTATCAGCACAAAAGCCATATCCCTCCCCAGCGAAATTCAGGGGGAGAGCACCGGCGAAAGTACTGATAATCAAGGCTTTAACTGCCACGAGATAACCGAATCCATTCCAGCAATCCGCCAGATACTCAGCAGGAAGGGCCGCGGGGCCAAGACCCTGAAGATAACTTCATCCCCCCTTGCCCTCCACTTCGCCGAAAACAAAGAAAACTTCGCGAAAGTCGAAGCCCCCTTCACACCGGACATCATAGTATACTGCAAAAGCCACTACATCTGGCTGGAAGATGCCAATGTCCAGAAAGCGGAGAAGGCAATCGAAGAATATATCGCCACATACTGGCACACCCCCAAGGTCATACTCATCAAAGGCATAGGCCTGGTGGCCGTGGGCGATAATGCCAAGAACGCCGGGATCATTACCGAGGTGTTCCTCGATGCAATGAAGATTGCGGCCGGAGCCCGCTCTTTCGGCGGGGAACATGCGATGGAGAAAGATTGGATTCACTTCATCGACAACTGGGAAGTAGAGAAATACCGCCGCAAGGTTGCGGCAGGATCATCTGCCGGCCGCGTGGAAGGAAAGACGATAATAGTCACCGGAGCGGCGCAGGGGTTCGGCGAGGGTATCGCCCGGGAACTTGTGAAGGAGGGCGCCAACATAGTGGTGGCAGACCTTAACGAGCTTACCGGCGAGAAGACCGCCGAGGCTCTCAACGCTATTGCCAGGAACAACCGTGTCATCTTCGTGAAGACTAACGTAGCGGACATGGACAGCCTGAACGGCCTGATTGCCGCTACCATAAAGAATTTCGGAGCCCTCGACGCCTTCGTGAGCAACGCAGGCGTGGTGCGGGCAGGCGACCTCGAGGCCATGACTCCCGAGAATATGGAGTTCGTGACCAAGATCAACTACAGCGCATACTTCTATTGTGCGAAGGTGGCCCAGCACGTGATGAAACTGCAGACGGCCGTGGATCCCGAATACTTCGCGGACATAGTGCAGGTAAACAGCAAGAGCGGCCTGGAAGGCAGCAAGGCCAACTTCGCATATGCCGGCAGCAAGTTCGGAGGCATAGGCCTCACCCAGTCATTCGCACTGGAACTCGCCCCCTACCGCATCAAGGTCAACAGCATCTGCCCCGGCAACTTCCTGGACGGTCCCCTGTGGAGCGATCCGGAGAAGGGACTGTATGTACAGTATCTGAAGGCCGGGAAGGTTCCGGGTGCCAAGACCGTGGAGGATGTCAAGGAGTATTATCTGTCGAAGGTCCCCATGCACAAGGGCTGTACTCCTGCGGATGTCACCAAGGCCATTCTTTATGCCATCGAGCAGACCGGCGAAACCGGGCAGGCCATTCCTGTTACCGGAGGCCAGGTCATGTTGTCGTAATCTAAAATAACACCATATGAAAACCAAAGCAGTACGACTTTACGGAAAAGATGACCTGAGGCTGGAGGAATTCGAGCTTCCGGCAATCAAGCAGGATGAAATCCTTGCGAAGGTCGTCAGCGACAGCATCTGCATGTCGACTTACAAGGCAGCGCATCAGGCCGACACCCACAAGAGGGTTCCCCGCGACATCGCGGAGAAACCGGTGATAGTGGGGCACGAGTTTGCGGGAGAGATCCTGGAAGTGGGCAGCAAATGGCAGGGCAGTTTCAAGAAGGGGGACAAGTTCTCCATCCAGCCCGCCATGTTCTACGAAGGAGGGCCCGTGGGGGTTCTCAGCGCCCCGGGATACTCCTATCAGTATGTGGGCGGAGATGCTACCTACGTCATCATCCCCAACGAAGTCATGGAAACCGGATGCCTCCTCCCCTACAGAGGAGAGGGATTCTATCCGGCATCGCTGGCCGAGCCCCTGTCCTGCGTGATCGGAGCCATGCACGCCTGCTACCACGTCAAGCCCGGCACCTACGACCATAGCATGGAAATCAAAGACGGCGGCAAGCTCGCACTTCTCGCCGGCGTTGGTCCCATGGGCCTGGCCTGCATCAACTACGTACTGCATCGCGAAGACCGCAAACCTTCGCTGTTCGTGGTAACCGACATCAACCAGGAGCGTCTGGACCGCGCCGCCGAGCTCTACAGCGTGGAGTTCGCGAAATCCCGCGGCATCGAGCTCCGCTACGTGAATACCGGAGCGATGGAGAACCCTGTCGCGGAGCTCATGGATATCTCCGGCGGAAGCGGATACGACGAAGTCGTGGTAATGGCTCCCGTGCCCTCGGTGGTGGAGCAGGCCGACGACATCCTCGCATACGACGGCTGCCTGAACTTCTTCTCCGGCCCTTCGAAAGCTCCTTTCAAAGCCCCCTTCAATTTCTACAACGTCCACTATGCCTCCACCCACGTGGTCGGCACCAGCGGCGGCAACACCAACGACATGAAGGAGGCGCTGGAGATGATGGGAAAGGGTCTGGACCCTGCCGGACTGGTAACCCACGTCGGCGGGCTTAACGCCGTCATCGACACTACATTGAACCTCACCTCCATCCCCGGAGGAAAGAAACTTATTTATACACACGTCACCATGCCCCTCACCGCCATCGCGGACTTCGGCAAGCAAGGCAAGCCCGTGTACGACGAGCTCGACCGTATCTGCAAAGCCAACAACGGACTCTGGAGCGTAGAGGCGGAAAACTACCTTCTTGCTAACGCAGAAAATTTATGAAACAACTCGACGTAAAACTCATGCATCCCGCCGAGCAGATCACCCTTATCATCGGGATGATCTACCGTAGCGGGATGACCACCACCTCGGGAGGGAATGTCTCCATACTCGACGACAACGGCGACATCTGGATCACTCCCGCAGGTATCGACAAAGGATCCCTCACCCCCAAAGACATAATGTGCGTCAAGGCCGACGGCAGCATTGTCGGTCCGCACAAGCCATCTTCCGAGTATCCTTTCCATAAGGCTCTCTACAAGATGCGCCCCGGCCTTCACAGCGTGATTCATGCCCATCCTCCGGGACTGGTGACCTTCAGTATCACCCACAAGATTCCCGACACGTCCATCATTCCCCAGGCTCACGGTGTCTGCGGGCCGGTGGGATTCGCGCCCTATGCGCTTCCAGGCAGCGAACTGCTGGGCCAGAAGATTGCCGGCGAGTTCGCAAAGAACCCGGAATACAAGGCGGTCATCATGGAAAACCACGGCGTGGTGCTGATGGGAGAGGATATCGCAGATGCCTACCAGCGTTTCGAGACCCTGGAGCTCTGCGCCCGCACCATCCTTAACGCCGATACCCTGGGTACGCCCCGCTATCTTACCGAAGCACAGATACAGCATCATGCTCAGGCCGTGAACAACCGGTTCCAGAATTTCATGAACGTGGACCATCCCTCCGACGAGAGGGCCATACGTACTGAAATCTGCACCATAGTCCGCAGGGCCTGCCGCCAGGGGCTGATGAGTTCATCGTACGGAACCGCCTCGGTACGCTGGAGAGGGAACGATTTCTTGATTACCCCGGCAGATGTGCAGAGATGGGATCTCGAGCCCAACGACATAGTTCAGGTCAAGGACGGCATGATAGAGGCCGGCAAGATTGCCAGCCGCAGCGTCGCCCTGCATTACGAGCTCTACAAGCGCTATCCGAAAATCAATTCAATAATCCTCACCCAGACGCCTTC
This sequence comes from Bacteroidales bacterium, assembly GCA_017552105.1. Classification (GTDB taxonomy): domain Bacteria; phylum Bacteroidota; class Bacteroidia; order Bacteroidales; family UBA932; genus Cryptobacteroides. Next base: position 1,457 of record JAFZJI010000041.1, on the reverse strand, counting down.
GCTGATGGGCTATTGCTGCACGGAAGAGAAGTTCGACGTGCGTACCATCCCGGAGAGCTGGATATTCCTGCAGGATGTGCCCAAGTTCCCCTTCGGAAGCCAGTACGACAACCTGAAGAAGGTCGCCGAAGCATTCAGCAAGACCCCTTGCGTGATGTTCGAGAATGACTCCGTGGTGGTTACCGGCGATAAGCTTATCAACACCTTCGACCGCCTGGAGGTCGCCGATTTCAGCGCCCGTTCATTGATAATGGCGGCACCGGTCGGCAAGCTGAATCCTATTACGGACTCAGAAATCGAAGAACTACGGGTGGCTTTCCACGTAGGAGAATGATTTTGTCACGGTTTTTGTATTGGCTGCAGGTATGAGAAAGTTTATTATTGTTGCTTTAGCATCCCTTGCAGCCTTTACATCCAAGGCTCAGGACGTCATAACACGCTTCGATGGCACCGATATCCTTGCCATCATACAATCTGCAGACGACGACCGTATCCTTTTCAAATACTGGAAGGATACGGTCGATCAGCTTTACGAAATCGACAATTCTGACGTGCTGATGGTGCGTTATAACGACGGTCGATGCGTAGTCTATCCTGCCGGCCAGAAGGTTCTGGAAGGCATGAATACTCCTTCTTCCCCGGTCATGGAGGAACCGGCCTGGTCGTCATTCGCCCGCCCGGGAATGTCTTACAACGAGTATAAGAATTGGTATAATCCCAAGATGTACACACCTTCCCGCCACGATCCTTACAACCCTAGCACTGCTGGTTGGTGCAGTTTCTTCTTCACCGGCCTCGGCCAGGGAATCGATGGTGAATGGGGCCGTGCAGCGTCGTACTTCGGGCTTTACTGGGGCTTCCGCCTTCTTGCCTGGGGCACTGCCGACGAGCTGAGTTTCGATAACGGTTATTACGTGAGCTATTCCGGAGTCAGCGCCCTCCTGCGACTGGGTGCCACCGTGGTGAAGATCTGCAGCATCGTCGATGCCGTACGGGTCGCCAAGGTCAAGAATATGTACCATCAAGATCTGAGAGGTTCCGGCTATGCCGGCAACGTGCAGTTCGACGTACAGCCTTTCTTTGCAAGTGCTCCTTCCTATGGCATAGGAAGCAACGCAGGAGACCTCCGCCCCGTAACCGGCCTATCCTTCAGGCTGTCGTTCTAGCGGCAGCGCCGGCAAAAAAATATGCCTGCCCTTGTATTGGGCAGGCATTATGTTAATTCGAGTCAAAGATCTACATTACTTCTTGCAGATAGCTCTGCCGCAGAAGTAGCAAACAGCAGCGACTGCCATACCGTTGATGGCAGGGAATCCCCAATGTACGAGGTTTGCGACAACAGCACCGAGAACCACGCCGGCAACTGCGAACCAGTTGACAGTCTTGATCTCGACGGTGTCGGCAAGATATGCCTTCCTATTGAGGAAGTAGCTGAGGATGAGGATGATACCGACGGG
>JAFZJI010000040.1 GCA_017552105.1 Bacteroidales bacterium | reverse complement strand
TCCCGGCGCTGTCAAGGAAAAGAACGCCCGATGGACGGGCTATAACGGGGGCGTGCTTGGCGCAGACAATCCCACCTTCCATGCAAGCATAGGCTGGGACTGGATGACCACCGTCCGCGGCCGCAACTGCGGCATATGGAACGATGTCCGCTTGGTGGAAAAGGGCCCGGTCGAGGTTTCGGATCCTCTGGTGGTCTCGAAACTGTCTCCCGATGGCCTGGCGAGCATTACTGCCTCCGTCCTGGTCAAGGGAGCGGAGAGTGCAGGAGGTAAGGTGGAGTTGGAGGGCTGGATAGGAGACATCGCCTTCAGCAAGGAAGTTCCGGGCGACGGGGAGATATCTTTCTGCCCGGCCGATTTTCCCCAGCTGCGGGATTGCAACATGGATCTTTGGTGGCCGGTAGGATATGGAGACCCCGTGCTCTATGATGCGGGCTTTGCGGTGAAGATAGACGGCAATGTCTCCGATTCCGTACACTTCAAAGCCGGAATACGAGAAATGGCTTGGGATGATTCCGACGGCCGGCTGAAGCTCTACATCAACGGCCGCAGGTTCGTTCCAGAGGGTGGAAACTGGGGCTTCCCGGAGCAGAACCTGCTCTTCGGCCCCAAGGATTACGACATATGCATCGACTACCACAGGCAGATGCATTTCAACATGATAAGGAACTGGGTAGGACAGGTGGGCGACGAAGAATTCTACGATTGCTGCGACCGTTACGGGGTAATGGTCTGGCAGGATTTCTGGCTGGCCAACCCTTCCGACGGCCCAGATCCGGACGACGAATCCATGTTCCTTGCCAATGCCCGGGACTGGGTCTCCAGGATACGCCGGCATCCTTGCCTGGCGCTTTACTGCGGACGCAACGAGGGCAATCCTCCGGAGACCCTCGACAAGGCCTTGCGGAGCGAAGTGGTGCCATCCTTGCACCCTGGCATGCTTTATATTTCCAATTCTGCGGACGGTGTAGTCAGCGGGCACGGGCCTTATCGAGCCATGCCGGCCGGGTATTACTTTTCCGATCAAAGCGGGAAACTGCATTCCGAGCGCGGCATGCCGAACGTGCCGGTTTACGAGAGCCTTTGCAAGATGATGCCTGCCGAGGATATGTGGCCGATAGGCGAGATGTGGGGCAAGCACGATTTCACCAGGGACGGAGCACAGAAGGCGACTTCCTACATTTCGCTGCTGGCCGAAGCCTTCGGCGAGTGCAACTCTGCGGAAGAGTTCTGCACCTTGGGCCAGTGGCTGAACTACGAGGGGTACAGGGCGATGTTCGAGTCGGCCAATGCTGCCGGAAGGATGGGCCTGCTGCTGTGGATGTCGCATTCCTGCTGGCCTTCCGCGGCATGGTGCACTTACGATTATTACTATCAGCCCGGCGCCGCTTTCTTCGCATGCAAGAAGGCTTGTGAGCCCCTGCACATACAGTACAATCCGATCAGCAGCAGTGTCGAGGTGGTTAATATCTGCCGGGGGAACCTTCCTTCGCTTACTGCCGAACTTGGAATCTATGACTACAAAGGGGCCCTGCTCGGCCGCCAGACGGCCACGGTCGACAGTCCGGATGATTCCACCGTTTCCTGCCTCCGCGTGGACTTCCCCGACGGCACGGAATCTTATCTGCTGAAGCTCCGACTGCTATCGGAAGATGGGGAAGTGCTATCGGATAACTTCTATATGTTGCCGCGGGTGACTCCCTGCAGGCCTGCAGGCCTGTCTCATGAAATGAAGATCTCCGGCAACTCTGCTACAGTCACAGTCCGCAACTCGGACGACGTGCCCGCATTGCTCGTGAGGCTGTCCGCAACCGACCGTAAAGGGGGAGAGATTCTTCCGATCGAGTATTCCGATAACTGGTTCTCCCTCCTTCCGGGGGAAGAAAAGACGGTGCAGATTTCCTGGGAAAAGAGCGGTTTCCGGGGCAGGCCCGCCCTCAAGCTACAGCAGCTGGGAGATTTTCGCGCGGAGTGATTCTTCATCCATCCCGCAAATCGCCCACTCTTCTTCCTTGCTGGCGTGGCGCACGAACTCGTCCGGAATGCCGATTCCTTCTATCGTAGGCGCATCCTGCTTGCCTGCAAGCTGTTCCGCCACCGCTCCGAAGAGCCCGCCCTTAAGGGCGCCGTCTTCGATGGTGATGATGTGGGCATATTTCCCGGCTATGCGGTCCAGCATCCCGGTGTCCAGGGGTTTGATGAACCTGAAGTTGTACACTCCCACTTCGGGGCCGAGGCGCTCAGCCACCCGCATGGCCATATTGGTGACAGGACCGGTGCAGACCAGGGCTACGCTGCTGCCTTCTTTCATCTCCACGGCCTCTCCCATGGGCAGTATCTCGTAGGGGGTATTCTTCCAGTCCACACCTTCTCCGCACCCGCGCGGGTACCTTATGATGAATGGACCGTGGTCGGTGTTCAGGGCGGTATACATAAGCTGCTTGAGCTCGGTTTCGTCCTTGGGAGAAGTGATGATGGTATTGGGTATGGGGCGCAGGGCCGCGATGTCGAAGGCGCCGTGGTGCGTGGCTCCGTCCTCGCCAACCAATCCGGCCCGGTCGAAGCAGAGGGTCACGTCGAGGCGCTGCAGGGCGATGTCGTGAACTATCTGGTCGAAGGCCCGCTGGGCAAAGCTGGAGTAAATGTTGCAGAAGGGTTTCATGCCTCCGGCGGCGAGGCCAGCCGAGAAGGTGACCGCGTGTTCTTCCTCAATGCCCACGTCGAAGAAGCGTTCCGGGAAGCGGGCGGCGAAGTGGTGCATGCCGCAGCCGCTGGCCATGGCGGGGGTTATCCCCACCACCCTGGGATCTTTCTCCGCGAGTTCGCAGAGTACGTCCCCGAAAACATCTTGGTATCTGTCGATATAGCTGGACTTCCTGATGCGTTCGCCGGTCTCGGGATCGAACTTGCCGGGGGCGTGCCAGGTGTAGGGGTCAGCCTCGGAGGCCGCGAATCCCTTTCCTTTCACGGTGTGGGCGTGCAGGACGCGGGGCCCGGGGATGCTCTTGATTCTCTGCAGGGCGCTGACTACCGCGCCTATGTCGTTGCCGTCCACCGGCCCGAAATAGCGGAATCCCAGCGACTCGAAAAGGTCGCCTCCCGTGCGCTTTACAAGCCAGGATTTCAGGCTCCTCCACCATCGCTGGATGACATGGCGTATGCCTCTCTCTCCCAGCACGTTCCAGACCTTGTCCTTGAATGCGTTGTAGGGCTGGGAAGTCGTAACGCGCAGCAGATAGTTGTGGAGTCCGCCGAGGTTGCGGTCGATGGAGATGTTATTGTCGTTGAGGATTATCAGAATGTCGGATTTGGCGGCGCCGGCGTTGTTCAGGCCTTCGAATGCCAGACCTCCGGTGAGGGCTCCGTCCCCGATCAGGGCTACGACCTTTTCGTTCCTGCCTGCGATGCGGGCGGCTTCGGCCAGGCCCAGGGCGGCGGATATGGAGGTGGATGAATGTCCGGCTCCGAAATTGTCGTAGGGACTTTCGTCTATCCTTGGAAAGCCGCTTATGCCACCCGCCTTGCGCAGAGTCTTGAAGGCTTCACGGCGGCCGGTGAGTATCTTGTGAGCATAGGCCTGGTGGCCTACGTCGAATACTATCTTGTCGTCGGGGGCGTCGAAGACGTAATGATACGCTACTATCAGTTCCACCGCGCCCAGGCTGGAGCCCAGATGCCCGGGATTTTCCGAGCAGACCTCTATGATGTACTGGCGCAGCTCCGAGCAGAGCTGCTTAAGTTCTTCAATTCCGAGGCCCTTGATATCGGCGGGCGAGTTTATCTTGTCTAGCAACGGGTACATTCCGGACACAAAGATAGGAATTTCAGGCGATTTTCATCCTGTCGAGG
>JAFZJI010000003.1 GCA_017552105.1 Bacteroidales bacterium | reverse complement strand
GTTTATGACCACAGGCCGGAGGCGTTTTCTCAAAGTGGATAATATCTGCAATGTCCGGGACCTGGGGGGAATCCTTACCGCAGACGGGAGGAAGAGGATAAGGTTCGGACTCGTATTCCGCGGCGCCGAGATGAACGGTTACCATCAGGATTGCTCGAATCGATATTGCCGTATTGACGCAAACGGCAGGACGTCGATGGAAAGGGCGGGGATTGGTGCCGTGCTGGACTTCGGACGTGTATATCCTGGCAATACAATGGCTCATCGACAGGCTCCGTGAAGGGAAGCCCGTCTATTTCCATTGTATTTACGGGGCTGACAGGACCGGGACTCTGGCTTTCCTTCTGGAGTCGCTGCTGGGGGTAGGCGAAAATGAACTTGCCAAGGATTATGAACTGACGTCGTTCTCATACGGGCTTGAGTCTGCACCTCGCAGGAGGGGGCCGAAAAACGAAGTGAGCGTTTACCGCTACCGGCAGATGGTGGAAGGTCTGCTCCGCGGTTCCGGCACCATACTGGAACAGGTGCGCGCTTTTCTTGCTAAAAAAATATCCGGAGAAGACCTGGACTGGCTCACCGGATATCTTTTGGAATCTGTATAGTCTTTCTGGACTTACCTTGCCCTGTAGGATACGTTAATAGTGGAACTGGCGAGAACGGGACGGATTTGCATACCCCATTCACGTTTGATGCTGCCACGCCACCAGTCGGCGGAACCGTGACCGCTCGTGCTTCCTACCATATAGGCGCAGTCGTAGCCTACACCACCTTGGTTTCTCTGGAACTGGTCTGCCGACCAGATGCAGGCTTGATCAAAACCTTTAGGCTGGTATTCATCATGGTCTTTCATGGCGTTGTACCCGGGAAGGAACATGCCGCCGTAAGACAGGCCGCCCTGGCCGTTGACCGTTGTCCAGCTTGCCTTCTTCAAAGTTGCATAAGCCTCTATGTAGCCGGGCATCTTCCATGCGCTGCCCCATTTTACGCGAGCCACATCATAACGTCCACCTGCTATTGTGTTATAACGTCCTGCAAGTGAACCGGAAGTGAGGCCTTCGGGATAGACTGAGATGTAATTGTAATAATTGGTGCTGGCTGCGGGAGCCTGGCCTCTCAGGGAGTAGGCAGGGAAAGAATAGCCGTCAGACCTTCCTCTTTCCTCGGGAGTGGTGATTTCTCCCCAACCATAGTAGGCCCCCTTTCCTTCAGGAGTGGATGCACCTAGATTGAAAGGCGCCCAGAAGGTATCCGTGCCGGTAAGGTCGAAATGGTAGTTGGAGTCGCTTTCGGTGAAAGAGTCGGTCGTGACGACTTCGATGGCCTCTGAAGGTTTCGGCCTGGGAATCAGGCTCCATCCGCTCATATCCCATGAACCCACCTGTCCACCTTTTGAAGAAAGGTCGGTATCGATGACTGAACCGTTCGAAAGGGTTGCTTCGTCGGAGGTATTGTTGAGCAGGGTGATGATGACCCCCGTTCTCATATTGCCATACTGCTTGTTATTGTTGTATGTGGTCCTCTTCGAATTGTGATTGACTGCCGGTACGGCAAGGTACACGATATCACCTGAGTGTGAAAGGGAGGATAAGGTAATTGTCCTGGTAGGGATATTTTTATATGGGTCATTGTCGCCCTTTGAAAACACTGCAGTAGCACCGCTGCCTACGACCTTGTAGAAAACCGGGCAACTGTACTCGATACACTTGATTCCGGCGGGCAATTTAAGCCTGACGACGTAAGTAAGCTTTTCTCCGTTCTCGAAATCAAAGTTCGGAGTAAGGCCGGTACCTTCGGCAACGACATAATTATAGTTGTTCAGCGAGGTGATAAATCCGCCCTGATCCGTAAAGCCGCAGTGGATTTCGGTTCCATGTACGGATGCATGACCGCCGAGAACGGCCTTCCATGTGGTGGATGCTGAAACGCCCTCAGCTTCAGCCTCAAAGGTTGCACTTGTGTTGCCGGCCCCCGAAACAAGGTTGAAGGTAACGACGGTGTTATTGTCCTGGATGGCGTAGAACTTGTCGCCGCTTTCCCATACGGAGCTGATTCCGCTGCCGCCACCGGGAGTGTTCTCGGAGTAGGCGACCTTTGTCGCGACATTCACCGTAGCCGTGATAATTTGCTTTTCGCCATTCTTGGGAGTGGCCTCCTCAAGCGCGTTTTCCTGTGCTTTTTCGCAGGCGCAGAGGGCTGCGAAAACGGTTATTAGTGCGAGATACTTTTTCATGGTCTTTCTCTGGTAGTTCATTAATAGTCAACGAATTCTGTATTGGTATCTTCGGAGATGCCGGGGGCAAGCGCACCTACGCTCTGGGCAATGCACCTCTGGGGCAGAGTCTGGAAGATGTCTGTCTTTGGAGTAACGTACTCCGGTTTGATTTCAGGCTTTTTCATATTGGTTATTCATTAATGTGCTTATACAACTAGAATACACGGTAAAAAAGCAATCCCCTGATTTTTCTTTAAAAAGAGGGGTTGATAAAAGGGAAAAATCACGCAGCCGTGTATTATTTATTGTGTGAAATTTAATTTATGAGACATTTATTCCATTCCCTGCCCGCCGTCGCCGCGATCTGCATGGCGCTGGCCGCATGTAACAAAGAAGATATTTCCCAGCCTGCCGAGTCCGGAGCGCCGGATGTAATCCATGCAAAGGTTACGCTCCCGGAAAAAACCAGGATGGTATATACCGAAACCGACCCCACGGGGATGGCTTCCGGACTCAAATCCACCTGGGAAGATGGAGACCATTTCTATGCCCTGACAGATGGCGGCAAAGTGGTCCGTTTCGATCTGGAATCAGGCGCCGGACGCTCCACGGCCAGTTTCTCCGCTGACGTCAGCGGCCTGGGCGTGACGGACGGGACATCATGGAAGGCCGTCTTGGGATCCCGCGCCACTACGGCTGCATCTTCCGTGATCTGCGGATATACTTCACAGGATGCCAGCCTGGAGTCCATCGGAGATTTCGACTACATTGTCTCCACTGGCTCGGGACTGTCCCCGGTTTTTTCTTTTGATATCGGTACCAGGCTGTCCTATTTCATGCGTATAGTGCTGCCCGCCGGAGTGCGTTACCTTGAGTACTGTACAACTGCGTCCTGGAGGGTATCCGCTTCCGCAGACGCTTCCGTCATCTACGATGGGAACTTCGACGGTATCTCCGTCGTCGATCTCGGTCACGAGTCATCGGCCACGGAGGTGTGCTATCTGGCCGTCCCCGCCGTCCAGTACGGATGCGGAATCAACGGGAATCGCGGAATCATAATCACCTTCATGAACTCCTCCAAAACCCGGTCCAACGGTAAGGTGGTGAGCGCCAACCTCAGCGGCAACGGCGGAAAGATAGGTACTTTCGACGTTTCCGCCATGGAACTCATAGACCGTCCTCTCCCCGAGGACGCCGTTTCCCTGGGAGCGCATTCGCTTACGATACGCAAGGATCCCGACAGCGACTTCTGCAACAAGTACAACAACCTCGACGACTACACTTACTCCACCACCGTTGCACCGGCATGGGCCCCCTACAACCTCGGCGCCAAGGTAACGGCGTCATCGCCCACGGCTGACGACCTGTACGGCGACAGTTTCATGTGGGGAGAAATCACCCCCAGGACATCCTTCTCGTCATCCAACTGGACATACAACGGCAGCAAGACGGTAGGCGATATGGCCAATTTCCCTTCGACGCAGATCGGCTATTTCGAGACCGGGGCGGTTTCCAACGGATATTCCAACGGTGCCATGAAGTTTCAGCGCATTTCCGGGACCAAGTATGACGCGGCCCGCGTCCGTTGGGGACACGACTGGAGGATGCCCACGATTGAGGAGCTTGTCTCTCTTGTCGGTGACAATATCAGCATCGACATATCTGATGCCCAGACAGCAACCCCTTCCGGACTTACGACGAAGATAGAGACCATCGACTTCTACAACGTCGGCCGCACCGTTAAGGGACGCTGGTTCAGCGACGGGACCAATACGGTATTCTTCCCCTTTGCCGGATGGTACGGCACGGGGCACGCATATTATGGGGCACGCGGATTCTACTGGAGCGACTCCCGCATCCGCGCAACACCTTCGAACGGAAACCTTACCAATGCCACGCTCCGTTTCGAGATGACGGGCAGTTCCCTGAATTACGGACGCAACAGCAGCCCTTCCACCGAGATGTACTATGGTCTCAGCATCCGTCCTGTCCGCAATATCTACAAGAAATCCGGAACGGCCTCATCGCCTTCCTTATGGGAGGATATAGGAGAAAGCACCATCTTACCTTCAAGCAACCTCTGGGGCGTCATCAAGGATTCCGACGGTAATCCCATCCCCGGGGTGGCCGTTTCAGATGGTTATAATGTTTGCGTTACGGATGTGAACGGCACCTACCAGATGGCCGCGGACTCCCGTGCGCGTACGGTCAACGTCACTGTCCCTGCAAGTTACGAGATTCCTCTCGACGGCAACGGCCGCCCGGCATTCTATCAGTACGTGACCATTCCTTCATCAGGAGCCGTTCAGAAGGACTTCACGCTGACCAGACGCGCGAGTATTCCGAGCCGTTTCACCATTCTGGCCATTGCCGATGCTCATGTTCAGACCAACGCGCAACTCAGCAAGTTCCAGACTGCGATTGATGATATCGAGGAAACAGCGACCACTCTTATGTCTACCGGAATTCCTGTCGGCGATGGCGGGGACGCAGGTGAAGTTATTGCCGTGGCTCTCGGAGACCAGTTGTCTGACAAGCTGTCGATGGCATCGTCCGTGGTTGCAAAATTCTCCAGCCTGAGTGTTCCCGTATTCTATGTCATCGGCAATCATGACCACGATTCGTCACAGGACAGCGATTATGATTCCGAAACCGCTTATGTCAATGCATTCGGCCCCACAAACTATTCTTTCGACATCGGCAACGCCCATGTTATCGTGATGGATGATATCGTACGCCGAAGCGGAAACACTGACAGGGGGGACGGCTATTATAGCGTCAAATATGGAGAAGGTTTCACTCAGGAACAGGTTAACTGGCTCCAGGCCGATATCGCAAGGGTTAATGGATCCAAGACCAAAATAGCGGTATTCTGCTCCCACGCCCCTTTGAGCGCTGCTTCCGGCGGAGACAGCGGTACCCAGAATGCCGTTATGGGCGTCCTGAAGAACAACTTCTACAACGTTCACGTTTTCTCCGGCCATAATCACGTCATCAATAACAACCTCTACTCAGGTTGGAATGCAAAAAGCGGACGGCAGATTTACGAGCATACGCTGCAGACACTGTCCGGATACTTCTGGGATGCAGACATCGCCTATGGCACCGGCTGTCCTGCAGGTTACGGCGTGTTCACCTTCGGCCACGACGACATTTATGCCGAGTACAACAAGACCACCAAGGAAGACCCCACGTTCCAGTTCCGCACATATAACGGCGGAGAGTCATATACCCGTAGCGGGAAGACCTATAGTTGGGACAGCTCCGTAAGCGGGAAATACGTAATCCGTTTACCGGACGCCGGAGACCCGGACGACAGTGAAGACTACTGGAAAGTCTATCTTACAAAGGGCGGTACCACCACCGAATTGACCAGGGTGTCAACTGCCATCAATGACCGTGCAGCCCATTGCTATATTGCAAAAGTGTTTGACAGTGAGCATGGCGGCGCCGGAGATGACACGGATCAGTTCTGGTATTCTTCATCGTCGTTTGCCAGCAGCGGTTACACTATTACCGCCGTTCACACCATGAAGAGCGGCTGGACCGCCACCTACACCGGCAAGCATTACGTAGGTAACAATACATTCAAGGGCTTTGCATACGGCGAAAGGTATAATGAATAAACATACGGATTATGCTGAAACTGCTTTTTCTGCTTCTATCCATCCCGGTTTCCGGAATCGTTACCAACCAGCATAACGGCAAAGGCGTCGAAGGGGTGGTGGTATCGGATGGCTATCATTGTACCGTCACTGACTCGAAAGGGCGATATTTCCTTGATGCGGATTCCCTTGCAAGGACTGTCAGCATAACTGTCCCTGCGGAGTATATGATACCCCTGGGAGATGATGGCGCGCCCGCTTTCTTCAAATATATCGGGGGAGCGGACCTGAACTTCAGCCTGACTCCGCGAAAGAAGTCCTCGGACAGGTTTACCCTTATTGCTGTTTCCGATGCCCATTTCGGTCACGACAACAGTTTCGAGAGGTTTAACGGCGAAAGCGTACCGGATATCCAGCGCACCATGGAAAGCCATTCTTCCTATGGCCCCGTAATAGGCGTGGCGCTGGGAGACCAGTTATCGGACAGAATGGAATTCACCTCCCAGGTAAAACCATCCTATACCGGATTCCGTGCATCGGGAAATCCGGTCCCGTTCTTCTACTGCATAGGCAACCACGACCATGACAATACCGGCGGAAAGAGCGAATATGCCGTTACCGAGCACTTCGTCCGCAATTTCGCTCCCACCGATTATTCTTTCGACATAGGCAAAGTGCATTTTGTCGTGATGGACGATATCCTTTACAAAGGAACCCAGAGAGACGGTGTAAAGATAGCCTATGACTGCGGTATCAGCGACTCTCAGCTGGAGTGGCTGAGGCAGGACCTGGCGCTTGTGAAAGACAAAAAGGACAAGGTCATCGTATTCTGCATCCACGCGGCGCTGTTCGGACGCTTTTTGCATAAGGACGAGGTTAAGGAGCTGCTGGGCAGCTTCCGCGAGGCCTTGGTACTGTCCGGCCATGAGCATAATATCAACAATTTCAGGCATGCCGGAAACATCAGGGAATATAACCTGCAGTCCATAGGCGGCGCATGGTGGTTCAGCAACCTTTCCCCAAGCGGCTGCCCTCTGGGCTACGGAGTTTTTTCCTTCGACGGATCCGCCCTTTCCGAACAATACAACAAAACGACGACGGAGGACGCCGGCTTTCAGATGCGTGTTTACAGCGGAAACGATTCCTACGGACCGGACCGCATGTTCACCGGCCTTAAGGGCGCTCCCAAAAGGTCTGAGGTGTATGGCTGGCCGGAGGAGTTCAAGGGATGCTTTGTCGCCCGCATCTGGGATGCCACCCCGGACTGGGAAGTGAAGTTCGTGCAGGGTGGAGTGGAAACACCCATGAAGCAGATACGGAAGAAGTGCTTCGATGCGGCGTCCGCGGCATTCATGGTGGATGTGTTCGGAGCGCCTTACGGAGGCAGCAGGGTTTACAAGCAAAACGTAGATACTTTCTGGATAATAGAAGCCCCTTCCGGGGATCCCGCCGCGGAAAAAGACTGGGAGATAGTGGCGACGCATACCATGCCTTCAGGCAGGAAAGTCGAGTACAGGAGCCGAATATTGATGCGGGATTACCGCGGCTTCCAGACCGGTACAAGATATCTTCGCGATTATGGCCGGCATCCGCTCCTTGCTGCTGCATCCGCACTCGATCTTGGGGAAGTCCTCGTAAGCGACCGTTCCTGGATGCCTTACCCCGCTTATTCCGACCGAGAAGGCTGGGACAGGCTGCTGGGCGGGCGTAAAAAGGACTTCATATCCAGAGGCGAGGAGTTCCTCGGTTTCGAATGGTTACAGCTCAGGGCAACGGATTATCTTGAACTGGACCGTACGGGAAACCGTTGTGCCCAGGAAGACCGCATGCATCGCAACAGGGAAGCGCTGAGCATGCTCATGATGGCGGAACTGGCCGAGGGAAAGGGGCGTTTCGTGGACGATATCATAAACGGAGTGTTTTCGTTCTGCGAATACACTTCGTGGGCGGTCAGCGATCATCTTGCAAAGTTCCAGCAGGTCAAGTCGCCCCTTCCGGATTACAAGGAACATATCCTTGCCCTGTTTCAGGGAAACCATGCGCAGATGCTGTCGTGGATATGGTATTTCTTCCATGAGACCTTCGATGGCGTCAACCCTGTCATTTCGGAGCGCCTGTACCATGAAATCAAGCAGCGTGAACTGGACCCCTACCTGCAGAAGAACCACTTCGACTGGATGGGTTTCAGGGCGAAGGTGACACCCAACAACTGGAACCCATGGTGCAATTCAAATGCGCTTCTTTGCTTCATGCTGCTCGAAACCGACCGTGAAAGGCTGAAGGCGGCCGTGGAAAAATCAATCGTTTCCGTCGACAGGTATCTGGAGAGCCTCAAGGGAGACGGAGCCTGCGACGAAGGACCCATTTACTGGTACGTTTCCGGAGGGTATCTGCTTAATTACCTGCAATGCCTTTCGATGGTTACCGGAGGGAAACTTCAGATATGGGATTCCCCGCTGTTGAAGAATTTCGGCGAATATATAGTTCATGCGCAGATCGGCGGAAAGTGGCATGCCAATTTTGCCGATGCCGAGCCAAGCGAAACTCCCGGTGCCGCCACTATATGGCGCTATGGCAAAGCCTTCGGCAGCTCCCTGATGCGTGATTTTGCGGTTTATTCTTACAAAGCCTTCTGTTATGACCCCCTCAATACCGACTGGAGCCTGTTCTACAAGGCGATGGAAAACTTCCGGGCATGCACCGAGCTTTCAGCGGAACCGCAAAAGGAATTCAAACCTTCCGACTTCGCATGGTATTCCGAGTCCGAGCTTTGTTTCATGCGCTCCGGAAAAGGATATCTTGCAGTGAAAGGCGGCAATAACCACGAGAGGCACAATCACAACGATGTCGGCAGCTGCATTTATTTTTATGACGGCAAGCCGGTTCTTGTCGATGCCGGGAAAGGAACTTACAATAAGTTCACCTTCGATAAAAAGTACCGGTACAAAATCTGGAACATGTCGAGCGACTATCATAATGTCCCTCGGATCAACGGATGCGCCGAAGAATACGGCCGCGCTTTCAAGGCAAGCGGCAGCGCTGCGGATAAGCGTACAAAGAGTTTTACCGCGGACATAGCCTCGGCATACCCGGATTCTGCAGGAGTGAAATCATGGAAGCTGCACTACAGGCTGCTCAAGGACGGTTCTCTTGAAATACGCGGGGACTTCGAACTGGAACATCCCGCCGTGCCCAACGAACTCCATTTCCTTCTTCCGGAAGAGCCGGACCTTTCCTGCGACGGTGTAGCCGGCCTCAATGCAGGAGTATGTCTCCGCTACGACAAGGCTGCCTTCGAGGCAAATTCGGAGAAGATCCCGCTAGAAGGCAGCGGAATAGGGGAGGCTTTCGGGGATGCGCTGTGGCGTCTTTCGCTTAAGGCCAAATCCGTCCCGAAAAAAGGATCGTACGTTTTAAGGTTTGCTGCAATTCCCGGCAAAGGAAAAACAGTTAAGGAGGAACTATATAAACTATGCGCCGATCAATGCCTTCTTCTGGGAGGATCGCTCGCTCCCTTGACCATGCCGCAGTCCTACGAGGACGGAAAGTTGGTGTGCGGGGACCTGAAGCAATGGACCAGCGGTTTCTTTCCCGGAACCTGCTGGTATGCATGGCAACTGAGCGGTAGGGGGGATGTGCTTGAACTAGCAAAAAAAAGCACTGAACCCATGCTGGACGTGGACTCGTATTTCCGTGACCATGACGTAGGTTTCCAAGTCATGTGCTCGGCAGGTCTTGCGTACAGGCTTACCGGAGAAAAAAAGTACCTGCCTGCAATCCGGAGGGGTGCGGAACTACTCTCGTCCCGTTTCCAGCCCGTGTGCGGAACCATCATGAGCTGGGATAGCAGCCGGCCGGTATGCAAGGTGATCATCGACAATATGATGAACCTGGAACTGTTGACCTTTGCGTCCCGGCTGTTCGGAGTTCCCGAGTGGGAAGAAATGGCAAAATCCCATGCGGATGTGACAATGGCAAACCATTTCAGGGAAGACGCTTCGTCATATCACCTCCTGGAATATGATCTGACTACAGGAGAAGTGCTTGTCAAGAAGACGGTCCAGGGCTTCAGTGACGGTTCTTCCTGGTCCCGCGGCCAGTCCTGGGGGCTGTACGGCTATACTATGATGTATAGGGAAACTGGCGAGAAACGCTACTTGCATCATGCGGAAAAGATTGCACGTTACCTGCTGCCTCTTCTGAAAGACCGCCCCGTACCGTCATGGGACTTCAGCGCTCCGCAGCCCATGTCTTCCCAGGACGACGCTTCCGCCGCTGCCGTAATGGCGTCCGCCTTTATTGAACTATCCACCCTTACAAAAGACAAGGCCCTTGCAAGCCGCTGCATACGCCAGGCAGAAGCTACGCTCGAAGTGCTTTCATCTCCCGGCTACCTTTCGGCAAAAGGCGAGAATGGCGGTTTTCTCATTAAGCATGGAACCGGTTTTTATATGAAGGGAAAGGAGGTCGATGCTCCTCTCTCTTATGCGGACTATTATTACCTCGAAGCCCTCTACCGCTACAAGGTAAAAAAAGCGGCTATCTTGGAAGGATAGCCGCCTCTATGTACATGCGATAAATCTTACGCCAGATAGGCACAGACAAGACCAAGGATTGCGTAGAATTCAGGCAGAACGGCGTAGATGAGCGTCTGTCCGAATACATTGTCGTGTCCCTGGCTGACACCTACGATACCGTTGGCGCAGACCTGGCCCTGACGGATAGCGGAAAGCATGCAGACCAGACCGACCGAAAGACCGATACCGAAGGTCTTTGCAGGACTCTCCATCGACTGGAGCAAGAAGAATGATACGAAGCCGTAGATACCCTGGGTTGCGGGGAGTGCGGAAAGTACCATATAATTACCCGATTTTTCCGGGCGCTTCTTGAGGCCGCCTTCAGCGGCATTGCCGGCGATAGTTGTGCCAATAGCGGAACCGATACCTGCAAGGGCAAGCACCAGTCCGAGTCCGAGATAACCTAGAATAAGTTCCATAATTAGTTGTTTGTTTTTATATTGTTATTATTTCTATTTCTTTAACGGATCGAAATTGCGTCCGGCAGCCTCGTATCCGGAGTTCTTGAAGAATTCCAGGAAGTTGAGCCGAAGAGGGTGCACGAATGCTCCCAAGGCTGCCATGGCAACGTTCAGCGTGTGCCCCACGACTACCAGCAGTACGAAGAACACCCACGATACCGGCGAGGATCCATCTCCCAGTATTGCCTGTCCTATGGTGTTGAAAGAGCTTCCAAGCATCATTCCGGCAAGGCCAAGGGCATAGAGGCGGAGGTAGCTGAGAACGTCGCCCAGCAGGCCGGTGACAGCATTGTAGGTGTCCCAGAGACCCAGACCCACGTTCGCCAGAGGATTGCGGTGGATGTCGTTGAGCGGGAAGATTCCTATGGCGGAAATGATTCCCAGCACGATTATGATGGTCTTGGTAAGGCTCTTGTCTATCACTCCGAGAAGGGCGAACGCCCCGACAGTGATTCCTCCCACTATCAGCAGGGTCCATCCCCAGGTGCCCAGGCTGCCGAGGAAACCCTTCTGCCTGGTGGACACGCAGGTCTTTACGACCATTGCCACGCAGATGTGTATGATACCCACCACTATGGAAAGGACCATGGTGCCGTCGTATCCTGCGATCTTGGAGGGCAGGAACACGCTTTTCACGGGCCCCAGGATCTTCCATTGGGCGATGTCTATGCTGAAGAAGGTGTGGAAGAGAAAACCTATGACCGTGGTGGCGACGCCCAGGACTATCACCAGGGAGGAAATGTCGCCAAGTTTCTTCTTCAATCCGAGTCCGAGCGCGACGAGCAGCAGGCCGTAGCCGGCGTCTCCCATACAGAACGCGAAGAAGAGCAGGAAGAATATCGAGAAGAAAGGAGTCGGGTCGAAACCATTGTAGGCCGGACGGCCGTACATATCCACCAGCATCTCGAACATCCTTACGAACTTGTTGTTCTTGAATTTGATGGGAGGGTTGTCCTCAAGGACGGCTTCATCCTTGAACCATACGACATCCATCTTGTCCAGCCGCTGCTGTATCTCGGCGTCGTCCTCCGCAGGAGCGAAGCCTTCGAACACTGCGAGAAGATTCTCGGCGGCATCTTCGGCCGATGCGGAAGCCAGGGCGCGGGAGAAGTCTCCCTGCAACTTGGCAAGGCCCTCGCGCAGGGCGGGAAGCTCGCTCTTGGCTGCTTCCAGCTTGGCATGGTAGGCATTGATTCCGTCGGTGGCGGTCTTGATGTCGGCGTTCACGTCCGAATAATTCCTGGAGGGGGCGGGGATCTCCTTGACAGGGAATCCTGCATTGTCTCCGGCTATTACGAAGCGGCAGTCTCTGCCATCGTCCTGCACCTTGAAAACAGCATAGTCGGCCTCCCACGAAGGGTCGAACTTCTTGGAAACCACTTTATAGAAGTGCAGCTTGACTCCGGCTTCTTCCAGCGCGGATCGGTCCCAGCTGCCCCAGAAACGGGTCTCCTGGGCTTCTTTTTCCAGAGAACCGAGATTGTCCTTGAGGCCTTTGAGGGTCGGGTCGCTTCCGGATTCTATTTCGGAGATGCGCTTCTTCTGCTCTTCTATGCTTTCCAGCAGGGCGGAAGTACGTTCATCCACAGGTTTGGAGGAACGGGTGATATCTACGAGGCCGATTTCCTGGAGGGAAGAGAGGAAATCTTCCTTGGCTGCATCCAGCAACACGAAGGAATACTTGGTCATTTTCTCTATCATAGGCTTTCCTCCTCTTCTTCGGCCGCATGTCGGGTCTTGACTATCTTGGATGAGGCCTTGCTGAGGTTCTCCTCATCCTCCATATATCGCTTGATCTTGCGTATCGCCTCCTGATAACCCGGAATCTGCACCTTCTCGTAAAGGTTTACCTTCTGGGTGGTCTTCTTGCGCTGGAAGTCGAGGATGCGGCGCTTCTGCTCGTACACCTCGCTCTCGAGCCCGAGGCGGGTGAGTTCCTGCAGTATGCGCACGCCGTCGGCGTACCAGGCCGGTTTGACGAAGGCATTGAACGGCGCAAGCTCGTAGTGGATTCCGTCCAGCTGGGGGCATTTCACGCCGGCCACCTTCACCTCCTTGAGGTCGATGTCGGTGATGCGTATCAGCCCTGGCTCGAACTCGTTCCACAAGGCCGCCAGGTAGTCGTAGCGCTGCATCGCCGATTCAAGTTCGGCGGCGAGCTTTTCCGACTCCTTCTTGGCCTGAAGCACGCTCAGGCGCAGGGCCGACTCCTTGTTCTTAAGGGTAGGGAGGGCCTTCTGCCGCACCTTCAGCTGCTTTCCGAGGTTCGTCAGCGATGTCTTGTTATATTGGAATTTAATTGCCATTATTCAGTTGTCCGGTCATGCCGGGCACGACTTTAGGATTTCCAGTATTTGTCGATCAGGGACTGCTTGATGCCAGTCTCTTCGGGCTTGAAATGCTTGGCGAACAGTTTCCACGCAGTGTCGAGCATCTGGTCTATCTTGATGTTCACATCGATGCTGAGCAGTTCCACTGCATAGTCCTTAGCATAGTCGAGGCAGCGAAGGTCGTAGTCGGAGAGGTCGAAACCGTTCTCCAGCTTGGTCTTGGCGTTCTGGGCATCTGCATAGAGACGTACACCTGCGTTCATGACCTGGGAGTGATCCTCGCGGGTCTTCTTACCCTGCACTAGCTGTTTGAGTCGGGACAGGGAACGGAACGGGTCCACGATGACCTTGCCCGTATCGGAATCAGCACGCAGGAAGAGCTGCCCTTCGGTGATGTATCCGGTATTGTCCGGGATAGCGTGGGTGATGTCCCCGTCGTTCAGGGTGGTAACTGCGATGATGGTGATGGAACCGCCGTCCGGCAACTGCACGGCCTTTTCGTAGATCTTGGCAAGGTCGGAGTACAGCGAACCGGGCATGGAGTCCTTCGAAGGAATCTGGTCCATTCGGTTGCTCACGATTGACAGGGCGTCGGCGTAGAGCGTCATGTCGGTAAGGAGTACCAGAACCTTCTCGTTCTTGTCCACCGCGAAGTATTCGGCAGCGGCAAGGGCCATATCGGGTATGAGGAGACGCTCCACGGGAGGCTCCTCGGTAGTGTTTACGAAAGAGACTATCTTGTCGAGTGCGCCCGCGCTTTCGAAGGCGTGGCGGAAGAAGAGATAGTCGTCGTTGCTGAGGCCCATGCCTCCGAGGATGATCTTGTCGACGTCGGCACGAAGGGCTACGTCGGCCATCACACGGTTGTAGGGTTGGTCAGGGTCGGCGAAGAAAGGAATCTTCTGGCCGGAAACCAGGGTATTGTTGAGGTCTATACCGGCGATACCGGTAGGGATGAGTTCCGAGGGCTGGCGGCGCTTGTAAGGGTTGACGGAAGGGCCGCCCACCTGACGCTCTTCTCCTTCTACCTCGGGGCCGCCGTCGATGGGATGGCCATAGGCGTTGAAGAAACGGCCGGAGAGCTGCTCGCTTACTTTGAGGGTAGGGGGTTCTCCGTGGAAGGAAACTTCGGCGTTGGTAGGGATGCCTTCGGTGCCGGCGAATACCTGCAGGGTTACCAGGTCACCTTTGGTCTTGACGACCTGCGCAAGGCGGCCTTCCACCGTTGCAAGTTCGTCGTTGCTGACGCCGGCTGCATGCAGGGCCACGGTGGCTTTGGTTATGGCCTCCAGGCGGGTATATACTTTCTGATATGCTTTAGTTGCCATTTTCTTCGAGGATTGAATTGAGTTGAGCGCGGAAGCCCTTGAACTGCTCGCTGTTCCATTCGGAATAGTTCATCTGGCGCAGGCAGTTGATAAGTCGCTTGAAGTATGCGCGGCAGTCTTCGTAATTGTCGAACTCGAACTTGCGGTCGCAGATTTCGAGGATGAGGTCGAGCATGTATTTCTGGCGTTCGATGGGGCAGAGGCTGTCTACCGGATCGAAACCGTCCTGCTGGAGGAAAGCGAAGTCGATGAGCTCGCTCTTCCAGAAGGTCTCGTGATAGCTCATAGGCACGCCGTCGTCGCCGAGGATGTTGATCTGGTCGGCCATTTCCTTGCCACGGAGCACCAGGGTCTTGGCCTTGATGACCTTCTCGACCCAGCCCTTCTCTACGGAATTGTCGAGATACTCGATGATTTCGGGATACTCGAGATATTTGGAGTAGGAGTCGATAGGGTTCACTGCCGGGTAGCGCTTCTGGTCGGCGCGGTTCTGTTCGAGGGCGTAGAAGCAGCGGGCTGCTTTCTTGGTGGACTCGGTGACGGGTTCCTTGAGGTTACCGCCGGCAGGGGAGACGGTGCCTATGAAGGTGACAGCTCCGGTCTTGCCGTTGTTCAGGACCACCATGCCCGCGCGGGCGTAGAAGTTGGAGATGATGGCGGAAAGGTCCACGGGGAATGCATCTGCACCGGGAAGCTCTTCCATACGGTTGCTCATCTCGCGCAGGGCCTGTGCCCAACGGGAGGTGGAGTCGGCGAGCAGGAGGCAGCGGTGACCCATGGCGCGGTAATACTCGCAGATGGTCATAGCCGTATATACGGAAGCTTCTCGCGCGGCCACGGGCATGTTGGAAGTATTGCAGATGATGGTGGTACGCTCCATCAGGTGGCGTCCGGTGTGAGGGTCGATGAGTTCGGGGAACTCGGTAAAGATTTCCACGACCTCGTTGGCGCGCTCTCCGCAGGCGGCCATAACTATGATATCGGCTTCGCCCTGCTTCGCTATGGCGTGCTGGAGAACGGTCTTG